>JAFQQE010000017.1 GCA_017411405.1 Bacilli bacterium | reverse complement strand
GAATTTATTGACGAAATTGTTTATGATAATAATTATTTACGTCCAAGTTATGCTTTAAAATATAAAACCCCAATTGAGTATAAAACTCAACTAGGGTTTAAATAGAACTTTTTGTGTCTACTTTTTATTGACAAGTTCATATTTTAATTCTAGTTTTTTTACATTTTTATGATCATTTTCTTTTATTATTTCTTTTACGTCAAAGTATATTTCTTTTTGAGGGATATCAACATAAGTTACTTTTACTTTTACTCTTGTACCAAGTTTTAATTTTGTTTTAGAATAATTGCATTTTAGTTCTCTTTTTGTAATATCTACGTGGAATGCTTCGCTAAATTCTCCGTCAATATCTAAAATTCCTTTTATATTGTTATCTAGTTTTATATATACGTTTTCAGGGCTAATATCAAGTATTATTCCTTCAAATTCTTCATCTATATGTTTAGCCATTTCTTCTGCCATTTTAAGTTTTATATAATCTTTTTCTGCATCAGCTGCTTGTCTTTCTTTAAAACTTGAGTGATTTGCTAATTCATCAAGTTCACTTATTAAGGCTTTATCGTAATTATTCATAGAATAATTATTAATAAATATATTTATTAATGTATGAACTATTAAGTCTGGGAATCTTCTTATAGGAGAAGTGAAATGACAATATTCATTTAATGCTAAAGCATAGTGTCCTTCATTATCTATAGAATATTTAGCTTTTGCCATATTTCTTAAAAGTAAATTAGAAATAACTGAATATTCTTTTTTTCCTTTATAGTCGTTTAATATATTTTGTATTGCTTTTTGATCATATGCATTTTGTAATCTTGTTTTATATCCTAAGTTTGTTATAACATCTAAAGTGTTTTCTAATTTATTTATATCTGGAGTGCTATGAGTTCTATATATAAATGGAAGTTCACTCCAGTAAAAGTGTGATGCAACAGTTTGATTTGCTGCGATCATAAAGTTTTCTATTAGCATTTCTGCTTCATCTTGATTAGAGATAGAAAATTCTAGATTGTTTAATTTATCTGTATGGATTTTCATATCACTAGATTCAAATTCAAGATTTCCTAAATTATATCTGTTTTTAGTTATTATAGTTGATAATTCTCTCATTAATTCTAAATCATCTTTATATTTTATGTAATCTTCAGTATATATACCTGATTTAAATATTTTGTTTAAATCTTCGTAAGTCATTTTTTTATTTGATTTTATTACTGAATCAAATATTTTACTATTTACAATTTTTCCTCTTTTATTTATTTCCATTACTACTGTTTTAGTAAGTCTTTCTACATCTTCGTTTAAAGAACATATACCATTTGATAATTCACTAGGTATCATTGGTATTACAACATCACCTATATATACACTTGTTGCTCTTCTTAAAGCTTCTCTAAATAATTCTGTATTAGGTTTTAAATAATGACTTACATCTGCTATATGAACACTTAATTCATAATTACCATTACTTAATTTTTTAATACTTACTGCATCGTCCATATCTTTAGTGGATATAGAATCTATAGTAAATATAGTTTCATTAGTTAAATCAACTCTATTTTGTTTATCTATTTTTCTTACAGTTTTTGGAGTGTTTTTTACTTCGTTTAAAACATCTTCATTGAATTCAATATTAAATCCTTTACTTATTGCTATAGCAACTTCATCTGAATTTTTATCTAGATTATGTCCTATTTTAGTTATATTAGTTGCAAGTACTGTATTTTCATCATCTAATGTATTATCTATAGTAACAAAAACTCTATCACCTATAATTAGATTTTGTAATATTTTATTACATTCTTTAGTAGGTATAATTGATATTTCGCAGTTTCCGTTGAATGGTACTAAAATTAATTTATCGTTTTTTTCTTTAACTTCACAAACTAACTTATTATTTTTTCTTTCTAAAATTCCAATTACTTTACCTTCGTATCTGCCAATTCTTTCAACTACTACTAAATCATCTTTAAAAGCTGTGTGTAAGTTTTCTGGACTTATTATTATTTTTTCTCCATTATCTATAATATATTTAGTATTTTTACTACATTTTGAAAGTCTTGCAATTATTTTATCTTCTGTTATTAAGTTGTATTTCATTTTAGAGTCTAGAAAAATCTTTTTTTGTTTAGTTAAATTATTTATAGTTTTTTTAACATCATCTTCGTTTATGTCTACTATATTAAGTAACTTTTCATATATTTTTTCGAAACTTAGTTTTTGTTTTTTTAACATATATATTATTTCATTTTCCATAAAATCCCCCATGTAATAATACTATAACTATTTTTTTATTTATTGTAAATGGTAAATATTAAATTTTTGTTTTTTTATTTTAATTTAATAAAAAAATTGAGTTTTATCTCAATTTTTTCTTTTGTTTTAGCCAATTTTTTCCGTCTACTATTCTTGATACTATCATGCTGCTTGCAGAATCTCCAACTACATTTAATACTGTTGCCGGTGCATCTATTATAGTTGCTATTATTGTTAGAATTGGTAAAGCTGCAATAGGAAAATTCATCATTGTTATTATTAACATTTCAGATATTGTTCCACCACCAATAGGTACTGCTGTAACAAGTATTGTTGCAATTAATGCTACACCAAGTATTTTCCATATTGATTCATTTGTTCCAAATAAATAAACTAAGAACATTATTTTAAATACACTTCCAATAATTGAACCGTCTTTATGGAATGATGTACCTAGTGGAATAGTTGTTTCTGCAATATCGTTTGATACTCCAATTTTTTTAGCACATTCAGTATTTATTGGAATAGAAGCAGCTGATGAACATGTTGCAAGTGCAGTAAGTGTTGCAGGTATAATATTTTTCCAATAGTTTTTAAATCCAATTTTTCCTCCAGCGATAAAAGCGTATAGTGAGTAGATAATAAAGTAAACAAATAAGCAAGAAATTGTATATATTATAAACGTTTTTAAATATCCTATTGCAATACTTGCTCCAAAAGTTCCAACGAAAGAGGCAAAATAGCAACCTAATCCAATTGGTGCATAATACATTATTATCTTTATAAATTTTTGTAAAACTTCATTTATACTATCTAAAAGATTTAAAAATGCAATACCTTTTTCATTAGATAGGTTAATAGATAAACCAATAAGTATTGAAAATATTATTAAAGCGATAATATTATCTTTGGATAGTAAATTTACAAAGTTATTAGTACTTATTGCATTTACTGTTCTTTCTAAAATATTTAAATCTTCTTTAGTGTTTTCAATTGAGTAATCTAAAGTTTCTTTAATTTTTATACTATCTTCAATATTTACCAAATTTATTCTAGTACTAATTAAACCTATTAGTACACTTATTAAAGATGTAATAATAAATACAATAACAATACTTGTTAGTATTTTACTTAATCTTTTTGGTTGTTTCATTTTACCAATAGAAGTAGTTATAGTTAAGAATATTAGTGGTGTAATTATCATTAAAAGTAAATTTATAAATAGATCTCCAAATGGACTTAATATACTTGTTTTTTCACCAAATATTAATCCTATAATAGTACCAAGTATGATTGAAAAAATTAAAATAATAGTAGACTTATAATTTTTAACAAAATTTTTCATTAATCGACTCCTTCCATTTTAATTATATATTATAGAATAAAAAAAATAAATTATTTAAGTGAAATTTATATAAAAAATAAAAATCTAATAGTGAATTAATCATTATTAGATTTTATTATTTTATTAGATAATTCAAATTCAAGTATATTTTCTTTAGAAAGTAAGTTATATGTGTTATATTCTTTTATTTCATAATCTTTAATTATAGAGTTAATATTTTTTAAATTAGATACTATAGGTATATTAGTATCTTTTTTTATTGTGTTTATATATTTTTTACCATTGTTAGTAAATCCTAGTAATCTTATATATTCATTATTTGATACTTTGTTTTTATCTTCTTTAGTTAGTCCAATTAAGATATGTATAAACATTCTATTAATTCTATTATATGTATATCTTTTAGTTTTTGTTTTATTTATTAATTCGTCTAGTGTTTTACATTCATTGATTACTTTTTTTAATCTATTTTCTATACCTTCATCTACAGTTAAGTATTTATTTAAGTTATCTTCGTTTATTATTTTATATTTTAATAATTTAAAGTATAAATCGTAATCTATTTTATTTATATAATTGGTATTTGGTACATATTTAGATATATCTATGTTGTTTTTTATTTTTTCTCTTATATTAGTTGCACTTATTATTTCATTGTTTGATTCTTTATCGTGATAATCATTTGTTCTTTTTATTGTTATAGGTTCTATATTATAATTATTTTTTAATATTGTTTTTATATAGCTAATACCTAGTAAGTCATTTGGTGTATTAATGTTTGTATTTAATGCTTTATTAAGTGCAGTAGGGTAATTAAGTCCTTCTTTTAAGCATTTTTTTATATCACAGTTATATTCATTATCTAATTGTTTTTTAGCTAAATCTTTTAGTAATACAATATCGTTTGATTCGCTACCAAATACTAGTTTATTTATTTTTAATTCATTTAATAATTCTATTGCAGCATTACTAAAAGTATCTGCAGAATTAGAACCAAATATGAAAGGCAATTTAACTATTATATCTACATTATTTTCTAATGCTAATTTTGTTTTAGATTCAATACTTTCTATACTTATTTCTCCTCTTTCTAAAAAGTATCCATTTAAAACTAATATTATTATAGAATTAGGAAATAGTTCTTTTATTTTATTTATATGATATATGTGTCCATTATGAAATGGATTATATTCAGCAATTATTCCTATTATATCCATAGTACACCTCACTTAGTTAGTATTTTATCATTAAATTAATATTTTTTAAATAATATTTAATATGGAAAAACTATTTTATTTAATTATTAGTTCTTTATTAATAAGTATATCTATTTTTTTTATGTTTTTATATTTAAATTTATTTAGTATAGGATATAGTTTTTTTGAATATATATTATTTTGCTTTAAAAGAATTGAGTGTTTATTATTTATAGTGGGTATTATTATTTTATATAAGAATAAATTATTGTAGACATTTAATTGTCTTTTTTTATTAAATAAAAAAGGAAATACAAAAAAATACTTAATATATATAAGTGAAGGGAGAAATAAATGAGTAAAATAGAAGTGGATATAAAAAAAGATTCGATTTTTAAAAATATTTTTTTAAGAGAAGAAGGAAGAATTTTAATGTGTAATATTATTAGTGATTTATATAATATAGATGTTTCTTTATTACTTTCTAATTTAAAATACTATAATGGTGAATATCCTAGATTAGATTATAATATAAAAAGTAGTTATTCTGATGTTGTATATGAATTTGATAATAAGATATTTATAATAGAAATGAATAGATTTTATTATGAAAAAAGTATTTATAAAAATCATTTTTATTTATTGTTTAGACATGTTTTTGATGCAAATAATAAAAATAGTTATAATATGAATAAAGAGACATATTTAATAGATATAGATAATTATGATATTAATCAAATGTTTGGGTCTGGAATCTAAGAATAAATTAATTAGTTATGGTAGATTAATTATTGAAAATGATAATATATGTATATATAAAAATATAACGACTACACGTATTAATCTTGACTATTTGAAGAAAAACAAATATAATTATGATGAGTTAACAAATATAGAACGTAATTGTTTGATATTTGTAGAAAATGATAAAGAGATATTAAAAAAATATGGGAATTTTAAAATCTCAGAAGGAGTTGTAAAAATGTTAGAAGTAATAGAAATAAATGGAAAGTATTATCCAAAATTTGATCAAGAAGAATGGGAAGAATCTTTAAGACAAGAAATTAAAGAACGTGGATTAAAAGAAGGAAAAGAAGAAGGAATAAAAGAAGGAATAAAAGAAGGTGAACTTAATAAAACAAAAGAAGTTGCATTAAAACTTAAAAATAAAAATTTTTCTTATAAAGATATTCATGAAATAACAGGATTAGATTTTAATGATATAAAAATGTTATAACTTTATCATAATGATTTGATAAAGTTTTTTTAATTTACTTGAATTAAAACTTTAAGTAATATAAAATATTAATTGGAGAGGTGATATAAATGAAACAAATAACTTTACTGCCTGCTGATACATATAAAGTAATTAATAAAACTATATTAACTGATTATGATAAAAAAGTTATTATTAATTTATATCAACCTATTATTGGTCCTATTGCTGTTAGTTTATATTTAACTTTAATAAGTGATTTAAATAGTGAGTTAAATTTTGGGATAGAACATACACATCATCATTTAATGATTGTTTTAAAGAGTGGTTTAGATGTTATTAAACAAGCTAGAACATCTTTAGAAAGTGTTGGACTTGTTAAGACTTTAGTTAAAGTAGAGGAGAATATAAATCAATATATTTATGAGATATATAGTCCTATTAGCCCTAATGAATTTTTTAATCATCCTATACTTAATATTATTTTATATAATAATATTGGTGATAAAGAATATGATAATTTAGTTAAATTATATAAGAAAAACAAATTAGATACTAAAGATTATAATGATGTATCATCTACGTTAAATAATACTTATGTTAGTATTAGTAATTTAAATAAGGGAGAAGAAATTGTTAATAAAGAAGTGTTGGGGGTTAATGTAGGAGAATCGATTGATTTTGATCTTATAATATCTAGTATTCCTAAAAATATTATTAGTGATAAAGCTTTTAATAAAAAATGTAGAGAATTAATAAATAATTTAGCATTTGTATATGATATAGATAATTTAAGAATGATAGATTTAATAAGACTTAGTATAGATGAAAATGGTATGATTAATAAAGAAAAATTAATAGTTAATGTTAGAAAGTATTATGATTTTAATAATAATGGTAATTTGCCTACATTAATTTATAGAACTCAACCTGAGTATTTAAAACAAAAATATAATGATAATTCTAATAGAGGTAAAATGTTATATGTATTTGAAAATACCAGTCCATATGACTTTTTAATGGGTAAAAATAAAGGTGTTAAGCCTACAAATAGGGATTTGAAATTACTTGAATATTTAGCAGTAGAATTAAAGATGAAACCTGCTGTAATTAATGTTTTAATCGACTATGTATTAAGAATAAATGATAATAAATTAAATAGAAATTATGTAGAAGCAATTGCTAGTCAATGGATACGATCTAATATAGAGACTGCATCAAGTGCTATGGAAAGAGCAGAAAAGGAACATAAGAAAAATAAAACTAAAGTATTTACTGCAACTAATAAAGAAAATGTTCCAGTTTGGTTTAATGAAAAAATTGAAAAGTTAGAAACTAGTGAAGAAGAAAAGAAAGAACTTGAAGAGTTATTAAAAGATTTTAGGTGATGTTATGGAAGAATTGAAATTTTATACTAATAAATATTATAGAAATGATTTAAATGATAAATTAAAAAGCGAATATGTAACTGCTTTAAAGGATCCTAAATTTAAAGCTTTAACAAATAAGTTTAAGTTAACTGATGAAGATGGAATGAAATATACTTCTAAGTTAGAAATGGTAGTTAGTAATTTAAAGAATTGTGAGAGATGTAAGGGATTAGTAGAATGTAAAAATGAAGTCAATGGTTGTGTATATTATCCTACTAAAGTCGAAAATGGATTAGATTTTAACTATGTAACTTGTAAATATAAAAATAAAGAAATATTAAATAATAAATTAAATAAGAGTAAGTTTTTTGGACTATCAGAAGATATTAAAAATGCTAATATGTCATTAATAGATGATGTTGATTTTAAGAAACGTAGTAAAGTAATAAAATGTTTAAAAGATTTTTATGACAATTATCCTAATGAAAAAAAAGGTTTATATTTGCATGGTTCGTTTGGAAGTGGCAAGACATTTTTGATAGCGTGTCTACTTAATGAACTTGCTAAAAAAGATTTTAAGACAATACTTTTATATTATCCTGAGATGCTTAGTCGTTTAAAAGCTTCTTTTGATGGAGAAACTGAATCTTATAAAGATATGTTAGATGAAATTAAGACAAGTGATATCTTGCTTATAGATGATATTGGTGCTGAGACTGTAACTACTTGGAGTAGGGATGAAGTATTAGGTACTATATTACAATATAGAATGGAAAATAATTTATCTACATTTATTACTTCAAATTTAAATATAGAAGAATTAGAAACACATTTAAGTATAGTGAAAAATAATATGGATAAAGTTAAGGCAAGAAGAATAATAGAAAGAATAAAACAACTTACAACTGATATGGAAATGATAAGTGTAAATAGAAGAAATTAATTTACTTCTATTTTTTTTAATGATATAATTTTATAGTAAGGTGTAATGTTATGGGAAATAGTTCGTTTTTAAATAGACTTATAATATTTTTAGTAGTTCTAGTATTACTTGTTATTGTAGTATTTTTTATGATGAATAAAAATAATGTACAAGCTAATTTGGATGAAGTTGAACTTATTACTAGTATGAATGTTAATACTTATGATGAAGATCTTTATATATATAAATTAGAGAATAATAAAATTTATGCATCAGAATTTTATTATAATAAATTTTATTTAGATAATAATGATATTGAATTAAATGAATATACTCTTAATGGAGATACTAAGTTTTATTTAAAAAATTTATCAAATAGCATATCTGATATAAATGATATAAAGATAACTTATGATCCAATTACTTTAAATCAATTTAAATATATATTAGATAATTATAGTATGTTAAAAATTTATATTTGGTTTAATAAAGATGATACAACAAGAAATGTATTATTATATACTAATAATAATATTGATATAGAATTGGAAAATTACTAGCTATGAAAAAGTTTAAAGTATTTTGTTTATTTTGTTTATTATTCATATTTAGTTTTGTTATAAATTATTTTAGTATTGCGAATAATGATTTAATATGGAATTATGGTTTTTGTTATAATGTTGCAAATGGACTAGATATGTATAGTGATTTTAATATGGTTATTACTCCATTATATCCCACTATATTTGGTTTAATAATGAAATTATTAGGTAATAATATGTTGATGTTTTTTTTAAGTAATGCTATTTTACCTACGTTAATATTTTTTATTATTTATAAAAATTATAAGAAAGTATTTTTGGAAATGATATTACTTTTATCTTTTGTATCAAATCCAAATTATAATTTATTATGTTTATTCTTTTTATTTTTATTATTTTATTTAGAAGATAAAAAGAAAAATGATTATATTATTGGTATAGTATTAGGTTTAGTATTTCTAACTAAGAGTCCGATGGGATTACTCTCATTAGCTAGTTTATATTATATAAAAGATATAAGGAAGGTTATTAAAAGGGCATTTGGTTTTTTAATACCTAATTTAATATTTATAGTTTATTTTTATTTTAATAATAATTTGATAGATTATTTTAATTATGCATTTGGTAGTTTATTAGATTTTGCTACTAAGAATGTTAGAAGTACTTTTGGAATAGTTATATTTATTATGTCTATTATATATTTAATATATTTATTTAGAAAAAAGAAAGATATTAAAATATTATATATATTATTTTTTCAAATTATGAGTTATCCTATATTTAATGGTACACATATATTAATTAGTGCTGTTCCAACTATATTTTATATTTTATTAAATATAGAAAATAAGTTTTATTTAAAATATAAAAAATTTTTAGCAATATTTTTAATTTGTCCTATATTGTCAGTTATATTTCAAGTGGGCTTTTTGGATTTAAAAAATGGTACAAATGCTCTAGAAGGTAAATTAATTGAATCTAAGTATTTAGATGATTCTATTAAAATAAAGCAAAATGTTGATAATTTAGAGAATACTTATTTTATAATGTACGAAGCTTATTATAATAAATTATTATTAGGACTTGATATCAATAAATATGATGTAATGTTAAGTGGGAATTTAGGATATGATGGAGAGAAAAAAGCAATAGAATATTTTGATTCTTTAAGTATGGGGACTAAATTTATTTTATTTAGAGAATATGAAGGAGGGCAAGCTCCACTTAGTATATATAATCATATCAAAAATAATTATGATTTAATTAAAACTTTTGATAAATATGAAGTTTATATAAAGTAAAAAATCGTAAATTAGTTTTTACGATTTTTCCTAAATTGAAATTTGAACCGCACCACTAAGGTGCGGCTTTTTGATATAATAAAAGGGCCCACCACCCGGCAAGGAAGGAGCCCATACATGAATTATAAACAATTAACAGAAAAAAATAAAGTGGAAATTGATATT
>JAFQQE010000002.1 GCA_017411405.1 Bacilli bacterium | reverse complement strand
ACCAAAAATTGAATATGCACAACTTACTGAAGATGGTTTGAATTTTTATATAGATAGTGATAAAATAATAACAAAAGATAGGGTTGATAAAGAGAATTATTCATCTATTTATGTAAAACTACGTACTTCCTATAATATATATTATGTTAACTTCTATATTTAGAATAAAAGATGATAAGTTGATAATCTAATTATATATAAATTAAATAAACATTATAATTAATAAGTTACTCTTTTATTACACTTGATAATCATACTGTCTTTTACCCATTAATACAAATAAATTTAGATAAAAATTGTTAGAAGAAAAAATAATATTCCAATTAAAAATCCTATATAAATATATTTATTGTTTTTTTCACAATATTTGAAAGATTCTTTTAAAATTTCATTTATTGATAAACTTATCATAATTCCAGCTACACAAATAAATATTATATTTAATATATCCGTAGTTATATATTTATATAAAAATAAATATGCTAATATTGCTCCTAATGGTTCTGATAATCCACTTATCAAAGTTGTCTTAATAGCCTTCCCTATCTTTCCAGTAGAGTAGTATATAGGAACAGCAATACAAATACCTTCTGGTATATTATGTAATGTTATTGCTAACGCTATTTTTATACCTAAACTCAAATCATTACCACTAGTTAAAAAAGTAATAATACCTTCAGGTAAATTATGCAATATTAACACTATTGCACTTATAATACCTAGTTTATATAAACTACTCCCCTTCTCTTCTTGCATTTTAATATATTTATTTGAAATATTAATCAATAAAACTCCAACAATAAAACTTATTACAGCTATTAATATTCCTGTTGTTTTATAACTTAATACTAATGAAAAGAAAGAATGAGGAATTAAATCAAATATACTTATAAGTAACATTACACTCGCACTAAAACTTAATGCAACACTTAAAAATCTATTTATATTTTTCACTTTAATAAATATAAATAGGCATCCTAACATAGTCGATAATCCAGCTATTGTACTAATTAAAAAAGCATATAAAAAATTATCCATAATATCACAATTAATTATATGCTAATCATTCATCTTTTATTTTTAAAGTTTTAGCCAAAGATCTAAATTCTCCTAAAGTATTAACTTCATCATTTATAACTTCTTCAAAAGTAGCATGAACTTTATCAAAAAAATACTTAGTAGAATATTCACCTTCTAATTCTTCATTTAAAATCTTATTTCTAAAATAATATATAATATCTTTTTTATTATTTAAATTATCCATAATATTTCTACCAAATAATGAATATAACAAAACAGTATGTACTAGTAAATAATTCATTAATAAAATATCGTCTTTTTTTAAATCTTCTCTTATTTCAAATTCTTGTATATGTAAAAATTCAATATTTTTTGTATAGGAATTATATAAAATATGTTCAGGATTTATGAATAATAGTAAAATATTATTATCGGATAAATTCTCTATATCTATATCTATTTCATCCAAATTTTTAATAATAGATTTTATACTATAATGATATGACAAATTATATAAATTTGAACATTCATAAGAATTTATAGTATAACCATAAAGTTTATTATCTATAAAAATAAAATTATTAGGTTTTTTAAAACATTCTAAATCTGTATTTTTTAATAAATTAAATTTTTTATATTCCTCAGAATCTAAAGCATTTTTATAAATAAATCCAAGGCAATTATCATTAATTCGATTAAAATTAAAAGATAGTTCTTTTTCAAGTTTTAAGTTTTTTAAAGTATCCTTAAGTTTAGGATATTTGCTATAAAGCTCATGAAAAGAAGAAAAATAAAAATCACTATTAATTATTTTCATAAAACCACCCATAAAATTTAGTCTATCACACTTTTATAAAAAAACCAATATTTACCATAATAATTTTAAATATTAGTATCATAATAATAGTGGGAGGTAAATAATATGAGTAATCAAAATAATGCTAGAAATAGTGCAAAAAACAATGCTAAGGCTAGAAACAATAATAGTAATTGTTCAAGCCGTAACTCACAAAGTGCTAGAAATAATAGCAGCAATAGTAATTCTGCTAAAAATAGCGCTAGAGCTAACAATAAATAGTTTATTAAAAGAAGAGAATCATTGTTTGATTCTCTTTTAGTTTCTAGGAAAATATTCCATAAAATCATTTTTTAATTTTTCATTAGTTAAATGAGTATATATTTGAGTAGTTCCAATATCTGTATGTCCTAAAAATTCTTGAATAATCCTTAAATCAGCACCATTTTCTAACATATGAGTAGCGATAGAGTGTCTCAATGTATGAGGAGATACATCTTTTTTTATACCTTTTAATAACGATAATTTTTTTAACATTTTAAATACACCTTGTCTAGTCATCTTTTTGCCATGATTATTTAAATAAATAAAATTATTTTGTTCATTTTTAACTAGTAAATGTCTATAGTCTTTTACATATATTTTCAAATACTTAATAGCAATATCACTAATTGGAACAATTCTTTCTTTACTCCCCTTCCCCATTACTCTAATTATGCAATCATTTAAATCAATATTTTTAAACTCTAAACCAATAAGTTCACTAATTCTTAAACCACTTGAATATAAAAGTTCTAATAAAGACTTATTTCTAGCACTAAATGCATCTATTACATCAATATCTAATAGTTTATCAATTTCTTCTACAGTTAAATATGTAGGTAAATGTCTAGACAATTTAGGAGTATCTATTAAGTCAGTTGGATTATCTTTTATATTACCATTCTTTATATTATAATTATAAAACGTTTTATAAGCACTTAAATAATTACTTATACTACTCGCTTCTAATTCTAAATCACTTAAAAATTTTTCTATATCTTTACTGTTTAATTTTAATAAGTCTTTTTTTACATATTTTGATAATTGATTCAAACTATTTTCATAAGTTGAAATAGTATTCTTAGAATAATTTAAATCCATTTCTAAATAAACTAAAAATTCACTAATATAAATATCATTCATTATTTCCACTTCTTTTAACCAATTTTTTTACCCTATAATCATCTTCAATCATATCAGCTTCACTTCTTAAATAAGCAGCAGCTTGTCTTAAATGGCCATAACTTTTTTCAAATTTTTCTTCCATTATATCGGCTTCGTTTTCAAATTTTTCGCTCATCTCGAACAAATATAAAGCCCTTAGGCTATTAAATCCTCTCATATTTGTATTATTCTTAATTACTTTTTCTAACACTTCTTTAATATAACCAGGACTATCTAAATAAGTTATAGCTAAACCATCTACTTTAACTTCATTAACTTTATTATCTAAGAACAATTCTAGCCAAGCAGCAACAATATGTCTATGACAAAATTCTCCATTATCTTCAAAACATAATAAAAAATTACCATCTAACTTTCTGTATGTTTCTTCAGGATCAAGTTTAGACAATACTTGTTTATAATATTCTTCAATATAATATTCGTTGTTTTCGTTTTCACTAATAATTTCTTTATTATTATGCCATATCGTCAAAAATTTCTTTTTAGGAGCAAGTAACGAATAAGAATTACCCTTCCAACCTGCTCTTCCCCACTTATCTCCTGATATACTACATCCTTTATATAAATTTGTTTTAAAATTTTTATAACTACAAGTATAAATCATATAACCACTTCCTATAATTAAATTTTATCATAAAAATAAAAAAGAAACTATTTATTATTTAATTTCTTCTTTTTTTCTTTTTTATCTTTTATAAGTTTAATTTCATTTTTTAGTTCTTTTAAATTATTGATTTTTTTTGTAATACTATTTTTAATACAACTCTTTAAAAAATTATTATTTGTTTCATTATTTATATTATTTAAATATGTTGCAAATGTAGAGATTTCTTCAAAAATAACTGGATCAAAATTTAATTTATCATGATACTCATTAAATACTTCTGTTGCTTCTTTTAATAATTCAAATTCTTTTGAAAAATCATTACATATTTTTTTATAACTAAGTAATTCTTGTAATCCTTTTTCATCGCAATTTACTAGAAAATCACGTAATAAGAAATAATTAATATTATAATTTTTATTAATCTTATTTATGCTTTCTATTAATTTCTCATTATATTCAAATTCAACATAATCCGTTAATTCTTTAGCATCACTTTTTTTAGCTATATATATATACATTTTTTTAGTTTTAAAATCATATTCTAAAATATATTGGTTATTTATAGTTTTCTTAATTGTATTGCCATTAATTTCTAATCTTTTTTTATCAACTATTATAGAAGCACTCATGTTTTTATCATCCACAACTGGAAAATTAGCATATATAATATAATTTTTATTCCCAACAGGTATATTTAAAGCGATAGCTAAACCTAATTGTTTAATAATATTAAAATTATACATATTATTTTTGAATAAAATATCAAAACCAAAAATTGTAGATTTTATTAAAATATCATATTTGTCGTTTTCTATTTTAATTAGTTTATCAAATTTATCAATTGATTTAATATTAACTCTTAAATTATCATTATTATATAGACCATCAGGTAATTGTCTATATTCATTAACTAAATCATAAATATTACTAATTTGTACAGTTTTTTTATTACCATTTTCCATAAAATATTCCTTTCTTTTATAAAATATATTGTATAATAAAAAAAATTTTTTAACAAGGTTTTCTTTTATTAAAATTATATACATGATATAATTAATGTTAGGTGATAACATGGAATTACTTGCAAATAAAATAAGACCAACTAAACTTTGCGAAGTTATAGGTCAAGAACATTTAATTGGGGAAAATAAAGTATTAAATAATTTAATTAAAAATAAAAAAATGTTTTCATGCATACTTTATGGAAGACCTGGTATAGGTAAAACTACTATAGCAAACGTAATTGTAAATGAATTAAATATACAATATAGATTTTTAAATGCAACTATTAATAAAGTAACAGACTTTAATATAGTAATAGAAGAAGCTAAAATGAATGGTGAAATGATTTTAGTAATAGATGAAATTCACAGAATGAATAAAGATAAACAAGATTTATTATTACCATATATAGAATCAGGATTAATAATTCTTATAGGATTAACAACATCAAATCCATATCATAAAATTAACCCGGCAATACGTAGTAGATGTCAAATATTTGAACTTCATGATTTGTCTAATGAAGATATTATCAAAGGGCTAAAAAGAGCTACAAACTACTTAGAAAATATCAAAATTGATGATAAATCACTAAATATAATAACAAATTTATCTAACGGAGATTTTAGAGCAGCATTAAATTTATTAGAAACTTCATACTACTCTACTACTGATCATTTAATAAATGAAGAAGTTATAAAATCAATTAATTCTAAAAGAATATTAGCTGGAGATAAAGATGAAGATGGACATTATGATCTGTTGAGTGCATTTCAAAAAAGCATAAGAGGTTCAGACCCTGATGCAGCCATTTATTATCTAGCAAGATTAATAGAAATTGGAGATTTAGATAGTATATATAGAAGAATGAGCGTAATAGCATATGAAGATATAGGACTTGCTAATCCCGGAATGGGCCCAAAAGTACAAGCAGCAATAAACGCATCAGAACTTGTAGGATTACCTGAAGCTAGAATCCCTCTTTCAGTAGTAGTACTAGAACTTGCTTTATCGCCCAAAAGCAATAGCGCTTATATGGCATTAGATAATGCACTAAATGATATAAGACGTAATAATACAGGTAATGTACCAGATCATATAAAAACAAATAGTAAAACATACAAATATCCACATGATTATAAAAAATATTGGGTTAAACAACAATATTTACCTGATAATATAAAAGATAGAAAATACTATAAACCAAAATATAATACATATGAAAATAACCTAAATAAAATAAATAATGAAATGAGGAATAATAATGAATAATGTAGCAATAATTGGAACAGGTGCATATGGACTTAGTATAGCGATAGCACTACTTAAAAAAGTAAAAAATATTAAAATGTGGGTAGAAAGCGAAGAAAGAGCTGAATTTTTAAATAAAAACAAAAAGAATTCAAACATATTACCAAACATAGAAATACCAGACAGTATAGAATTTTCAAATGACTACGAATATGTAATAAAAGACACTAATGTAGTATTTATAGCAGTTACTGCAAAATTTGTAGGACCAGTAACTAAAGAATTAAGTAAATACAACTTAAAAAATAAACACTTCTGTATATTAAGTAAAGGAATAGAACAAAATACTTGCAAGTTTGTAACAGACGTATTTAAAAGTAACATAAAAACTAAAAACATATCAGTAATTTCCGGGCCATCTTTTGCAATAGATGTAGCTAACAACCAACCTATTGGGTTATCTATTGCAAGTAAAAATAAAGAAACAATAAGAATTATAAAAAAAGTATTAGAAAATGATAGAATAAAATTAAGAGAAACAACAGATATAATCGGTACTGAATTATGTGGAAGTATAAAAAATGTTATAGCAATTGCTGCTGGAATACTTGAAGGTATGGGTTATCAAGAATCTACAAGAAGTTTTTTAATTACTGAATCATTACATGATATAAAAGCTCTTATTTATGG
Organism: Bacilli bacterium; assembly: GCA_017411405.1. GTDB lineage: Bacteria > Bacillota_I > Bacilli_A > RF39 > UBA660 > UMGS1124. The sequence goes on along the minus strand of JAFQQE010000002.1, from coordinate 27,081 downwards.
TTTAGGTGGAAATAAAAAAACAATTTTGTCATTTGCTGGTGTTGGTGATTTACTCTTGACTGCAACGAGTACAAAATCAAGAAATTATTCTTATGGTGTATTAATTGGTAAAGGAGATTTAGAAGGTGCTGATAAATATGTTAATGAAAATACTGTTGAAGGATATTATACTTTAAAATCAATTTATACTCTTATTAGAAGAAAGAAAATTAAAATGCCTATTATCAATTTAATATATCAAATAATAATAAATAAAAAGGATCCTTCTACTCTAGTTGATTTTCTAATAAAAAAATAATATAATAGCTCTCTAAGGGAGTTATTTTATTATGGATGAATATAATAATTTAGTTGATATAGATTATAAGTATTTAAAAAAAATTAGGGAATTTATAAAAATATTTAAAAAAGAATTATCTCATTGTAATAGTAATATTTTAAAAGAAAATTTAAAAACTTTAAAAATAATTAAAAGAAGGCCTTTAAGAGATGGTAAAGATATCATATATGCATCGTATGAAGCTTTAAATAATGTAATATATATATTTAGAGGTAAATATATTTTTCATGAGTTATTACATATGGCAACTACTGTAAAAAATAAAGATAATATAATTCATATTGGATTTGCGTGTGTGGATTTAAATAGAAAAATTAAAATTGGAGCTAGAATAAATGAAGGATATACGATGCTTTTAACAAACAGATATTTTAATAATTTTTTAAAGTCTTATAAATATTATCAAATTGAAACTCATTTTATGTATATGTTAGAAATTATATTAGAAAGAAATACTTTAGAGAAATTATATTTTGAAGCTGATTTTGATAGATTAATAGATTTATTATTAAAATATAATTCTTATGAAAATATAAAAAGTTTTGTGTTCGATATGGATAAAATATATAAAAAAGAAAATGATGGTGTTATTAAAAATATAAATAATTTTTTAATAGAAACTTATATTAGTAAATTATCTATTTATTTAGAAAGTGGTATAATTGACGCTATCGGATTAGAAAATAATATATTGAAATTTATAGATGATCTATGTATGATAAAAATTAATGGTAAAAATAATTTACAGTATATCGATTTAGATAATATCGAAATGAAAATTAATCTTTTAAATCAAAAATATATTAAAAGAAAAAAATGAAATACTTTATCATTAACAGTTAATATAATAATTATACGGGTGATTTAATAATGAAAAAAATATTAGAAAAGATTTATATACTGTAATTGATTACAATACTAAGGAATATGATAATATTTTATTTCAAAAAAAAACAAGTAAAAAGAATACTGAAATAAAAAATAAGGAATTTATAAAAAAGATTAAGGGAAATATTAAAATAAAAAGAAGTTTTGTTGATTGCTTCTTTTTATTTTTGTTTTAATATAGTAATACTATAATTGCTGAAATCTAATTTTTCTATGGATTTCTTAAAATTATTAAAAGATGTATTTTCTAAATCACTAATCTTATCTAAATCTTCGTAATTAAAATTAATAAAATTTTCTATAAAAGGGTCAACTACATTATATATATTATCATCTCTTAATATTAAATTGATAATAAAACTTTTTTTGTATAAATTAAATAATTCTTCATCAAATACAAATTCTTTTTTATCTAAATATTCAATAACATTATTTACAAATTCATTAATCCTATTAGAATCTGTATCAATCTTTATATAATTATATCCTTCTATTATATAATTAGAAAAACCAATTCCATTATTTATAATTTTTTTATCAATCATTTCTTTATTAAATTTACTTACAAGCCCAAAATTCATTCTTAAAAAGCAACTTAAACAAAGATCTAATTGTAATTTATCATAAGGAGTATAATGTTTAGTATCAAGTTTAATAGTAATTACTCCCCTATCTATATGAAGATCGGACTTTATAATATCTTTTTCTTTATTTACTTTATTTTTATGTTTAGCTATAACTTTATTTACAATACTATTACTAAATTCCAAACTATTATAAGCATCTTTAATAGTATTAATCATCTCTTCCCTATCAAATCTTCCAGCAACAACTATTACTTCATTACTAGGCCTATAAAAAGATTCAAAACAAAGTCTAATATCGCTTTCTTTAATATTTTCTATATCTTTTAATTCTCCCAATATAGTTTTATATTTATTATTATCTAAAATATTATTTAAACTTCTAGTATAAAGTTCATTATACTTATTATCTAAACTTCTTCTTTTCTCTTCTAATATAGGTTTTTTAATATTATCAATAACTTCTTTATTTATTATAGGACTATGTATTCCCTTAATTAATACTTTAGTACTATCATAAATATGATCGACAGTATCTATATAAAATTGAGTTCTATTGATATAAGTTAATCCATTTGACCTAATACCTATTTTTCCAAAATTATGCATTAAATCTCCATACTTAGTAGATTCTAAAACTAAATGTTCTATAAAATGAGCCATGCCATCTTTCATAGTATAAACTTTATTATTAACTTTAAATTTATTATCTATACCCCCATAATTAACAATCAAATTTATATAAGTAGTATGCTTATCATTATCATTTAAAAAGAAAACTTTTAAACCATTATCCAAAATAATCTTTTCTAATTTCATTATTTACCCTCCATAATATACATACTTACTAAATTTAATCTATTAATAACGTCCAATAATTCATCTTTATCAATATTACTTAAAATATCTAACTCTTCTTCTAAAGAAATATCTGTCTTAAAATAATTGTTTATAACTTTATCTATCTCAGAAGAAAAACTATCTTTTTGTCTTTCTAAATTTAAACTCATTCTATATAATATATTAGAAATATTCTCTTTATAATTATCTATTTCTTTTAAAGATTCCATAACTTCCTTAATAACCATAATAGACATATCTATATTTTTCTTACTTGTAATAGCCTTTACAATTAATACATTATTTTTTAATAAACAAGATGAACCACAAGTATAAACTAAATTACTTTTCTTTCTTAAATTATTAAATAAGATATCACTAGAATTACTATTTAATAATAGATTTATTAATAATAATTTATATTCATCATTTTCTTTATAATCTTTAATATTATAAATTAAATAAAGAAAACTTTCATAAAAATGACTATTATCTTTTTTTTCTATATAATTATTTTTAACTAAATAATTAGTATAATCTATTAGTTTCTTATTTCTTTTTAAATTTAATTTATCTATATACCTAATAATTATATCTTCTATAATTTTTTTTTCAATCAACCCATTAATAAATATAAATGGTAAAGTATTCTTTATATATTTATTATAAATATTCACTACATCTTCGTTTCTTAAAGAATTTATATTTACTAAATCTTTATATTTAAGTTTACTAAAGACACCTTCTTCATCTACTAAATCTAACATATTCTTTTCAGCAATAAAACCTGCATTTTTATAATCATTTAATAAATTTTCAATATAAATTCTTTTTTCTCTTTCAAACAATTCATTATCATATAAATTATTATTTATATTAGGTAAATAAATAGTATCTAATATAAAGTTAATTGCATTTTCTATATAATCATCTTTAATAATATTAGGATTAGGTAAAATAATAGAAAAATTCATAAAAACTATATCATTTATAAATTGCAAAGACACTCCATAACTTAAAATAAATCTATTTAATTTTTCACGAGCAAATAATTCTTCACTATTATATTTTTTATTAGTATATAACATTAAGTTTCTTAAAATAGTAATGCCCATTATATCTTCTTTATCTATTTTAAATTGAAACATAAAATTAATAGAAGTTTTATTAAATCTATCATTTTTTATATATTTAGTTATAACATTCATATACTTCAACTCCAATAATTATATTATACATAATCTTTTAAAAAGAAAAAAGACTAAAAAGCCTTTTAATAACTTGTAAGTAATTTACAAAATTCTCTTTCAGTAAGAACTTTCCCTTCTGAAACTAATCTCCCACCTATAACTATACCAGGAAAATTTTTTACATTATATTTCTTATAATAACGTTCTTCATTAAGTTCTTTTATATCAAGTTTTATATCTAAATTAATCTTTTTTATATTTTTAATTAATTTTAAACCATTATGTGTATTACTTCCAATTATTTTTATTTCTATTTTTATTCCTCCTTTCTGATTATAATTCTAATATAAAAATATGAAATAAAAATGAATTAACTGTGAAGTAATCATGAAATTTCTATTATATTTTTTTTACTAAAGATTTATTTTTAATCCATTTTTCACTCATTAATTGTGATTCATAAAAATTAGCATCAACAGTATATCCAGTTAACCATTTTATTAACCTCACATCACTCGTTGTAATATTATCATCAATTTTAATAATATTTCCAGATATTTTACTACAATCACTTGTAGGAAATTCACATATACCCTTTTTTTTCAATATACATTCGTGATTAACTTTATTTATAATTTTATAATTAAAAGGAATTATATTAGTTAAATCTTTATTAAGAGATAAACTATTCTTAAATTTATAACACCTCTCTTTCATAATACAATCACTACATCCTACTTCATTAGGTCTATAATAATGAGCATTATAATCTCTTGGTAAATCATGTACATAAGAAAACAAACAAGAAGTTTTTCTAAATATTGGTACTTTATATTTTTTTGCAACAAATTCAAATAATTTAACAATTCTATCATCTATTATTTTTTTATGTCCAAATTTGTATCCTGGATAAGGCTTTAAGTCTATTTTATTTTCTTCCCATATTTTAACACTTTCTGCTTTCCCTTGTAATCCAGAATAACCTACCGCTAAATTATACTCTTTAGCTAAACTAAATACTTTATCAAAAGCTTCTAAAGTATCATTAACATTATATATTATTGGCCTATATTCAATAGAATATTTATAATTATTTTTTCTAATTTTAATTTGACTTAAATTATTTTGAAAACGTTGCATAGTATTACCATCTAAATATGAATCAACACCAAATGTAGAAAATGCAATATGCAAATCTAAATCAAACTTAACGTCAGGAAATTTACTAAAATCCCCTTTGGTTACAATAATTACCGGTCCTTTATGCTTACTACTTTCTAACAATCTTAAATATTTTAAAGTATTATCAATTTGCAATAATGGATCCCCATAAAATAAATTAACTGCAACAGGGATATTAGAAAAAATAGGATTTATAAGACTAGGAATAATATTATAATGTTTTTCATCACATACTTCTCCATTTAATCTACAATATTTACAATCATAACAATAATCAAGTGAATCTCCTAATAAATAAAAAGACTTAGCTAATAATGCTATATCAGTTGTTTTTACTTTATCCATAACTATTCTCCTTACAATAATGATTATAGCATCATATAAAAAATTAAAATATTCTCTATTTTTCATAAAATATATGAAAAAAATTCATACACTAAATATGAATTTTTAAATAATTTTCAATAAAAAATTTAGGAGCAATAGTTAAATATTTCTTTATATATACTAAATTAATAGTTATTTTAGGTAAATCTTCTTTAATATCGATTACTTTAAATTCTCCACTCTCAATATTATCTTTAACAACATCATATATAATATAACCTATACCTAAATCTTTCTTTATAGCACCAACAATCATTTCACTAGTATGAATATTTATAACATTATCTAAAACAATATTATTTTTATTAAATATTATATCTAACTCTTTTCTATTATTAGTACCACTTATAGGTAATACTAAAGGATATTTTGAAATATCACATAAACTATGTATTCGATTATATTTTATATGAGAATTACTATTTACAACAAAACAATTCCTAACACACTTTAAAGGTTTAATAACAATATTATCTAAATTAGATAGAATAGGAGAAGTATCTATTATAAAGTCTATCTCATGTCTTTCTAATAAATTTAATAATTCCTTAGTTGATTTACTAATTATAGTAATTTCAATTTTAGGATATTTCATATGAAATTTAGCAACATTTTGAAATATATAAAACGAACCAATTTGAGAAGGAACTCCTATAGATATTTTTCCTCTATCCAAACTCTCACTTTCTACAATAGTTCTTTCAGCAGTAATCAAACTATTAAATGCCTTTTCTACATAATATAATAATTCTTCACCTTTTTCAGTTAATTTTACACCTTTAGAATTTCTATAAAATAAGTTAGTATTTAAATCACTTTCTAATTTCTTTATAGATTTACTAATAGCAGATTGAGTCAAAAACAACTTATCAGAAGCATGAGTTATACTTCCACTTATTGCAACCTCATAAAATATTTTATAATTATTTAAATTAACATTACTTTTATACATACTCCCCACCTATTAACTAAAAAATAGACTAAGTCTATTTTAATAATTAGTAATTATTACTTCTTCTACATTACCACGCTTTTTACCATTAGAATTAATATTTCTCTTAGCTTCTATTATATAAATATTATAATCCTTATATAATTCATTAATTAAAATAGTATTGTGATTAGAAAGCATTACTTTGACTTTTTTACTATCTAAATATTTAAATACTTTAGCAAGTCTTCTTTGCTCATCTTTATTAAATCCTGTTTCTGTATAACTATTAAATGTATTAGTATCAGAGTCATACGGAGGATCAAAATAAACAAAATCACCTTCTTTAGCATTCATTACAGCTTCTTCAAAATCAACACTTAATATAGTTATATTATTATTAGTTAAATAACTATGTACATTTAATAAATTCTCACCATCATAAGTATTTACTTTACTTTTTTTGCCAAAAGGAACATTAAACTCGCCCTTACTATTTACTCTATATAATCCATTAAAACAAGCTTTATTAAGATAAATAGTTCTAGCAGCTTTTTTACACTCATTTAATCGATTATACTTTCTTTTATTTCTATCTATATCTCGAACTTTATAATAAAATTCTTCGCTATGTTCTCTTTCAAACTTATTTAAATACTTACACATCTTTGTATATTTTTTATCATTACATAATACATTAAACACATTCATCAATTCTTGATTAGAATCATTAATAACAGCATTATTTGGAGATAATTCAAATAGCAAAGCACCTCCACCTACAAATGGTTCATAATATGTATTAAATTCCTCTGGAATATATTTTTTTAGTTTATCTAATACTTGACGTTTACCTCCAGCCCATTTTACAAAAGGTTTCGCTTTTATCATGTTATCATCTCCTAAATAAATTATATCAAATAAATAATAAAATAACCATAAATAACTAAATAACATATATTATAAAGGAGGAAAAAATGAATTATGATTATAAATTTGGTAATAATTTTTATAATTATTACAATGACTATGGTATAAAAAGTACCAAATATAAAATTATAGCACCTATGCAAGAACAAGAAAAGCAACCTGGTATAGAAAATATTATGACACCTTTACCTATATTTGATAATCCAAATTATAAAGGGAGCAACAAACTCAAAGATAAAGTCGCAATAATTACAGGTGGAGACTCTGGTTTAGGTCGAACCGCTGCTGTATATTTTGTAAAAGAAGGTGCAAAAGTTATAATACCTTATTTAAATGAAGATGAAGATGCATTATATACAAAAAAATATTTAGAATCTCTAGGAGGAGAATGTTTACTATTAAGAGGAGATATAAGAGATAAAAATTTCTCTAAAAAAATTGTTAAAGAAACACTAAATAAATATGGAAAAATAGACATATTAGTTAACAATGCAGGTGTACAATTCCAACAAAAAAATTTAACAGATATAACAGATGAACAATTTGATATAACCATGAAAGTAAATATTTACGGAATGTTTTATTTAACTAAAGAAGTATTACCATACTTAAAAGACGGATCTTCAATAATAAATATATCGTCTGTAACAACATTTTATGGTGAACCAGAACTTATAGATTATGTAACTTCTAAAGGTGCAATTATTGGTTTTACAAGAGCATTAGCAAGAAATCTTGCCTTAAAAAACATCAGAGTTAATGCAATTGCACCAGGATATTTCTGGACACCTCTTCAACCTGCTTGTTGGGAAAAAGAAAAAATCCCATCATTAGGAGCAGACGCTGCTATGGCAAGATGCGCTATGCCATATGAATTAGGGCCAACATTTGTCTATTTAGCAAGCGATGACTCATCTTACATGACAGGACAAGTAATACATCCAAACGGAGGTTTAGTCATGGAATAAAAAAATATTTCGAACAGAAATATTTTTTATATATTACCACTTACTAAATATTTAAAATTCTTTTTATATAAATCCCATAAATTAGCTTTCTTAATACTTTCTTTAACAGTTATATCATAACTTTTTATTTTTTTACCATCCTTATATAATTCTAATTTTCCAACTATATCTCCAACATTTATTGGAGCTTCGACATCTTTTATTTTTAATTTATGATCATATTTTGCTTCACTATCAAGAGTAGTTAGATCAACAACATCATTAACTAACTTTAAATCAACATAATCTTTTTTTCCATTTTTAACTTTAATGCTACCAATTTTAGTATTACTATCAAATATAGTTTTTAATTTATAATTATTAAATCCATAATCTAATAATTCTATAGTTTCTTTACTTCTTTCTTCACTAGTTTCACTACCCATTACAACACTAATTAATCTCATATCATTTCTTTTGGCAGTTGCTGTTAAACAATAACCTGCAGTATTAGTAAAACCAGTTTTTAAACCATCTAGTCCTTTATAATATCTTATAAGTTTATTAGTATTAACCATCCAAACACTACTGCCATCTGGTTTCTTTAAATATTCTTCATATATACTTGAATATTCTAATATCTTTTCATGCTTTAATAATTCTTTAGCGATCATTGCCATATCATAAGGACAAGAATAATGATTTTCACTATCTAATCCATGTACATTTTCAAAATTAGAATTTGATAATCCCAACTCTTTTACTTTTTCATTCATCATTTTAACAAACTTTTCTTCAGTACCTGCTATATATTCAGCTAAAGCAACAGCAGAATCATTAGCACTAGCAATACATATACTTTTAATCAAATTATCTAAAGTTATTTCATCACCAGCTTGTAAATATACTTGACTACCTCCCATATTAGCAGCATTTTCACTTACTGTAACAACATCACTTAATTTAATTTTTCCACTATCAATTTTCTCCATAGCAATTAAAAGAGTCATCATTTTAGTCATACTAGCAGGCGGTGTATGCAAAAAAGAATTATTATCCATTAATACTTCTCCTGTATTATACTCAATTAATATATTACCTTTTGAAATTGCACTAACATTTAAACTAAAAAATAAAAAGCATAAAATAATTACTACAAATTTCTTCATAATTCACCTCTATTTAATTATATAAATAAAGAAATTATTTATACTTAAATCTGTAGATTATTTTAAGCCTTTTTTAGTATCTTTTTTTAATTCTTTAGTTTTATCTTTTATAAATACTCTAATTATATCAACATTGTCTAAAACAATACTTAAAACATCATTAAAAGTTAATTCTATATTAAAAGTAGTTTTTCCATTATATATATCATCAAAAATAATTTTAGAATTAAAAATAGAATTACCACTAACAACATTATAATTACCATGAGCTATAGAATTACGAATACCATTTATAATGGCTTTATTCTTAAAATAATCATAATTGTTATCAAAATCATTTTTAACACTTAAATAATACTTCTCAACAATATCCTTTGTTTGATCTATTCTAGTTTTTTCTTTTTTTAGATCATTTAATAAATCATTAATTTTATTTTTACCCTCTTCTTTTTTTACTAATTTTAATTGATTTTGTTTTTCTAATATTACTTTATCCAATTTATTTATTCTAGAAATTGTCTTTCTATAATTTGCCTCTGCTTCTTCTAAAGCAGTATAATCTATTTCACAAATACTAGGATTAATATTTCCTAATTTAAGTAAAGAAAAATCAAACTCACCATTTCTATTTAATCTATAACCACCAGATTTAGTATAAACATCATCATATCCATACACAAATAAAGTATTTAATAAATTAATTAATATTGTTCCATAAGTATCATAATTTATAACAATATTAGAAAAACCATTTTTCATTAAATAATGAGAAATATTTTCATCAACAGTTGATTTAACCTTACACATTGCATCTAATATAATTAATAAGTTAACATTATTTAATATTGATTCAAAATTCTTGTATTCATTATTAGCATGTTTTAATGATTCTCTTAATAACAATTTAATCTGTTCTTCATAATTTAATAAAGGATTATCAACTAAGAAACCTTTACTATATAGAATAAGCTCTTCTTCAATCTTATCAGTAACAAACTTTTTAGAACTCATAGTTATTTTACAGTTATAAATTTGAAAAAAAGTTTTTACCTTATCGTACATTTTTAATAATTCAGTATCTTTAATCTTCCCCATATTATCACTATAGAATTTAACAAATTTATTAAACTCTATAATACAATGTTGAGGTATCAAACCATTATCACAAGTTAAATCAAAAGAATAATATCTAATATTTCTTATTATATCTTTTAATTCACTATTAGTTGTTATAGGTTTAGTTCTATTTTGATAAACTTTTTGAAAAAGACAAAAATCTCTTTTATAATTATTTGTTTTAACATCTTGAAGAATATTTTTAAAAGCAACTATCACAAAACTTCTAAGTTTGCTAATATCAAGTTTTATTTCATCACCATCATGTAACAAAACTATCTCTTCTTTATTATAATCTATATAAAAATTACCATGTGCTAACTTATTCCTTAAATTAGCAACTAAATCAGCACTACTATCAAATTTATAATTATCTAAATAATAGCCATCATCTTTTTTTACAGAAATAATAGATACCATATTTTCTAACGAATTAACAAACATCTTGGATTTAAAACTCATATCTTTTTGTAATTCAACCATATCTTCTTTTATAGCAAGCATAATAATAGAAATTAAACTAACAGTAGAAGATAATATATCTCTTTTGTTAGATTTAAAGTCATTAGTATAATTTTGATCATCACCAAAAAGATTATAAAGTAAAAATAAACTACTATCAATGTATTCTTCCATACATTCTATTTTTTTCATACATTCCTCATTAAATAGATTCTTTTAATCTACTACTAATATCTTTTCTTATAATAGCATAAAGTATAGATGCTAAAGGAAGTCCAATTAACATACCTAATATTCCAAATACACTACCTCCAACAGTTACAGCAAGCAAAGTCCATATAGGAGATAATCCAACTGATTTACCCACAACTTTAGGATAAATTAAATTACCTTCAATTTGTTGAATAACTAAGAAAATAATTATAAATACAAGTGCTTTTATAGGACTTATAGTAGCAATAAGTATAGCACCTATTACCATTGCTATTAAAGCACCAAATATTGGAACTAAAGCTGTCAAAGTAGTTAAAACAGATATCAATAATGCATAAGGAAATCTAAAGATAGATAGAATAACAAAAAATATACATCCCAAAATCAAAGCTTCAACACATTGTCCAGATACAAAGTTAGTAAATATTTTATTGCTTAATTTACCTATTTCAAATACTTTATTAGATTTATCTTTTAAATATGCTTTAGTAACTTTTCTAAGCCCAGAAATTAAATATTCTTTTTGACTTAACATGTATATAGCAAAAACTATAGCAGTAAAAATAGTTATTAAACTAGATATAAAACTAGTTATAAACCCTATAGATCCATTAACAATATAATTAAGCAATTTAACTATTAAATCATTAAAATTAGTACTATTATTAAACATATCATTAATCTTAGATTGTATCTCAGGAAAATCCTCTAATAAATTTACTAAATAATCTTGTACATTCTTAAATATAGTAGGAATATTATTTATTAAAGTTTCTAAATTACTAATTAAAGCTGGTAACAATTCTAATGCAACAAAAGTTATAAATAAAACAAATATAACTAAAGAAATTAAAATAGATATTCCTCTAAAAGATATTTTAGTTTTATCAAATACTTTATTTAAAAACTTCTCAATCTTAGTCATTGGTATATTTAATATAAAAGCAAATATTATACCTAATAAGAAAGGAAATAAAGCATTCCACAACTTACCAATTATAACACCAATTAAATTAAAATTAGTTATAAACAAATACGCTACAAGAGCTATAATCAATAAAATAATTAATTTTTTTACATCATTTTTATTTACCATATAATCACCTACTAAAAGTATATCATTATAAAAGAAAAAAATCGATACTTATTATATAATTAAGTATCAATTTAACATACCTCTACTCTATAGTCATAGAATAATCTTTCAAAATATTTTCAATTACTTCTTCATTATCATAAAAAAATCCATCACTTTTCATCAGCAATTCTTCTAACTTTTCTATATCATTTGTATCATCACTTTCATCTTGCAAGATACAAATATTATAAGCATTTTCTAAATTAACATAAAAATACTTGGGCAAAATTATCTTCAATTGATTTAAATGTCTTCTTATTGTATTTTTATTTTGTAAATTAAAAAAGTATTGAGCATGTCCTCCATTAAAAATTTCCTCTTGATAATACATTAATTCTTTATAAGGTGATTCTATTTTACCATCACCATATAATTCCCACATTTTATTCCATTTTTCTATTTCTTTCTCTTGTTTTAATTTCTCTTCTTTTCTTTTTTTAAAACATTTAATAAACATAAACATCTCTCCTTTAGTTTTATTATCTAAGTTTTTTACAATATTGTGTACAAAGTTTATCAGTACAACTACTACATCTTAAAGAAACATTCGAAATTTCAGAAAAACGTTCTGGATAAATTAACACACATAATTCCCAAACTAACCATGCTATAAATGCCATAGTAACAAGAGAAATAGCAAAAAATCCTCCACAAAAAATAAGTGGTGAAAACATCATAAGATGATCCCAATTAAAAATACGGCAAGTAGTACAACACTTATTTTTCATAATTAAACGAAATGGGCACCAAATTAAAACACATATTAAATCACAAACATAAAAACATACTGAAATCATGAATAACCATACTTTATTTATAATATTTAAATAATATAATGTAGCTATAACACCAATCAATAAAAACCAAATAATAAACACCTTGTATGCTGAAACAGTAGTTTTTTTTATATAATTTTTAATAGCCTCATAATTTATTTTATCTGCTATTGGTTTAAAATGATTAATAAATAATTTTTGTGAACCCAACGCCAACTTATTTTTTACAGGAACAATTTGTAAAATCATATCAAATATCCAAATTATCCATAAAAGATGTAATACATGAAACCCTTTAAAAAAATTCATACCATATAATATATCATAGAAGTTAGGTTTAAACGACATGATAAAACACCCAATAAAAATAAGAATACGCCCAATTAAACGTATAAAATATCGTTTTCTTGTTATAGACATAACTAGCCCTCCAAACGCCAACATTTTTAGACATATTTATTATAACATATAATAACATAAGTGTTAAATAACTTAAAATCACACAAAAAAGACTAATTATTTTTAATATTAGTCTTTTAAATTATTTATTTTTTTGAATTTTTTATTGCATAATTAAAAGCACTCTCTACCATTTCATCTAAACCATATTCAGCTTTAAAACCTAATTTTTCATAAGCATAATTTGGATCAGCATAACATGCTGCAATATCTCCATCTCTTCTACCAACAATATTATATGGCACTTCCACTTTATTAGTTTTCTTAAAAGCATTAACCATTTCTAAAACACTATAACCAGTTCCAGTACCTAAATTATAACAATCAATACCGACATTATTAATAACATAATCTATTGCTTTAATATGACCATTAGCTAAATCAGTAATATGTATATAATCTCTAACCCCTGTTCCATCAGAAGTATCATAATCATTACCAAATATATTTAAAGAAGGTAACTCTTTATTTGCAACCTTAACAATATAAGGCATTAAATTATTAGGTATACCATTTGGATCTTCCCCTATTAATCCACTTTTATGAGCACCTACAGGATTAAAATATCTAAGTATCGCTATACTCCATGTATTATCAGAAACATATAAATCTTTAAGTATACCTTCAATATAAAGTTTAGTAGAACCATATGGATTTGTTGTACTTAATTTGGCATCTTCCTTAATAGGTAACTTTTCAGGATCTCCATATACTGTTGCACTAGAAGAGAATACTATTTTCTTAATATTAAATTCACTCATAACTTCTAACAAACTCAAAGTAGAATCTATATTATTTCTATAATACATTAAAGGTTTTGATACAGATTCTCCTACTGCTTTATAACCTGCAAAATGAATAACAGCATCAATATCCTCTTTTTTAAACACTTCTCTAAGTTTTTCGCTATCACATAAATCCATTTCATAAAATTTAATTTCTTTTCCAGTAATTTCTTTTAATTTATCTAAAACAATAGGTTTAGAATTACTAAAATTGTCAATCACCACTACATCATATCCATTATTGATAAGTTCAACAACAGTATGACTTCCAATATAACCAGTTCCACCCGTAACTAATATTCTCATTTTATCCTCCTTATAATCTAATATAAGTTTATCACTTTTATAATAATTAATCAAACTATTATTTTATCAATAGTTATTAAGCAAATATAATTCATCATAAAAAAAGAACTAAGAGTAAATCTTAATTCTATTTTAAATTACTTTTATTGCATACCAGACTTTAATGCAGCTTGTACCACCATCAAGTTAGAGGGGCAACTTTTAATGAAGATAATATAACTTAACTTTCCATTAAGTTACAATATTTTTTCACATAAATATTTTATATCTTATTTTTTAAATTTAAGTTTTAAAGTTAAAGTTACACCTTTGTCATCGGCTTCATTTATAGTATAATTTTCACAATCTGCAGTTTGATTTATATTATTCATCATATTATTGATATGTTCTAAAATTGCATCTCTTTGTTCTATACCATACTTTTCAATTATTTCAATTTGTAGTAAATCCTGCTTACTAATAGAAAAATTCCCTAAATATTTTCCTTTTAAAAATTTATAATATTTCAAATATTCATCAAGAGTTAAAGTTTGTCTTACAAGACTTTTAACTTTTTTGTTTTTTTCTTCCAAATCATGAATTACCGCTACAGGATCAACAACCTCTTCATAAATTATTTTAGGATTATAATATTTTTCACGCAATTCTTCAGGTGCATCCTTTGATAAAAAGAATTGTGGATATTGAGATTTATAGTTATCATCAAAAGTTTCTTCACTATACCATACATATACTGGTCTAGTGTGTGAATCTCCTTCAAATAATGTTAAATCTCCTGTTACATTATTTCCACCTAATCTTGAATTTTGAAGTTTTAAAAAATAATCACCACGGTATGTATTAAATACTGAAGATAGAATATTATTCCCAAATTTACAACTGCCATTAAATGGTACAAAAACCTCTCTTAAATTAATGTTTAAATTTAAATTTTCTAAGTTAATATTTTGGATATCTTCGTAAGTTACATCTAGTTCACTAAAATCAAAATCAGTTGTACCTTCATCTAACTCTAATCTATATTGAGTTAAATTAGTAATTTTAGCTGGTTTGTTTTCAACTATAAATTCCTCACTTACTATTTCTTCTTGTTTTTTGTTCGATTTAAATAATTTTTCAAGCCATTTTGCCATAACAAAACCTCCAATTTCATTAATATTATAACATAAGTTATTAATATTTTTATATTTAATACAATATAAACACATTTTTTGCCGTACTTTTCTTTATTTTTTAAGTAACAGGTATAACGATAAAGTTAGAGGGGCAAATTTTATTAAGTTTATTCCATATTTATATTATTTAATTAAATTTATAACTAAATTTATTATAGAAGATTATTTATAAATTATTATCAACCCATTCATCGAATTCAGAATTAATAACATTACAATAATATGTCGTATCGTTCAAATCATAATCATATTTTTGTGTGAACCAATTTAACGCATCTGATTTTTTTTCTTTTAATTTCTCTATAAAGTTATTATATACTAAAGAGCTTAACCCTATTATTCCATTACCATTTCTACCAGCTTTACCAGCTAATACACAAACGTTTATAACTGCTTTTCCAATCCAAATCCGATCATTTAACCCCGTACCTTTTTTTCCAGCTTTAACAATTAAATCTTCTCCTACTCCTTTTAGTAAATAACTTATTTAACATTTTGATTAAACATTTTTATCTTTTATTGCAATATATAAAATCGCATTTTTTTAACACTAAAATTTTGTCGCAAAAAACGCCATTTTTATCAAAAAAAGACCAAGATTTTTAAAATCTTAGTCTAATTAATGTAATTTTATCTATTTTTATAGATTATTATTACTTTTATTTTAATTTAATGAGTTTTACTCAATCCCTTTATTTATAAGGGTTAAATAGGTACGCTAATGCGGACTATTTGTTCTCCTTATCGCGTAGAGCAGCTTGTACCACCATCAAGTTAGAGGGGCAACTTTATTGAAGATAATATAATTTAACTATGATTAACATTATATTATTTTGCTTCAGGTTTTCTAGTTTTTTTCAAAACTATTCCCATATTATTAGGTTTCGTACAAATATTTTTAGCAACAATACTTCTTGCCAATGTTATGTATTCGTCTAAAGTATTTATAACAAACTTTTTATCATTTGTTGTTGCTTTATGTTTTTCACCATAATGTTCACCAAAAGTTTCATCTCTTAAATTATATTCAATCCTTGTTAAATCAGATTCATCATATTTTTCAAAAGCAATTTCTTCTCCGTTCTTATCAAAATAATGATATACATCAATCTCATATGGAACTTCAGTTGGAATATGTAATTTCAAAACAAAACCATCTTTGCTTCTTATAGTTGAAAATACTATTCCACTTTCTTTATCAGTAAGTGTAAACCAACTTTCATCTTCTTCATAACCATAACCACGAACGATAAATTTACTATTATTTATATCACAATGATTATTAGCAAAAGGATTTACCATACTATCAAAAAGTTCTATTTGTTTTCTTAATTTAAAATCTAAATAAGTATTATTTGATAATACTCTCTTGAAATATTCTTTTCTGTTATCTCTATCTAACATCCAATCATAAATATTCAATTGAGGATTAACATTTTCTAATATTTTTTTATAAATTAAATCTAAAATATTTTCTAATTCATCAGGATTGGTTTGAATTTTAGAATAATAATTTTTTGTTTCAATTAAATATGCTACTAATCCTTCAATAGTATCAATATGATAAGTATATACATCACCAGTTGGCTCATAATCTTCATGATTACCTTCCACTCTAATTTTATATTTATTATTATCATATTTTACTTTTATTAATTTTGCTAATTCTTTTGGAGTCTTTCCATTAACAATAGTAAAGTATCTACCATCATGATAATATTTACAACCATAAATCTCATAACACTCTTTCTTATCAAAGCCAAAACTTTCCATTGTTTTATCTAATTCAAATTTATTCATACAAAATTCCCCCACTTCGCATTAATATTATAGCATAAATTTTTTAATTGTGGTTTTAAATAAATATATTGCATAAATTCACTTCCTTTCTTTTTATAAATAACAAAAGAACTAAGACTTAGCCTTAGTTCTATTTTAAACTATTTTGTTTCATTAATTTATTTAAGTTAAATTTTCATTTTTGTAATATTAAAAATAATTTATCTTTTTTTAGTTTTAGTTTTTCCTTTTTCTTCATTATAACAATTAATAACAGCCTCTAAAGTATAACCAGCATGTAACAAAATTTGTTGCTCTGAATCATGCATTCCACAAACTATTTGTCTAAAATTTGCTCCACTCATCATTCCTACAAAACCTGTACCAATAGCGATTGTTGCAACAGGTTCTCCATTTGCAGGTATTTTGTCAAAGCATTCTTTTATAACCTCTGCTTGATTTTCTCCCCAACCATTTTCTAATGAATGACAAACCAAAGCATGAAAAGTTTTATCTCCCACTTTCTTTGATAAAACTGTACCTATTTCATGTAAACCACAATTTGCTAACTCATTCCAATATTTACTTGATACTTGTCCTGCAAACCCTGCATCATTATATCCTTCTGTATTAACTGCAAAAGCAATATGTTTTGCTTCAGAGTTAAATATATCATCTTGTACTGTTTTAACTACCATACATACAACCTCCCTTGTTTGATAGGTTATTATACACTACTTATATAAAAAATACAATACTTTAACCACTATATCAAAATATCGCATTTTTTTAACGCTCAAATTTTGTCGCAAAAAATGCCATTTTTATCAAAAAAAGACCAAGATTTTTAAAATCTTGGTCTAATTAATGTAATTTTATCTATTTTTATAGATTATTATTACTTTTATTTTAATTTAATGAGTTTTACTCAATCCCTTTATTTATAAGGGTTAAATAGGTACGCTAATGCGGACTATTTGTTCTCCTTATCGCGTAGGGCAGCTTGAGCAGCAGCCAATCTTGCAATTGGAACTCTAAATGGACTACAAGATACATATGAAAGACCTACTTTATGACAGAATTCAACACTTGCAGGTTCTCCACCATGTTCACCACATATACCAAGTTTAATATCTTTTCTTGTTTCACGACCTTTTTTAGCAGCCATTTCAACAAGTTTTCCAACACCATTTTGATCTAATTTTGCAAATGGATCAGATTCATAAATCTTATTTTGATAATAAGCATCTAAGAATTTTCCAGCGTCATCTCTAGAGAAACCAAATGTCATTTGAGTTAAATCGTTTGTTCCAAATGAGAAGAATTCAGCTTCAGTAGCAATTTCATCTGCTAAAAGTGCAGCTCTAGGAATTTCGATCATTGTACCTATATGATATTCAATATCAGAATTCTTTTCAGCCTTAACTTTTTCAGCAGTTTCAATAACTATATCTTTAACAAATTTTAATTCTTTCTTTTCCCCTACTAATGGAATCATAATTTCTGGAACAATATCATATCCGTCTTCTTCTTTTACTTCAATAGCAGCTTCCATTAAAGCACGAGTTTGCATTTTAGCTATTTCTGGATAAGTAACAGCTAAACGACATCCTCTATGTCCCATCATTGGGTTAAATTCATGTAATTCAGCACATTTGTTCTTTAAATGTTCTACAGTTACACCCATTTCACTAGCTAAAGCCTTAATATCTTCTTCTAATGTTGGTAAGAACTCATGTAGAGGAGGATCTAAATAACGAACTGTCATTGGTAATCCTTTTAATTCTTTATACATAGCCTTGAAATCAGCTTTTTGGAATGGAATTAATTCATTTAAAGCTTCTTCTCTAGCTTCTACTGTTTCAGATAAAATCATCTTTCTAATTTTTGGAATTCTAACTTCATCAAAAAACATGTGTTCTGTTCTACATAATCCGATACCTTCTGCTCCTAATTCTACAGCTTGTTTAGTATCTCTAGGATTATCTGCATTAGTTCTAACTTTTAATGTTCTAACGTCATCAGCCCATCCCATAATTCTTCCAAAATTTCCTGATACTGATGCTTCTACAGTTTTGATATCTCCATTATAAATTTTACCAGTTGTACCATCTAAAGAAATATAATCTCCTTCTTTAAATGTATATCCACCTAAAGTAAATTCTTTCTTTTCTTCATCTATTTTAATATCACCGCATCCAGATACACAACAAGTTCCCATACCACGTGCTACAACTGCAGCATGGCTAGTCATTCCACCACGAACTGTTAATATACCTTGAGCAGCAACCATACCTTCAATGTCTTCTGGTGTAGTTTCTAAACGAACTAAGATTACTCTTTCGCCTTTTCCACCTTTACCTTCTCTTTTAGCATCTTCTGCAGTAAATACAATTTTACCAGCAGCAGCTCCAGGAGATGCAGGTAAAGCAGTACCAATTACTTCTCCAGCTTTTAATGCAGCAGCATCAAATGTTGGATGCAATAATTGATCTAAACTCTTAGCTTCTATTCTTAAAATTGCCTCTTCTTTTGTAATCATTCCTTCATCAACTAAATCACATGCAATTTGAATAGCTGCAGGGGCAGTTCTTTTACCATTACGAGTTTGTAAGAAATATAACTTTCCTTCTTGAATAGTAAATTCCATATCTTGCATATCTCTATAGTGATTTTCTAAACGAGTTGCAATATCCATAAATTCTTTATAAACTTCTGGCATATCTTCTTCAAGTTTTTTAATTGGTTGTGGAGTTCTAACACCAGCAACAACGTCTTCACCTTGTGCATTTATTAAATATTCTCCATAAATTCCTTTTTCACCAGTAGATGGATTACGAGTAAATGCAACACCAGTTCCACTAGTTTCACCCATATTACCAAATACCATTGCTTGAACGTTTACAGCAGTTCCCCAGTCTCCTGGAATATCATTCATTCTTCTATAAACGATAGCTCTAGGGTTATCCCAAGATCTAAATACAGCTTTAACAGCTCCCATTAATTGTTCACGTGGATCTTGTGGGAATTCAGCACCATCCATATGTTCACTATATACTGCTTTAAATTTAGAAACTAATTCTTTTAAATCTTCAACAGTCATTTCAGTATCATATTTAATACCTTTTTCTTCTTTTAATTCATCAATAATTTTTTCAAAGAAACTTTTATTAACTTCCATAACTACATCAGAATACATTTGAATAAATCTTCTATATGAGTCATAAGCAAATCTAGCATTACCAGTTTTTGCTGCAAATCCTTCTACAGCTTCATCATTTAAACCTAAGTTTAAAATAGTATCCATCATACCAGGCATACTTGCTCTAGCACCACTTCTTACAGAAACTAATAACGGATCATTAACATCTCCAAAAGTTTTCCCTTGAATCTTTTCCAATTCTTTCATTGCTTCGAAAATTTGTGATTGAATTTCTTCACTAATTTTCTTTTCATTATTATAGTAATCAGTACATGCTTCAGTTGTTACTGTAAAACCTTGAGGAATAGGTAAACCTAAATTAGTCATTTCTGCTAAGTTAGCACCCTTACCACCTAGAAGGTTTCTCATGTCTGCATTTCCCTCTTTAAAAGAGTATACAAATTTTGTCATAATCATCCTCCATTTTCTTGACTTCTTTAGTATAACAAAAAAAAATATTGTAAACAATAGAATTGCTCCAATTTTACAATATTTTAATTATTTATTGTCTAGGATTACTATGTAAATAAACCCTTTTTAATTCTTCATTAGATACATGAGTATAAATACTAGTAGTTGATAAAGAAACATGTCCCAATAATTCTTGTACGCTCTTTAAATCACAACCCTCATTTAATAACATAGTTGCAAAAGAATGTCTAAAAGTATGAGGAGTAATTTTCAAATTAGTACATGACTTTAATAAAATTTTATCAATTATATCTCTTATACCTCTCGTAGTTATTTTATTACCTAAATGATTTAAAAATAAAAACTCTGAACTTTTTTTATTCAATAAATTACTTCTCACACTTAAATAATCTTCTATAGCTTTAATAGCATAACTACCTAAATATACTATTCTTTCTTTATTACCTTTACCTAATACTTTAATTTCACATAATTTTAAATCTACATCATTTAATTTAATATTTACAAGTTCATTAACTCTACATCCAGTAGATAATAAAACTTCAAAAATACACTTATTTCTAACACCTAAATCCGTACTAACATCTATACTATTAATTATTTCTTCATATTCATTATATTTAAAATATTCAGGTAATTTTTTTTCTTTCTTCATAGAACTTACCAAATTAAAAGGGTTAGTTGAAATAACATTATTTTTAATTAAATAATTATAATAACTTCTTATACTACTTAAACATCTATTTATACTACTACTCTTATGTTCATCCTTTAAATATGCTATAAAATCTAATATATTTTTATACTCTATAGAAATAACATCTTTATGTTTCAACCTTAAATATTCTTCAAACAAATTAAGATCCAACTCATAATTAATAACAGTATTATTACTATATTTTTTTATATTTTCTAAATAAATCAAATATTCATCTTTATATTTCATAAAACCTCTAATAATTAAATAAAAGCCCTTTATATATAATCTTTTTATTAGGTATCTTCATAAAATCTTTAGGTTTAATTACACTTTTATTAAATTTATAAATGTTACTTTCTTCTAATACTCTTCCAACAAACTCACTACAATTATTATGATACTTTCTTTCTATCTTTATATTAAAAAATCTTGGTATCAAACCTAATATATCATACTTATATAATTCTTTATGTATTTTATATTTTTTTATTTTATTTAATAATTTTATATAATTCAAATTACTAACACTTATTTCCAAAACAATTATATTAGTTTTATTAAATTTCTGATAAAAATCACTTAATTTATGTTCTATAATAAATCCTCCATCAAATGGTCTATTTACCTTTTTTCTACCAAAACTATACATAGTTTCTAAATCTTTATCAAAAGATATAGCAACATGACTATATTTATAATGAGTAAACATTTTTATTATCCTAGAAGGTATAGAACCACTATGACTTAGTACTATATATATCTTTTTCATTATTACACCCTTTTTATTATAAAACATAAATTACTTTTATTCAAATAAAAAAGATTAAGCTTTCTTTTTACTTAATCTTTTATAATCTTCTTTCCAATCTATAAATTCTTCTTCTCCAGATAACTTTTTAGTAACCGTTTTATTTTCTTCTTTCATTTCTTTAGTTTCTAATTTATCTTTATTTAATTTCATATAAACAGCAAAATCATAAACTTTTCTAAATGAACTTTGTTTGCAATCTTTTCTTTCAAAAGCATACAAACTTCCATTATACGTATAATTATAAAACTCTACTATGATAAGTTCTTTAATTCTTTTTTCATATTCAACTTTAGCACTATTACTTAAAGTATCATATCCAATTTTTTTAATATCTCTTGCATCACCAATTAAACAACTATATAAATTTACTACTCTTTCAAAAGAAGTTATAGACTTTTTAGTTGATTCAATTAACTTTTCTAATTCATTTAATTTTTTAGAATCTAAATTTTTATTAGATTTTAATACATTATAAGTCTTTGTATTATATTCATTTTTTTGCTTTAATTGATTTAAAATCTCATTATATTTTAAATATAAATCTTCAAATAATTTTTCCATTAAATGCCCATTAGTTTTATTTTTTTCTAAATAACCATATATTTCTTTAACGAATAAAAATTTTGTATCTTTACTATATAATAATGAATCTCCGTTTTTTATTGGTTTATATTCTATTTTACCAGTTTTCTTTTTTTCATCCATTGTTACAAACAAATTATTAACATAAGTTGGAATTTTTTTGTTTTGTTTTAAAAAAGTTAGTAAACTATACTCGTTATCAAACATACTAGTTAAAATAGCTATAGACTTTAAATCAAAACTATCGAAATTTGCTAAGGCGTTATTAATATTTTCATTTATATTTTTTAAACCATTTATATCGACAAATTCAACACCATCTATTGTTTTATAACACAATCTATACTTATACTTACTCATATATACCCCCTATTGATACATAAATTATATCAAAAAAGCGAACATTTGTCAAATTTTACACTAACACCAATACAGCAATTATTTCGTTAGCGTACCTTTTCTATATTTTATTAATATTTATAATGTTTTTTTCTTTTCAATAATTTTTGAATTGTTTCTATATTCAATTTCTAACAATATTGCATCATAAATATTAGCTCTAATTCCTATTATATCATCACGTACAATTAAACTAACATACTCTTCTAATTCTTCCATTGAACGAGTTTTTAAAAATTCTGTTAAATTATATCTATTATACTCTCTTTCTAAAATACTATATGATAACATTCTTTTAACACATTCTTTTTTTAAATCGTAAATTGTTGACATAAAACTTCCTCCTTTTTTTATAAAAAATACAACCAAATGTTGGTTGTTTAATTTTAAATCTATTAGTCCCAACCCCCATTGGTAAAAATATTATAGCATATTTTTACTAACAAATCAAATTTACACTATTCTATTTTAACAAAAAATAAAAACTTAGCCAATAAATGCCAATTGACTATACAAACAAATGTATTTATAATTATATTAGGTGATATAAATGGATGAATTAAAAATCAATAGAAATATTATATGTATAGATTTAAAAAGTTTCTTTGCTTCATGTGAATGCATAGAGAGAAATCTAGATCCATTTAAAACACCATTAGTAGTAGCAGAACCAAATAGACAAGGAGCAATAACATTAGCAGTTACACCATATTTAAAAAGTTTGGGAGTTAAATCTAGAGGTAGAATTTATGAAATACCAAAACACATAAATTATATTACCGCTCGTCCACGAATGAGTTTATATATAAATAAAAGTAAAGAAGTTATAAACACTTATTTAGAATATATATCAATTGACGATCTACATATATACTCTATAGATGAATGCTTTCTAGATGTTACAAACTATCTAAAATTATATAATAAAACAACTAAAGAACTTGCTAAAGATATATTAAAATCAGTCTATAAAAATACTGGGCTATATGCAACTGCAGGAATAGGTCCAAATTTATTACTCGCTAAAGTTAGTATGGATATAGAAGCCAAACATAATAAAGATTTTATAGCAGAATGGACATATAATGATATAAAAGAGAAATTATGGACTATTACTCCACTTTCTAATATGTGGGGTATAGGAAAACGTATGGAAAAAAATCTAAATAACTTAAATATAAAAACCATTGGAGATTTAGCAACCTATGACAAACTAAAATTAAAAGAAAAATTTGGAGTTATAGGAGAAGAACTATGGTATCATGCAAATGGTATAGATTTAAGTAAAATTAGTGATTTTAAAAGAGAAGCTAAAGAAAAAAGTATATCTAATAGTCAAGTATTATTTAAAGATTACTATAATAACGAAATAAATTTAATTATAAAAGAAACAACAAGCATAGTTACTAAAAGATTAAGAAAAGAAAATTTAAAAACAGGTAGAGTTTCTTTACACATTGGATATTCTAAAGATATAACAGGAGGATTCTCCGTTTCAAAAAAATTAGATAGTTCAACAGATAATGAAGATAAAATATACAAAATATTAATTAATATATTTAATTGTAATTATGAAGAAAATACCCCTATTAGAAAAGTTGGTATCAGTTTATCTAAACTAGAAAAAAATAACAATATTCAATTAAATTTATTCAATAGCATAAAAGAAATAGAAGAAAATAAAAATATATACAAAACTATAGATAAAATAAACGATAAATTTGGAAATAATTCTATATTAAAAGCTACTAGCCTACTTTCTACATCAACTATAAAATCAAGAAATTCTAAAATAGGAGGACATAATGCAAAATAATTATCATGATAGAACATATATTAAATGGGCACCATTCAATTCATTAATAAATGATAAAAAAATAATAAACGAAATAAATGAAAAAAATAAAAAAGTAGATAAACCAATATTATCAGATGATCAAATAGAATTACTAAATGAAAAAATATTCGATGCTTATACTAATCATTACAAAGTAAACATAACTATATATAAAAATCAAAATATAATTAATTTAAATGGTTTTATAAATAATATAAATATAAATAAAAAATGTATAACTTTCAATAATTCATATATATTTTTTAATCAAATTTTAAAAATATATTAAAAACTTTTAAAAAAGTAGTTGACAATGATGAATTAATATAGTAAAATTAATTTATCGTTTGTGGGGAATTGGCTCAGTTGGCTAGAGCATCTGCCTTGCACGCAGAGGGTCAAGGGTTCGAGTCCCTTATTCTCCACCATAGTGATTTGATACGAACCACACAAAGGTTCGTTTTTTTATATAATTATGTTATAATAGAAAATATGGAGGACTATTAAATGAAAATATTGATAAATCCTAAAAACTTAGTACCAGATGATTCATGGCAAACATTTAGAAAAGTTAGAGCTGTTATAGAAAATAAAGATGGTTGTTTTGCTATAAGTAGTGAAGCTGGTAAATATATATTCCCTGGGGGTAAATGTGATAAAAACGAAGAAAACTTAGTAGCTATTCAAAGAGAAATAAAAGAAGAAACTGGTATGGTTTTCTCAGCTGATGAATTTCATGAAGTTTTAGAATTAGAAACTATGTATGATAACGCTGTTGATTATAGAACTAATATAGTTAGGCCAAGACATACAATTACTACGTTTTATTATGTTAAAACTGATCAAACAATTAACAAAGATAATATGAATCTTACCGAAGGAGAAATAAAAGAAAACTTCAAAATATCTTTTGTTGATAGAGATACTTTATTTAAAATGTTACTAGAAGAACATAGAGATGCTATGAATTGGCAATTATTTTATGATGAAAATCAAGTTGTAGTAAATCATATTTTAAAAAAATAAGTTATTTGAAAGTTATAAAAAAGTTAATTAAAATGCAGAAATTTATAAAAAAACGTTTACTTGTTTCAAAATTTGCAGTAGAATTTAATTTTTCGAGATTAAATATAAAGCGACTTAAAATAAGTCGTTTTTATGTTATAGTGTATGTAGATGAGGGAAACCTCATATAATAAAAAAGGAATTCAATATTGCTGAGTTGAGTGTTACCATTAATTTGGTTTCACCTAATCCAATGCTGAGTTAGGTGTTTTTCTTTTCACATCAAAAACTATAAATAGTAATAATACTATGTTATTAGCAAAGTCAAAAAAAATTATGTTTTATTATTGCAATATTATTTTCAAAACTTCAATAAAAAGTATTAAGCAAAATTGATGTGAATCCCAAATAGTAGACATCAAATAAAAAAGTAGTATATTAAAAAGAGAAAAGTAAAAATTCTACTTTTCTCTTTTTGTGTAAGTTTTTCTCTTTTGTTTTTTCTTGCCTTTTATT
>JAFQQE010000016.1 GCA_017411405.1 Bacilli bacterium | reverse complement strand
TTATTGAAGATTATATACATTATTATAATTATGAAAGACCAGCATATTCATTACAATATAAAACCCCGATTCAATATAAAATTGAATCAGGGTTTTAAATGCATCTTTTTTAGTGTCTACTTTTACTTGACTAGTTCATTACAACCTTTTTCCTCTTATTTCATAACCTAAATCCTTAAAATATTCAATTACATTTTCTATATCATAGTTTGCAAAATCTTCATAAACCTCTTTAATAAATTCATATTGTTGTTCTGGCGTAAAGAAACTTTCATAGCTTCTTCTTCCGCTCCCTTCATCACCTTCTAACAAAACTCTAGTTGCTATAGACACTTTCCCTGATTCTTGCCATTCTGATAATTCTGTATTTGATTTAGCTAAAAGTGTTTGAAAATATTTTCTATAATTATCTTTTTCATCAACATTTGCTACTAATGAAGAATACTTGTAATTTTCAGATAAATTATTTTTTGAAATTAAAATTGTATGAGTTGGGATTTCACAATCTCGATAACTTCTTAATATATTAAATCCTTTAGGAAGTGAGATTGCCATAGATAATTCTTCTAAAGGTTTAAAATTAATAAACATTTTACTTCTTGCATTAATTTTAAAATATTTTAAACTTTCATTACCATTATCATCATATGCAACTTCTGGTGTTCCTAGTGTGTATACATAATTAGAGCCTATTAATTTTTTTAATCTATCTTCTTCATAATGCATTAAATTTCCAGAAGTCATTTCTACTAGTTTTAATAAAATACTAACCGCAGCATTACCTTTATTATTGTTATAATCATCTATTTCTTTTTTTGTTATCTTAAATACATCTACTAATTTTGGATTAGAAATAATTTTTTTTATTTCTACACCTAAAACATGCGCTAACTCTGCTTCTTTAATTTTAAAACTCATTGCTTCCCCATCATTAAATAATGCCCATAAAGTTCTATTCTCATATAATTCTAAATATACTCTAATTGCTTCATTTAACATAGAAATTGTGTTTTGTATATTATTTAAATCCATTTCTAAATTTTCTTGTTCATATATCTTTTTTTTAGGCATTTTACCAGTAGACATTTCTACATATCTGTCAAATTGTTTGCTTTCCTTTATCATCATTTCATTATATTTTTTTAATAATTTTTTCATGTATATTTCAAAGAATATTAATAATTGTTTATATTTTTCTGTATTATACATTACTTTATATGTTTCTGATTTATTTAAAAGAATTTTTCTAACTTCATCTAATATTATTTCTTTTATTTTTTCTTGGGGTATAGAAGTATCTCTGCTTAATATTGCTGATACTCTTAATAGCATATGCTCTATATTATGAAAATTACTGTCTCTAATTTCGTTATTAATTAATTTAATGACTGTTAAAGTTTCATTATATATTTTATCATTATATATTTTATCATTCATATCATAACCTCCCAAACTACATTTGCAACTATATATTTTAATTATAACATAAAAAAAGAAAGAAATTAATCTTTCCTTGATAGTTCTTTAACTATTAAATCTTCTGAACGTAAATTATTATTTTTTCCTAATAATAAATTTTCATAAAATTTAATTAAATAACTATTATCTTCTTTTACTCCTAATTCATTATTAAAGTAATTACTTCTAACTAATGCATTTCTATAATAAATAGATTTATCTTTAAATAATGTATTATCTACATTATATCCTAAACTTATTAAATACTTTTGTATAAATAATGCAGTAGTTCTAGTATTACCTTCTCTAAATGGATGTACTTGCCATATATTAGATGAGAAGTTAGTAATATTATTTATTACTTCTACCATATTCATTTCTTTATAATCTTTTTCTAACTCTTGTGATATATCATATTCTAATGATTCTTTTAAAGTTTTAGAATCTCCATATGCAACTGAATCTTTATTAAGTATTATTTCTGCTTTAGAAAAGTCTACTTTTCTAAAATTACCAGCAAATTTATAAACGTCTTGAAACAAGTATTTATGAACATATTTTAAATAATCTACTGATAATTCAAATTTATCTTCTTGTAATAATTCAACAATTCTTGTTGAAACAAAATCACATTCTAATTCATTATAATCTACTTCATTCTTCTTTTCTTTTTCAACATAATAAGTTCTTAGTTCTTCTTTTACTTCATCTAAACTTAATTTACCTATTATATTTTCTTCTAAAAGATTTTCTAAATGTTTTGATGGTTTTAGATTATCAACTTCTTGTAATCCAATAGCCATATCCCATTCTGTTTTTTTTATATATTCGCTAGGTTTATTTATTTCTTCATAATTAATATTACTTGAATCAAATTCTTTTTCGTTC
Organism: Bacilli bacterium; assembly: GCA_017411405.1. Lineage (GTDB taxonomy): Bacteria > Bacillota_I > Bacilli_A > RF39 > UBA660 > UMGS1124. The sequence goes on along the minus strand of JAFQQE010000016.1, from coordinate 29,104 downwards.
ATAAAAAACCTCCAATGCTTTTAATAATATTATATCACAACTTTTATCTTAATAACCAATCAATTTCTTTGTAGTGGCAACTGAACTCTCCACCTGGTGATGGTCATTGTGTAGTTAATTTATTTTAATGGTGTTATATGTATTGCATATACACCGTTTATTTTTATTGCTTCTTCATATCCATTTAAACTATTAATAGATTTTACACCTTCATTAAAATCATTAGTAGATGATAAGGTATATCTAGTTCCTTCCATAGTTAATAATTCTTCAATCGAATTATACCAATTGACATCTCCAATTATACATTTTAATGTATTTCCATCAAATGAAGTAAAATTAATAATATCATTTTCTTTTAATTTTGAATAATCAAAATGATTTTCTCCAACCTTTGTTGCCCTTATCTCTACTCTTTTTCTTCTTTCTTTTATTGCTTTAAATGCTCTATTATTTATATCAAAACTATATTCCATATTATATTAACCTCATTCTATTTCTTAATTACTACATACATAATTTCTGGAAAATCAGGTATTATTTCCGTAATTCCGTGTTCAATTATATTAAAATTATTAGCTTTTATTTCTTTAAATAATGTATCAAAACTTACTATTCTACAACTAGTTGAAGCAATATTCATTTTTTCTTGTGTCTCTTCATGTACTCGTATAGTATCTTCCCATGCAATACTAGCATCACTAACACTTTCCGTTACACCATCCCCCATACTTAATATAAGTGCAATTCCATTATCATTTAAATGTACATTAATAAATTTATAATAATTATTTCTATCCTCATTACTAGTTAACATATGTATACATGCTACAGAATAAATAAAATCAAAACTTTTTTTAAAATCTTTACAATCAAGAACATCTAACACCTTATAATTATTTAAGTTTTTTTTATCATTTTCTTTGCAGTAATTTATTGCTTCTTTTGAAACATCTGTTGCTAAAACATTATAGCCCTTATTTAATAAATATCTAGCATCTCTACCTTCTCCGCACCCAATTTCTAATATTAAATTATCTTTATTAATAGTATATTTATTTATACACTCGTAAACAATTTTTGTATTATTATTAGAAGCCCAAGATAAATTTTTATCATGAACCTGCTTATATCTTTTATCATATGCCTTATAATATTTTTCCATATTTACCTCTTATTGATATTTTTTTAAATAAATATTTCTTATTCCTCTAGTAAATTCTTTTGTTCCTATTAGTTTAAAGTCATCTTTTAATAGATTGGTTATAGAATATATATTGTCTGGATGTATTGTTCCTGCAGCATATTTATATCCTAATTTAATACAATGATTATCTAATTCTTTTAACATTTGATATTGCAAGCCATTTCCAACATATTTTGGATTTACAAACATCGGACCATAATCTACAACTTCTCTATAATCTAAATCTATTTCGAATTTATTTAATGCTTTTTCTGTACTAGGTATAAGCATCATAGAACTTACGAGATCATTATCTAAATAATAAACCCATATTATAGAATTATCTTTTTGCATTTTAATTAAATCTTCTTTTGAAAAATCTCCTAACCATTCAGGATGTTCCATATTTTGTTTGACCATTTCTCTAAATTTGATATATTCATCAATATTAACATCTTTATTTATGCATTTTAATTCTTGTAATACCATAATTTTCCTCCTACTACAATAACTCTAAATATTTTTTCAACATTTCAACTTCTAACTTAGTAACTAATTTAACAAAATCAGTATAATTACCAGTTGTATGTGCTTTATCTAATGCTTCATAATATTTTAATCTAGATTCTTTCTTAATAATTACAGGATTATACCCACTATTCATTAAATCTAAATTCATTAGTAATCTTGAAGTTCTACCATTTCCATCAATGAATGGATGTATTTTAACTAATTCTCCATGTAATAATGCTGCTTTAATTATTGGATGATATTCACTCCAAGTATTATAAGTTAATATTAATTTTTCCATCAACTCAGGAATCTTTAAATAATCTGGTGGAATATGTGTTGCACCTTTAATAGTTACATTTTCTTTTCTATATCTTCCTGCATTTTCATTATCAATATCTTTTAAAATTAATTGATGAATATTCTTAATATTCCATTCACTAATTGGTTCATTATCTTTAACTAAATCATCTAAAAATAATATTGCTTTTTCATGATTAATTGCTTCTAAATGTTCTTTAATAGATTTTCCACCAACAGTTATTCCTTCTAAAACAACTTGTGTTTCTCTTAATGTTAAAGTATTACCTTCAATTCCATTGCTATTATAAGTCCATTCTAAATTAATAGATTCTCTTAAAGATTTTAAAGTTTCTTTTGGTATTGGTCTTTTATTATCTAATTCTTTTTTTAAGCTATCTACTTCATCAAAATAATTATCATCTAAATCAATAATAAAATTATTATCATCTGGTTTTATTATTCTTTTATCAACAGGTTTATCAGCATCAATTGGAATATTCCAACTATTCCCTACTTTCACAGCACCTTCAATTCTACCATCTTGTAATAATTGTCTTATTCTTCGTTCACTAATATTCCATTTTTCAACTGCTTCTTTTGTAGTCATAAATTCCATACTTTTCACCTCTGAATTAATTATACCGTAATCGGTAGTATTTGTCAATATAATTGTTCCGTTATCGGTATATTATTATTTTAATCCATTATACTAAATTTATAGATTATTTCTACATTTTTATCTTTATCAATAATTATTTTATCCACAATAGTTTGTAACAGTTCTCTCTTAGGATTTTCAATATCTATTAATTTTTTTATTTTTTCTTGATACGCTTTTAAATCACCAGTTTTATTTTCTATTACTTTACCTTCATCTTTTAACTTGCCAATTTCAATCCTTATTTTAGTCAACAATTTTTCTGTTTCAGATGCAATTCTTTTGTAAGTTTCTTCTGAAACTATACCTCTAAATTTATCTTCGTATAAAACATCTAATTTATTTAAATATTCTTTTTCTTTATTTTGAAGTTCTGTTATTCTTTCTTTATTTTCATTAGTATTTTTCTTTTTGTTTGCTATTTCTTTTGATAATTCAGATATATTTATTTGTTCTATATATCCTTTGCAAGTTTTCTTTATAGTATCTAGTAACGCCTCTTCTAATTTATCATACGGCATAAAATGTGGTTCACACATTCTCCTTCTAGGATCTCTTGAATATCTATTACAATTAACTGTCCAATAGTTATGATTCTTTCTATATGAAACTGTTAAAGTATTACCACACTCTCTACAATAAATCAAATTTTCAAATAATCTTTTCTCACGATTAGTATTAATAGTTCTATTTGTTCTTTTTACATTATCTTGAACTCTTTCAAAAGTAATTCTATCAACAAGTGCTTCATGTGTATTTTTTACTATATCCCAATTACTCCTAGGAAGAGTCATTTTCTTTTTAGATTTATAAGATACTTTTGTTTGAACACTCTGTACCATATCTCCAGTATACATTTGATTTTTCAATATTTTTTTAACTGATGAAATAGTCCATATAGGATTATATTTAGATTTTGCATTTGGATTTTTTCTCTTAAGACTACTAGGTGTTTTTATTTTATTATCATTTAAATATGATGTTATATCTGATACACCTACTCCAGTTGAAGCCATTTCAAATATTTTCTTAACAATTGGTGCATATTCTGGGTCAGGTATTAAATGTCCTTTATCTAATGGGTCTCTCATATAACCAAAACTTGGACTACTACCAATAAACTTACCATTCTTTCTTTTATCATTTAATACATTTCTTATCTTTATAGAATTTTGTTTACTATAATAATCATTACAAGCAATTATAAATGTTGATGAATCATTACTAGCCTGATTTAGCGCATTATCATATCCTTCTTGCATTGAAATAAATCTAATTCCATTTTCAGGGAAAAAGGTTTCAATATAATATCCAGTCATAATATGATCTCTACCTAATCTAGATAAATCTTTTACTATAACTAAGTTTATTACTTTATTTTTTATATCTTCAATCATACGCATAAATCCTGGTCTCTCAAAATCTGTTCCAGAAAAACCATCATCTACATATTCATCTACAAATATAAAACCTTTTTCCTTTATAAATTTCATTAATATATTTCTTTGATTAAGAACACTCTCACTATCAGTTTCGTAATTTTTCCCCTCATCTGCTTCAGATAATCTTATGTATATTCCCACTTTAAATACTTTATCTTGCTGAATTAAAGTGTTATACAATTTTTATTCCGCTCCTTTCTTTTTTGTATAACAATTTAAAGCCACTTCTAGCATAGCATAAAAATAATTTTTGGGGGAGTATACTACTCATTATCTATCACACTTTTTATATATTCAGTTATCAACAAGATTAAATTTGGGGATTTATCTTTAAATATCTCTGTTATATTAAACATAACAACACCTCATTAAAACTTATGCTTGTAATCATTATTATTTCTTCACCACTTTCTTTCTTATATAGTTATATATACTTTTCTTTTTCAGTAAGTAATATATATTTACTATTGTTTATTGTGTCTAGTTTTCTTTAATACCAGTATTAAACTTATCTTTTATACTTTTAATTTCGTCATAAAATCCATCAGATAAGAAGATTCTTCTTTTCTGGTTCTTCTTATTGAACTTATCATATTCGCTTCTTAAATAACCTAATTTCACTAAATTATTAATACTTTTTGATATTGTTTGCCTACTAACTTTATAAATATCGCAAAAGTATTGATTAGTCCCCCAACAGTAAATATCATTATTTTTACTAAAAGATACCATATGAATTAAAATTAATTTTTCTAAAGAAGTTAATTTTTTATCCCTTATAACCCTAAAGGGAATAATACATTTAATATATAATGTTTCCATTACTCACCTACTTTCTAAATTTTTTTAACAAAAGAAAAAAACACCTTTTACAGTGTTTCTAGATATTCTGTATCACCATCCATGTGTAAAACTTTAACCGGCAAATAAATTTATTTAATAGTACATTTAATATTTAACTACAAAAAAACTTATGCACTATTTATTCAATAAGTAATGCATAAGTTTTATATAATTTTATTTATTTTTTTAACGTCTGAATCTTTTGTGATTGTTTTTTTACATTAGTTGAGTTTCCAAAAAACTGATTGACCCTTTCAATTTCTTCCTTTGTAATTGTATCAACTAAATCTAAAGTTATTAACTCTCTTAATCTAGCATAATATGGTACAACAGATTTTTGTTTTTTATTAAGTTTTTTTAATTCAATTAATTTTTGAAGTTCATCCAATTTTTCTCTCTTTTTAGTAATTTTTAAATTATCTATAGCATCTAATTCAGCAGAAGCTTTTCTAATTCTTTCATCAATAGTTTCAATCTTTGATTCTGGATTTGTATTAAAGATGGTGTCTAACACTAAAACATTTCTATTTAATAGTTCTTCAATAGCAGAAACCAATTCTGGAAATTTATATTCATCATATGAGTAGTGATATATTCTTTGGTCTGGCCATTGCAAACTATCTCTTGATTCCTTGACTCTTACAAATCTTTCCTTATAATTTCTAATTCTAAAATAATCAAATTCATTTGGACCATGTGTACCCTCATATTCATGATGTTCAATTTCACTACAATTATTTATAATTTCTATTTTTAATTTTTCTAACTCTTCTTTTGAAAAACTAACCGAATATTTTTCTATAGTTTCTTTTTTATCAATAAAATAATACATTCTAAAACCTCCTATGTATTATTATAACATACAATTTAATAAATTTATCAAGGGTTTAGGATTTTCCCATAATTTTGCAAATGGAAGGAGTACATTTGCAGTGCTGGCTAAGGCATAAAATTAACAAAATAAAAAAGAGTATTTTTTGTCTTGAAAAAATTTCTCCTTTTTTTATAATTTTTTTAACAATTTTCATTCAAAAATATAGGCATTTATTACAATTTCTTCTGCAATATTTTTATAATTATTCATTAATTTTATCCACTCCAAACTATCTTTTTCTTTAAAATTTTCAGATAATTTGTTATCATTTTTTATAAACTTTTGCATCAAATCATTAACTTTTTCTTCAGAAATTTTACCAACTGAAAGAAGATGTTGATATAAATTACCTTCCATCATTAACTGAAAATAAAAATTTTTTCTATATTTTTTTATAAAACTTAATCGTAACAATCCATATTTATTTAAATTTTATTTATAATTTTTATCAACTATTTTTAAATTTGGTAATTCATAATTACCGATTTTTGTGTAACTAATATTCATAACCATTTCCTCATTTCTTTCTATTTATTTGGCTTTAATTGTTATACATTTGTTACACAACGACTATCGCCACCACCTGCATTTATGTGATTAGATATAAGGATTACATTTTCTCCATTTCCAAACTTTGATAAAGCAACATTTGGACGATTATCACTAGTTAAAGTTGAATCACTATCTCTAGTTAGTGCTACAGGTATACCTAATTCTTTAAATCTATCATACATATATTTACTAATACTTAGAGTTAAATCTTTTTCAATTATACCATTACCTAATGCTCCACTATCTTCTCCTCCATGCCCAGGATCTATAACAACTCCTGTTAATACTCTTAAATAGTTCATTTTAATCACCTAAAATATTGTATGTATTTTTTATGCTTTGGTGAAAATTAAAATATTTTTTAAAATTAATATTTAAATACTATGTTACAGTGTATAAGTTGTTTTCTTCTTGTTTGTTTTATTTTATTTTCTGTTCTAGAAAATAAAATAATATCAGCAGCTTCCCATATAAGTAGCCATCCTATAATTAAGATAAACTCTGAAATAAAAAATAAATTATTAGATAAGTAATATACTAACAAAATTATTAATCCTAGTATTAATATCTTTATTGACTGTTGAATTAATAATTTTTCATATATTTTTAATTCATCTAAATCATCTTTATAGCTTAATCTAATCATTTTTATTAAATCTCTTTCTTCATCTTCCGTAAGTTCAAATTTAGGTTGAATTTCAATTGTAATCCTATCTTTTAATTTCACTGATTTTGTTTCGTTAAGAATATATCTATCTAGTTCTTCAGATATTCTGTTATTGTTAAACTTATTTTTATAGTCTTTTTTATTATTTAATTCTATTTCAATTATGTTATTATTCATAATATTCTCCTTTATTTTATTATATATATAAAAAGAAGTAAATTAATACTTCTATAGTACTGGAGTTACACCTATTCCAAGAGGTATAGATATTAAATACCAAACTATTATAATTACTATCCACATTATAAATGTTGCTAATGAATATGGTAATATATAATTTAAAGATCTGAATAATCCCATACCTTTTTTGTCTTTATTATAGATTTCCATATATGCTAAGTATATTGCAAAATATGCCATTACTGGTGTTAATCCGTAAGTTACTGATTCACTTGCTCTAAATATTACTTGTGCAAACTCAGGAGATATTCCTGAATTCATTAAAGTTGGTACCACAACAGGACTTAATATAGACCATCTATAAATTGATGATGGATATAATAATGTTGTAATTGATGATAATACAAATATTAATATAATTAATGGAAGTCCAGTAAAAGTTGTTGTTGATATAATATTTGCAATCCATGATGTAAATAATGTACCAATATTAGAATATTTTAAAATAGATATAAATGTAGATGCAAAAAATAATAATACTAATACTTTACCCATTCCATCTAATGAATGGCTTAAATGATCGCATACATCTCTTTGATTTTTTATACTTTTAGTAAGTATTCCATATACTAATCCTAATATAAAGAATAGTAATGTAATAACAAATACAAATCCTGAATTAAAGAATGAATTATACCCAAATAATTTATCTATATATAATTTTTGAGAATAATCTAATAAATTACCACCTAAAGGTACTCCAGGTATAATATTATAAATAAATATTAGAAGATATATTGCTCCTACACCTAACGCAATATATAAACTCTTTAATTCTTTTTTAGAAACATATTTTTCTTCCTCTTCTTCATCAAATTCATATTTACCTAATTTAGGTATTATATTTTTTTCAGTTATATTAGTTATAATAAATGCTAAACATATAGTTGCAAAAATCATTATTATTGCAAAACTACTTGTCTTAATTATATAATCTTCTTTTAATAAATTTGCAGCACTCTTTGTATATGTTAACAATGTTGAATCAATTGAATTTAAAAATACATTAATTCCAATTCCGGTACTTAATGCTGCAAACGCTGTGATTATACCTGCTTGTGGATTTCTCTTACCATATTTAAATATTAATGCAGCTATAGGGATTAATATTATATAAGAAATATCTCCTATTAAACTTGCTCCTATACATGTTAAAACTAATACGAAAGTTACAACATTTTTCTTTATTTTTCTTGTTAATACATAAAATAATGTATCTAAGAATCCTGTTTTATCCATTATTCCTATACCTAATAATGTAATAAGTAACATACTAAGTGGAGTAAAAGATGCAAAATTTGAAACAGAGTTACTAAATATATATTTTAATCCTCTTAAACTAAATAAATTCTCTATAGCAATTAAAGTTTCCTCTAAAGAAAAGTTTTTATTATTAACAATATTATAGCTTCCTGTTACATCAAATAAAGATAATATTCCACTTATACATATTGTTAATAAAATCAATATAAGAAATGACATTATAGGATGAAGAACAACTTTATCTCTAATTTTTCTAATCTTCTTCATTTAAAATTCTCCTTAATTTTTTTTCAAATTCTAATCTATCAAGCATTATTTCTCTATTACAATTTTTACATTTTATTTTTATATCAACACCTACTCTGGTAACAATCCATTCATTAGTCCCACAAGCATGTGCTTTTTTCATTGTAACGATACTTCCTAATTTATATTTCATTTTATTCCTCCTCTATAGGAATTTATTCACTTTCTATATCTATATTTAATATTTCTAAAATTCTTTCTAAATCTTTATCAGTATCAAATGGTATTGAAATTTTATTTTTAGATATTTGTACTTTTGTTCCTACAATATCTCTCATTACAGATTCATATATTTTAAATCTAGGATTTATAACTACTGTTCTATTTATTTTATTTTTCTTTATTATATTTTCTTCTTTACTTAATGTCTCTAATTCTCTAACACTAATACCATCATCTATTACTTTTTGAGCAAGATTTAATATCATATCTACATCATCAATTTTACTTAATACTCTTGCATGAGACATGCTTATTGACCCATTTATTACTTCTTTTTGTACATATTTAGGTAGAGATAATAATCCTAATAAATTAGTTATATAACTTCTTGATTTACCAAATTTATTTGCTACTTCTTCTTGAGTTAATCCAGTTGCATCTATATAATTTTTATAAGCTTGTGCTTCTTCAATTGGAGATAAATCTTCTCTTTGGATATTTTCTATTAGAGCTATTTCCATCATTTGTTGATCAGTAAAATCTCTTATTATTGCGGGAATAGTTTCTAACCCTGCTAAAGCCGCTGCTTTAGTTCTTCTTTCACCTGCTACTAAATCATATCCTTTAATACTTTTTTTTACTATAATAGGTTCTATTATACCATGATCTTTTATTGATTCAGATAATTCTTTTAACGCTTCTTCATCAAAATATTCTCTTGGTTGATGTGGATTACTTCTTATATCTTTAATAGGAATTTCTAATATATCACTTTCTTTTGTTGTTTCAACAATTTCTTTTTCATAGTTATTTAAAGTGTCAATATTTAATGGCTCACTATTAAATAGTTGTTCTAAACCTTTTCCTAAAGCTTTTCTTTTATTCTCCATCTCTTTCTATAACCTCCTTAGCTAAGTTTAAATAAGCTTCTGCTGCTCTACTTAGTGGATCATACTCTATTATTGGTTCACCATGACTTGGTGCTTCTACTAATCTTATTAATCTTGGAATAATTGTATTAAATACTTTTTCTTTGAAGAATTTTCTTACTTCTTCTACTACTTCTAAACCTAAAACAGTTCTTGAATCTAGAAGAGTTAATAATACACCTTCTATTTTTAAACTAGGATTAAGTCTTGTTTGAGTCATAATTATTGTATTTAATAATTGTGTTATACCTTCTAATGCAAAGAATTCACATTGTACTGGTATTATTACTGAATCACTACTTACTAAAGCATTTGTAGTTAATAAACCTAATGAAGGAGGACAATCTATTATAATATAGTCATATTTTTCTTTTACTTCTTCTATAGATTTTTTTAGTTGTTCATTTTTTTTGAAAGAATTATCTTGATAAGATTTTTCAACTAACTCTATATCTACTCCTGCTAAGTTTATAGTAGCTGGTAACATGTGTAAATTTGTAAATTTTGTTTTTATTATTGCTTTTTTAATTTCACACTTTTCTGTTAAAACATCATATACACTGTAAGCTATTTCTCCTTTATTTATTCCTAATCCAGTAGTTGCATTACCTTGTGGATCTAAATCTATTAATAAAGTTTTTTTACCTAATTTACCTAATGATGCAGATAAATTAATACTAGAAGTAGTTTTACCTACACCTCCTTTTTGATTAACTAAAGATATTATTTTTGTCATTTTTATCACTGCCTTTTTTTACTTCTTATACTATTTAATTTTATCATATATATAAATAATTGTCTAAAGGTTTTGATAGATTTTTAAAATTTGTATTCTTTAAATATTAGTTCTTAAAAAAAAGAAACTATTTTTCAGTTTCTTTCTTTTCTTTAGTTTTTGTCTTTTTAATTTTTTCTTCTTTGATCTCTTTAGTTTCTTTAATTTCTACTGATTCTTCAGTTTCTTCTTTCTTAGCAGATAACTTCCCAGTATTAACTAATTCATCGATTTCTTCTTTAGTAAGTGTTTCTTTTTCAATTAAAGTATCACTTAATAGTTTAACTAACTTTTCATTATCTTTTAATATCTTTGTTGCTTTTTTATAACAATCATTTACTATTTTTCTTACTTCTTGGTCTATTTCTAAGGCAACTGTATCAGAGAAATTTCTTGTGTTATTAGTATAATCTCTACCTAAGAATACACCTTCACTTTTATGTTCTAATTGAACTGGACCTAAATCACTCATACCATATTCAGTTACCATACTTCTTGCTATTCTTGTTGCTCTTGAAAAATCGTCGCTAGCGCCAGTTGATATTTCTCCAAAGTATAATTCTTCGCTTACTCTACCTCCTAATAAACCAGTAATGCTTGCTAATAATTCGCTTTTGGTAGCAATTGATATTTTTTCTTCTTTTGGAAGCATCATTGTATATCCACCAGCCATACCTCTAGGTATGATTGTTATTTTATGAACTTCATTTGCATCTTCTAATTTTAATCCAATAACTGCATGTCCTGCTTCATGTAGTGAAACTAATTTCTTTTCTTTATCTGTTATTTTTCTACTTGTTTTTGCAGGTCCCATTAGTACTCTATCTGTAGCTTCATCTATTTCATCCATAGTTATTGCTTTTTTGTTTCTTCTAACTGCAAGTAATGCTGATTCATTTAAAAGATTTTCTAAGTCTGCTCCACTGAATCCAGGAGTACGTTTAGATATATTTTCTAAATTTACATCATTATCAAAAATTTTATCTCTAGCATGTACTTTTAAAATTGCTTCTCTTTCTTTTTGATCTGGTAAACTTACTGTTACTTGTCTATCAAATCTTCCAGGTCTTAATAATGCTGGGTCTAAAACGTCTGGTCTATTTGTTGCTGCAATAATAATAATCCCTTCATTTGCTCCAAATCCATCCATTTCAGTTAATAATTGGTTAAGTGTTTGTTCTCTTTCATCATGTCCTCCACCTAAACCAGTTCCTCTTTGACGTCCTACTGCATCAATTTCATCTATAAATATTAAACAAGGTGCTGATTGTTTTGCTTGTTTAAACATATCTCTAACACGACTTGCTCCTATACCTACAAATAGTTCAACAAAATCAGAACCACTTATATAATAAAATGGAACATTTGCTTCTCCAGCAACTGCTTTTGCAAGTAATGTTTTTCCAGTTCCTGGAGGCCCTACTAATAAAACTCCTTTAGGAATTCTAGCTCCTAATTTTTGGAATTTCTTAGGATTTTTTAAGAAATCAATAAGTTCTGCTACTTCTTCTTTTTCTTCATTTAATCCTGCAACATCAGTAAATCTTACTCTTCCTCCATCTTCACTAAGTTTTGCTCTACTTTTTCCGAAATCCATTGAATTTTTATTTCCACCAGATATTCTCGTAAACAAGAAGAATGTTGCTCCGATGAGTAAAACAAATGGTACTACATTTACCAATATAGTTACTAAACTTGAGTTTTCTGGATTTGTGTTAGTTTTTACTTCAAATTCATTATTATCAGCATAAGATAATATTTTATCTAATACTGCTTCTGATAATGGTACATTAACTCTAAATTCTTCATTCTTACCATATCCTTCTAATTTACCAGTAATATAATATACTCCTGCATTAGATTTAGGTGTAACTTCTATTGATTCAACTGTATCTTTACTCAACTCACTAATTAATTTGTCATAATTAATCTTATTTATTTTTGTTTGACCCATATTATAAAATACTAATGTTCCTAATATAACCATTAATAAAATTAAATATGGCATAGTTTGTTTTGTTACATTATTTTTCTTCATAATTATCTCCTTTTTTTGTATACTTTATTATTATATCATAAAATCCTCTATTATAACAATCAAATTTACTTTTCTTTATTCCTGGTATCCATAGTATATTATTATCACTATCTGTAACTATAGGCCACAAATCTCTAAGTTCATTTTTTATCTTTTCATCTATAAATATTTTATTTATTTTCTTTTTACCATTCATATTTTTTACTTCAATTATGTCACTATCTAATCTTGTTCTTACTATTAATGGTAATTTAATTTCTTTACTATTAAGTTTTATAACATAATTACTCTTTTCATCTGTGTCATTTATAGTTTCAATTATACCAAAATCATCTATAATAATTTTGTCGATAAATCTATAATTATATTTGTTTTTTTCTTTGTTTATATTTTCTTTAAATAATAAATTATTATATTCTTTATATACTTTAATATTGTTTGGTAAATCTATAGATTTATTATCATTTATATTAATTAAGTTTAATATACTATTAATATGTTTTTTATTTACTAAAGTTATATCGTCTTTATAGATATTATATAATATTTCTTCTATTTCCTTTTTTTGTATAAATTTTTCTAATTTATTAAATTTAATTAAATCAAGTGTATTATTTTTATAATTCTCTTCTAAATTTTTTCTTACAACATTCATAATATAATTATTAGTTTCTTCTAATTCTTCGTTTAGCAATAGAAATTTTTGATGAATATTTTTATCTTCTTCTTTTAGAAGAGGTAATATATCTAGTCTAATTCTATTTCTAGTATATTTTTTTGACTTATTACTTTCATCATATACACATGGTATATTGTTTTCATTAATGTAATTTTCAATATCTTTTTTAGTATAAAATATAAGAGGTCTTATTATTTTAAAATTTTTGTAATTAGATATCTTTGTAAATCCTTTATATCCGCTTAAGTTACTACCTCTTATTATTCTCATAAGAATTGTTTCTATTAAATCATCTCCATGATGTGCAGTTAAAAGAATATCAGTATTATATTTTTTTAATATTGTATCAAAGAAACAATATCTTTTTTCTCTAGCTTCAAACTCAGTAAACTTATTGTTTTTATATCCTTCTATTTTCATTCCTTCAAAAATAATATTATTTTCTTTACAATAGTTTTCAACAAAAATATATTCTTCATCACTAATGCTTCTTAAATTATGATTAACATGAGCACAAATAATATTATAATTGTTATTTTTTAATAAATGCAAAAGAGTCATAGAATCTGGTCCTCCAGATGTTGCTACGACTAAATATTTATTTTTATCAATATTTAAATTATTTAAAAATTCAATACTTTTTTCCACATTTCATCACATGGTATATATTATAATATTTTATTTGATTTTTCAATATTAAATAAGAAAAAAAGTCTTTTAAAAATATAAGACTCTAATTTTTTTATAAACTAATTAAAGATAAATCTCCATTTATTATAATTGGTGAAAATCCATCTATTTCATCATATAATATACCTTCAGGAATATCATTATAAAGATATATTTTTTTATTTAATCTGAAAGCATCATACATTTCTAAAAATGTTACTCCTCCTATATAATTTTTATATATTGTACCATTTTTTTCATTATCAAAGTTTAATACTAAAACTGCATCCATTTTATTAATTGTATTTTCACTTTGTTTATACATTTTAGCTTTGAATTTTTGATGTTCTTCTCTACCTAATTTCCACATTTTATTTTCTGTTTCTGGTTCTTTATAACAATTTGGTAAATATATTTCTATACCTTTATTTTCTAAAGATTGTTTTATTTCTTCTATTTTAGAATAAAACTTTTTACTACATATTATTAATATTTTCATTTATTCACCTCTTTATTTACCATACAAATGGTATAAGTTTATATTTTACTTTTCTTTTATATTCTTTATAACCTTTTAATTTGCTTTCTAATACTTTTTCTTCATTATTTATTCTTTTAATTATTATAAAAGGATACATTAAAAATATAATGAATGATAATAAAGAATTTAAAATTAATGGCATAGATAAGAATAGCAATAAAGTTACTGTATACATTGGATGTCTAACTATTTTATATAATCCAGTGTCTATTAGTTTTTGATTATTACTAACTTCTATAGTTCTTGCTAGATAAGCATTTTCTTTTAATACTTCTCCGTATAATATATAAGAAATAATAAATATTATAGATGAAATATAAACTACAATGTTAGGTAGTTCTATCCAACTATATCTATAATTTAATCCTGCTACTATAAAACCTAAACAAAACATTAAACCACTTAATTTAACAACTTCTTTTTGTGTTTGTTCTTTTTCGTTCAAATTTAATCTACTTTCTAGTAATCTAGGTGATTTAATTAGCATTATTATTCCAGCGATAAACATTGGAACAAATAATATACACATTAATAATATACCATTCCAATAGTGTATTGTTCCTGCTGGTAAAAATATTAATAAACCAACTAATATAATTCCTAAACTAAATTTTAATAATGCTTCTAATAATAACTTCATATTCATAGTATACCACCTTAATTGATTGCTTTTTCTAATCTCATTAAATATTTTTCATTAATTACATTTTTTATAGATTCATTAGTTAAAATAAAGAATATAAAAGTTTTATCTTTTGTATCTATAATTTTTTTAAATATCTTTTCTAGATCTAAATATTCAGAGGAAGTACATATTAATTCACAGATATAAAAAATATCTTTTATTTTTATAAAATAATCTGCTATTTTATTTAAGTCTATTTTATCTTCATAATCTAGAGCAAGTATAATTAAATTTTCTCTAACATCATTTTCAATATAATTTTCTAATAATTTATTTTGTTCTATATTCATATAATCTAATCTCTCTAATTATAGCTTGTCTTGATATACCACTTTTAGCTACTCCACCAATAAAAATATTTTTCATATATACTCTCCTTTTTTATTATAACACAAAAAAACTATCTTTTGATAGTTAGTGTTTCTTATAAGCTTTGCATAATATTTTTTTAAATTCTATTGGAATTTTATTGTTAGCGAGTTCTATTAATTCTTTATCAATTCCATAAGCAGCTTCAGCCATAGATCCTACTATACATGCATTAGTATCCGTGTCTCCTCCTAAAAGAATTGTTTTCTTAATTGCATCTAAGAAACTATTAGAGTTAAAGAATATATATAGACAATTATCTATAGTTTCATTGCATGTTGTATTAAATTTTTTAAAAGGTGTATAATTTAATTTTAAATTAAGTTTTTTTAATATTTCTTCTTTATCTAAACCTTTTCTTAGATAAAATATGATTAAAGCAATTGTTGTTGCTGCATCTATAGATTCAATAGAATTATGAGATGGCATAGTTGCTAATTTAGCATTTTTTATTACATCTTCTTCGTTATCAAACATATAACCTATTGGAGAAATTCTCATCATTGCACCATTACCTAAACTATTTCCTATCTCTTCACTTTCAGACCATTTTATTAGATTTGGTGAAAAAGTTGTTTTAAAGTATGGATTGCAGTTTGGCTTATATGTTGAATATTTTTTTATATAATATCTTAAATATTTATCATAATCTCTATCATTTAAAACTGCATCTAGAATTGCTATTGTCAAAATTGTATCATCACTAAAAAAGGAATCACCTTCAATAATATTATTTATACATATACTTTTTATAGA
The DNA here is from genome assembly GCA_017411405.1 of Bacilli bacterium. Lineage (GTDB taxonomy): Bacteria > Bacillota_I > Bacilli_A > RF39 > UBA660 > UMGS1124. Next base: position 12,657 of record JAFQQE010000016.1, on the reverse strand, counting down.
TTTAGTTTGTTCAAACTCATATATGCTTCCTGCTAAATCCCCTATTATTGCTCCATACATAATATCACCTTTTATTTCTTTTTTCTTTAAGTTTAAATTATAAAATCCAATAATTACTTATTCTTTAGTTTGTTTTCTATAAAATATATTGACACGATAATAATGATAACTTGTAAAATTATTATTATTGTTATTATCTTTTCTGATAAAACTATAAAATTTAAAAACGTTAATCCGACTAATATAATACTTGTTGAGAACATTAATATTCCAAGATATTGCCATACTTTTCCACAATATTTATTTGCATAATTCCAATTTTTTTCATTTTTCATAGAAATTTTAGTTCTATATCCTATAATACAATTTATTTTCTTTGGTGGAAATTTAAACATCAAAAATCCTACTATTATCATTAATAATGGAATTAAAAATAGTGTATAAATCATAAAAATATTCCTTGTTATTTAGAATTATTAATAAGTTTTAAAACTTTTCTATTATTTTCTGCTATATCAATATTTTTTAAATATACATCTATTTGTTTTGTATCAATGGCTAAATCGTTCATTAAGTCTTTTACTTGTATTAATTTTTTTATATCATATTTACAATTATTTGTTAGTTTTATATTTGGATATATTTCATAATAAAATATTGCAAACTCTGGAAATTCATTATATAAAGCTTTCTTTAATATTTCACCTTGAGCTTTATTAAATAATAATTCTATATTCTTAAAGTTTTCCATACTATCAAATAAATTTGATAAATCATATTTAGGTAAAAATTCTTTGTAATTTTGTCCTGTATAATTATAAGTTTTCCAATAACGAAAAAATTCTGTTATAGCAGGATATATCATTGTATAAGAATAGATGGTTGGTTTTTTTCTATAAGGAAATAAAGTATAACCTACATTATTATTTTTATCGTAAAAATCTAAAGCTCCATCTATTTGTGTTAAATCTTTATATTTTTTCTTAGTTTCTTTCACAATGGATTCTCTAGTTAGATGTTTTATATTTCTATGTAACGTTTCTTCTGTTAAAACTTTAAAAAATCGATTATCTTTGCCTCTAAATGATTCGGATTCTGAGTATAGTGATATTAAACTAACATTATTAAATATATCATCTATTGATGTTGTTATTATTTCTTTTTCATTTTTGTATATAAGCATGTTTATTACTCCTTTATTATTTTTTTAATAATTTTTTCTGATCTTTAGTAGAATTTTTATCCAAACTAAATAATTCTGAATATAAATACATTTTTCTAAATAATTTATCATCTTTATTACATCTATCTTCAATTCTTTTTTTTAGACCATATGATAAAATTTCTTTCGGGATATTTACTATAAATCCACAGTTTGGACATATTTGATAATATCTATATAATTTATCATCTGGATTAACAAATATTTCATTTTCTCTAATAATAAAATTATCCCCACATGGTTTTGTATTTTCAGGTCTTTTTAATCTTGTTTCTATCATTGTTTTAATATACTCTTCCTCAATTGCGCAATTAATTTCTAGATCGTGAGGTAGTTCGTCATGATATTCTAAATAAATCTCTTGTTTTTCTCTTTCTGTAAAAATAGATGAATTATATTCATAACGAGGAGCATTTGCTATTACATTTATGAAAGCATTTTTCTTAATTCCTACATCATTCTTATCTCTTTTTGGTTCTTTAGTTTTTTTAGGTATTATTAATGAATCACAATCATGTAAATCTAATTTGACACCACTTGTATAAATCTTTCCGTTATTTTTATATCTTCCTAATCTAAAATATTCATCTAAAACTTTTATTTTATTATTTTTATTATTTAAATCTCCTGATTGTTCATCAATATATCTTTCAACACTACCTAGGACACCCCAAAAATTTAGCTTAATGTGCATTATTGGATTTTTTCCTTCATTAGCTTTTTGTACTAATTCTATTCCTTTCTTTACTTTTTCTAAATATTTTCTATCAAATCTTTTTCTTTCTATATATTTATAAAGTTCTGTTTCTTTAAATGGTTTTTCAGATAATAAAAATTCTTCAAACAATTTATTAATATTATCTTGATAATTTATTTTTAAATTTATCAATGGTTTATCATATCCATATTTTTCTTTTGATATTTTAAACTCTTCTGGTGTTTCTTCGCACATGTAAGGAGCTAATATCAAATCTGCATTTTCATAAATATATTTATATCTATTAATTATTTCTTGTTTTGCATTATTTAATGTCATTATAAAAACCTCCCTTGTAAATATTATAACATGTTATAATATTATTTATTTAAAAAATTAAAAAAAATAGATACTTTAGATAATATCAGTATAATAAATAATCTCTTTACCTAACTTCTTTGCATACTCTATTTCTAATTTTGTATGTTCTCCGATATAATTATTTACATTTATAACCAATATTGAATCAGATAGTTCTATTCTTTTTAAATGAGCTTTTTTTAGTTTTTCTTTTTGTTCTATAGTTATTTCACTATTTTCTTTTAAGGAATATGTCGGTGTTAATACGCAATTGCCTTCTAATACTAATTTTTGAGCAGCCTTCATCATATATTCCTGAAATTTTAAACTTCCACATATAGTTATTATTTTCATTTATCCTCTAACTAGTTATTTTTTTAATTGAAGTTTCAAAATATTTGTAGACTCTTCAATTTTATTATAAGTTTCTTCATTTCTATAGTTTTGTTTGGCATAATCAAAAATTTCACCAATATTGTTCATTATATTACCACATATTTCTTTCATCCATTTATGTCTCGGCATAATCCAAACATGAAAATGTCTATTTTCTTTTTCTTCAAAAATTACATTAAAATCTTCACAAACATTATTTTTTCTTAATATTTTGATTGTATCATCAATAATATCAAACATTTCATTTCTTTCTTCTTTAGTTAATTCTGATAATTTTGATATATGTTTCTTTGGTGATATAACAAAAAAACCTACAATTGGAAGTTCCCAATCTTGAGATAATGTGAAATTGTTATTTTCAAATGCTAATCCACAAGGTAATTTAAATTCATATCTTGCATAAGCACAACCTGGACATCCTGAAAATTTTACTTCTTCATTTGCATAATTAATCATAATTTCAACTTCTTTCTTGTTTTTTAGTATAACACTTTATCATAGATTTAACAATTATTGTACCTTATTATTTCTTCATAATATTAAGTATTTCATAAAATACAAAATAGGAAAAATATTGCTAAATGCTATCTAAAATATCTTTTTTATAGTTAGAGAGTGTTTTTTCTGTATTTTGGGTAGAAAAAAAGCCCATATTTTCGGGCTTTTCGAAACATTGTAATACGTAATTTCCTAACGTTTTGTAAACTAGCTTCCCTTTATTTACGGTACTTCCAGGCGTTTTTGTAGCCTATGTGTAGTCTACCTAAAGGGACTACAGCTGACTACAAGATATCTTATTTTTTTATTTTCTATTTTTCCTATACGTTAATATTCTTTGTTTTTGTTCCGATTCAGGAAGATATACTTCTCTATATTCATCCGGTAAAGATTTATCATATTGTAAAAACTCTAAATCTTGAGGTATCGGACGTAATCCAAATGTCATCGATCCAAGTTCTTCAGCAATTGCCCTATATTCTACAACAGATAACCCACTTCTAAGATTTTTATATTTTTCTAATTTAGGTATTATTTTCAAAATATAATTGACAACTTCATCATGAGTAATAACTTGGTTTCCAGAAGTTAAATAATTATAATATTGATATTTTTCTTCATCCATTAAAAGATTCAAGTCCTCATCATTAATTTCTGATAATAGAAATGCTAATTCAAATTTTTTTGCTCTTCCCATCCAAAACATGTGTTTATATAATTCTACTAATTTTTCATTGCAAACATTTAAAAGTTTTTTGTTTTTTATACTATATATACCTTCTATTTTAGATTCACCATTTTCAAATGTTGTGGATTCAATAAAATAATTTTCATCAGTTCCAACTCCGCCTGCATCTCCACTTTTTGATAATAGAATCATTTTGTCTCCATCTACACCTACATAATAAGGTATTCCTTTTTTTAATATATTATTTGATTTAATCCAAGAAGATCCAAATGCTAAATCTTTATCAAAAAAACTTAAATTTGTTCGTTTATCAATATAATCCATAAAACCCTCCTACAAATATATTATATCACATTTTGTTTTTTTATCATATATTATCACGCTAACTATCTAAAGTCGATTTTTTGTATGCTACCTGTAATCTACTTGTATGCTACCTAAACTGACTACAACCGACTCTAAGGTATCTTAGTAAATTTTTATATGGTAATTTATTATAAAAATAAAATATCTTTTATAAAGTTGCCATTAAGAAATAATATGATATAATATAGTTACATCTTATAAAGAGAGACGGAGGGACTAGCCCAATGAAGTCTCACCAACCTATTAAATTAGGTGGTAAAGCTAGAACTATAAGATATCTTTGAAGGTTCAAGAGATGTCTTGAATCTTTTTATTTTCTAGCAAGATGTAGAAAGGAGTAATATGAAAAATCAATACATTGTTCAAAGTAGCAATATCAATGATAGAAAAAATTTTTATAATTTTTTAATTGATAATGGTTATATACCGGTAGCTAATTTTAAACATCAAAATTTTATTAATAATAAGTTCCCATTTGTTGTAGAATCTAACAAAACTTTTTGGATATGTGAAAGTATTACCTGTTGTGCTGCCGCTGCTTCTTGTGGAGCTATAATATCTATTGATGAATACTTTAATATAATTAAAAATAATGATTCTAAATTGGTTTTAAAGTTAAGCCATTATAAAAAAATAAAATAATTAGTTTTATTAATTATATAAAATTATTGCTATTTTCTCTAGCTACTGGTTTTTATATAACATTGTGTAGCCTATCTGTAGCCTATTTGTAGACTACGGCTTAAAAACGAGTTAATTATGATATTTTAGACAAGCAAAAAAAGCCCGTATTTTCGGGCTTTTCAAAACATTGTAATACGTAATTTCCTTCCAAAAATGGAACTTTTCTAACGTTTTGTAAACTAGCATTCCTTTATTTATGGGACTTCACAGCGTTTTTGTAGCCTACGTGTAGCCTACCTAAACTGACTATAACTGACTCTAAGGTATCTTAGTAATTCTTTACTTATTTTTAATTTTTCTGACGAGTGATATTAATTCTTCTCCTTCTTCTTTAAATTTTTGAGAATCTATTTCATTAACTAATGATTTATATCTCACTCTCTCATCATTACCTATTGTTTCACCATTCATAAAATCTTTAAAGTGAGTTAAATTAAATCCAATTCTTCTTAATATATTTTCTGTTTCTTCTTTAGAATACTCATCTTCTTTTTGAACAATCTGATAATATAATTCTTTAGGTGTTATTAATCTAAATGCAGGGTCATACACAAAATTATCTTTTTCTAACCAGGAATGTTGGTAACGGCATTTTACTTTTCCACCTATTCTTTCTTCTTCATAAGGAATATATCCTTGTATTAATTTAAAATCTCCGTTATATAAATTAAACATGATTGATAATGCATAACAATTTCCTATTGTTCTATTAAAATAATCAACTATCATATCATATTCATTTTTCATTAATTCACATATATTTTTTGCACCCTTTTTTATAATTTCTAAAACACTTTCATCAATAGAATGGTGTACTGCTATATTTTCACTTTGCAAATAACTAACTCTTTTTTTTGTTAATACTTGTCTAAATTCTATAAAATCATCGTGATAAAGAACTTTTTTTAAATGTTTTATTCTTTCATCATTTAATATGTATTGTCTATTTATGTTTTCATTAAATTTGTTGATAATTTCATTAATAAAGTTTATCGAAAAATTTTTATCATCTTTACTATGCCTTTTTTTAAATATTTCTTTTTGATAAAATTTATATAAATTATTATGTTCAATTAAATATTCTTTTATATTATTATTTTTAATTTCTTTTATTTTTTTATATCTTTTTTTATAAATATCTTCGTTTGTCAAAACTGCAAGTGATGGGTCAAAAACGACGTCTTTATTTTTTAACCAAAAGTGAAATCTACCTGTTTTTGTATCTAATCCCTTTATAATATTCCAATCTTGATTAATGGAAGCAAATATAAATGCTAACAATTCAGATTTTGAATAAATTTCTTCTTTATAACCATACCTATAAAACTTTATATCTGTCTTATCTATAGTTGATTCAATTTCTGGTAAAAGATTTATATCATCTTCTATTCTATTTAATAAATCATCATATTTGTTTATAGAAGGATGAATTAGCAACATAAAATTCACATAATCAGATATTAGAGAAAATGATTCTTGATGGTCTGTTAATGAATATCTTAATTTATCTAATGTCATAATATTACATTCCCCCTTTTTTTAATTGTCATTTATATTATCATATAACCAGTAAAAAATCAAATTCAGAATAGTTTATATAATACCGTCATAACTATCTAAATGTTCTTCTGGTTTTTTGTATATTATTAGTAAAAAGATAACTAACCGCATGTTAGTGTGCTTTTGCATTTATCCCTAGGTATTATAAGGGTTAGTGATATATTGTGTAGCCTACTTGTAGACTATTTGTAGCCTACAGTTTAAAAATAGAATTTTAGGGCAGCAAAAAAGCCCGTATATTCGGGCTTTTCAAAACATTGTAATACGTAATTTTCTTCCAAAAATGGAACTTTTCTAACGTTTTGTAAACTAGCTTTCCTTTACTTATGGGGGCTTTCCAGCGTTTTTGTAGCCTACTTGTAGTCTACCTAAACTGTCTACAACTGACTCTAAGATATCTTAGTTGTTTTTTTCTTATTTAACTTCTAACTAATAAAGTGTAATATGAATTATTATTTTTTATATTTTCATTTAACAAATTTTACAGCCGTACCATAAACTATTACTTCAGCAGCACCCTGCATAATTGCAGATGAAGCATATCGTACATTAACAATTGCATCTGCTTTTAGTTCTTCTGCTTCTTCTATCATTCTTTTTGTTGCAAGAGCTCTTGCCTCGTTCATCATTTCATTATACGCTTTAAGTTCTCCACCAACTAATGTTTTAAAACTTTGGGCTATATCTTTTCCAACATGTTTTGATTGAATTGTACTTCCCTTAACGAGTCCCAACATTTCAAATTCTTTACCACTAATGTAATCAGTATTTACTAATATCATCTTCTTCACCTTTCTTTATTTCATTTATCCTTTCTATACAAACTTTGATCATAACAATAGAAAATAATATAGGAATAATACCTAATAAATATTTCCATATTCCCTCTATTAATGTTATTAAAAAACCAAAGTAAACCACATAATATAACACTACAATTATTGTTATAATAATTGGTGCTGTCATTTTCTTTCTATGATTATTCATCTATGACACCCCATAAAATAATTATTATTTATTTAAATTAAAAATTGAATAAACCAGTAATGCTACACCAAATCCAAAAAATACACAACCATACCATTGAGTTAATTGATTAGCAAAGAATCCAATTATTCCTCCGCCTAATGCACATAATATTGCATATAATATTTTTTTCTTTTTCATAATTCCTCCTAATAAACAAATCGCTATTTATCTGTCAGTTATATTATATCATGAAATACATTGAATTAGAAAAATATTACTAAAAAGATAACTATCTAACGTGAATTTTTTGTAGTCTACGTGTAGCCTACCTAAACTGACTACAACTGACTCTAAGGTATCTTAGTAATTTTTTACTTATTTTTGTTTTTTTATATTCTTGTAACAATGTTTCTTTATTTATATGAATGATTCTTATTTCAAAAATATTACTTTTAATTGCAAGTTCAAATTCTTTTTCCAAATATTTCTTTTTTCTTAAATTTCTTTCATTTTCAAATATATCATCATTATTATCGCTATCTATCATAGGTATAACTAATACTAATTTAGATAATTTTTTGAAAATTCTTTATATTTTTTTATAAAGTCTAACATATAAAATAAATCATTTTTTAAATCAATGCTTAAATATTTTTTCACCTCATAAAATAAATTTATCTCATCTGAAAATGCAACCGCATCAAACCTTAATTCTTTATTCATAATACCATCATAATAATTATTTGTTATTTTTATATCATAATTTTTATCCACGTTATCCGGTATGTCATTATTATTTAGATGAATTATCTTCTTTCTTTTTACTTTTTCCAAACAAGGATAATTTTTTTTGATTTGGATATTCTTCTTCCTTTAATTCAACACGCTCTGTAGTTTTATTTAATCTATCTTCCAAATTACTTAAGTGGCTAAAAAGCTCTAAAAATTCTTGATAATAATAACCATAACTTGAACCACTTGTTCTAATTCTTACTGCATTACTTTCATATGTTAATGCATCTTTACTTTTCAAAATTGATATTGTTATAATTTTTTCATTATATTCAAGTTTCAATATATTGTCGGTTCCACTATCAGAATGCCAAGTAATGACATTACTATCTAAATCAACAAAATCTTCCGGCAATATAGAAAATTCATTTTTATTGTCTCCACTTAAAATATATCTGCCAACAATAGCTTTCATTAAATATTCAAAAACTAAATAAATTTGCCATTCAGAATAAATACTTGAATACTTACTAATTTCTAATGATAATTCATTTTTTGAAGTAGTAAACCAAATATCATTATCTACTGCTTGACTAATTGCTAATCCTTGGCCATCTTTTTCAATTATTAGTGTCCCGTTAACTCTTCTTATTTTAAAATCATTTTCTTCCATATTTATTTTTCTCCCTTATTTGTAAAATAATTTGTTGTATTTTATTGTATCACATTTTATCTTTTTATCATACAATTACCACGCTAACTATCTAAATTATAATTTTTGTAGTCTACGTGTAGCCTACTTGTAACCTACCTAGACTGATTACGGGTGATTCTAAGATATCTTAAATGCAAAAAAGCCCGTATATTTGGGCTTTTCGAAACATTGTAATACGTAATAATTAACGTTTTGTTAGTGAGCATATCCCATAACTACTGGGCTTAACGCTATTTTTGTATGATACTTGTATGTTACGCCTAGTGTCTACAACTGACTCTAAGCCATCTTAGTAAATTTTTACTTTTTTAAATTTCTTTACGAGGATAAATGTTTCTACTTTTAATTAAAATTCTATAATTTTTCTCATCTAATATAACATTTTTTTTTGAGTAATCAAATAAATTCTGGACCTTAGATAATTTTTCCATTTTATCTAAACTTGTATCACATATCGCCTCTAAATACATTGTCACAAATTTATCATCTGGAATATTATCTTTATAAAATGATTTTCTATATGCTTCATCTGTATAAACTCTAAAAACCTTTGATGTCTGAACTTCCGGAAATCCATTTAATTTATGATAAAACTTTCTAATCTTTTCAATTGTTATATGATATAAATGATGAAAATATGGATTATTTTCTAAAGCTGCTTTTTGTAATTTTTCCATTCTATTATTCAATATTGAAACGTATTCTCTTGCACTATCAGAATCTAATGGTGGTAATGGGTTCGAAAATTTATTAAATGCATGTAATTGTAGTTTTTTTAACTCACCATTTCGATCAAAAATAATTCTAGATGTTCCTATTATTGAAAGTAATGCATTATTTTGATTTTGAAAATCATTTTCTATTGATAAATAAATATCACCAATAGGCTTTTCAAAATATTCTATTTTAATGCCATTAATTAAGTGATTACCTCTTATTAAATGCTTAGGATCATAATTATCAAAAATAACATGTAAATCAATATCTGAATTTTTTGTATTATATCCAGTTAGATAACTTCCATAAAAAAATATTCCTAAAACATGTTCATTTTCTAAATACTTCATTTCATTAATAAATTTTTTTATTGTTTGATTTACTATTTCCATAATGTCACCTCAATTAATAGTTTTTATTATATCATAAAATATTATGCTATCCTATAACTACCACGCTAACTATCTAAAAATCTCCTAGCTTTTTGTATGATACGTGTATGATACTCGTATGATACGGGGTAATAATTTGTAATTTTAAGTAGCAAAAAAGCCCGTATATTCGGGCTTTTCGAAACATTGTAATACGTAATTTTCTTCCAAAAATGGAACTTTTCTAACGTTTTGAGAATTGTGGTGCTCTACGAGCTTTTTTAAGACCGTATTTTTTACGTTCTTTAACTCTTGGATCACGAGTAATGAATCCTTCAGCTTTAAGAATTTTTCTATAAGATCCTTCGTTAGCTTCATTTCCAGCATCTACTAATAATAATGCTCTTGTTATACCTAATCTAATTGCTCCAGTTTGTCCTGAGAACCCTCCACCTTTTACAGTAACTGTAACATCGAAAGTTTTTTCATTATTTGTAGCAACTAATGGTTGTTTTAAATCCATTACTAAAGTTGGGAATGGCATGTATTCATTTACATCTCTTCCATTAACAGTAATTTTACCTGTTCCTGGAACCATTCTTACTTGAGCAACAGAACGTTTTCTTCTACCTGTAGCAGTAAATTCATTCTTTTTCATTTATTTTCCTCCTAATCAATTGTTATACTTTCTGGTTTTTGTGCAGCATGTTTATGTTCTGGACCAGCATAAACAAATAATTTTTTAGAAGTAGCTCTTCCTAATCTATTATGAGGAAGCATTCCTTTTACAGCTCTTTCAACCATTTCAACTGGATATTTTTCTATCATAACTTTAGCATTACGTTCTCTTAATCCTCCTGGGAATCCAGAATGATTATAATACATTTTTTGTTCTAATTTGTTTCCTGTTAATTTTACTTTATCAGCATTAACAATTATAACAAAATCTCCACAATCTACATGAGGTGTAAATGTTACTTTATGTTTACCTCTTAATAAGTTTGCAGCTTTTGTTGCAACTCTTCCTAAAGGTAAATTTTCAGCATCGATTACATACCACTTACGATTTACTGTTTCTTTCTTTTCCATAAATGTTTTCATATTAATTTTTTCCTTTCACTATTCTTTAATTAAATCAACTTCCCACATCAAAATAATATAAGAATAAATAAAATGTACCATTTAAAATTATATGTTAAATAGTGCTAAAAGTCAAATAGTTTTTGTTATTTTTCATCTTTTTTATAGTTTTTTTTATTAAAATAAAAAAAGTAATATAAATATTGTCATTTATATTACATAATTTACTATATCTTCATATTTTTGTCCATGTGGAGTTAGTTTAATAACTCTTGTATCTTCATCTATAACTTTAAATTTTATATCTAATCTTTCTTCTGGAAGGATATCTTCTATTAATTCAGACCATTCTATAATGCTTATTCCATTACTATTAAAATAATCATTAAATCCTATGCTGTCATCATCGTTTTCTAATCTATATACATCCATGTGATACAAAGGTAATTCTCCTGTTTGATATTCTTTTACTATATTAAATGTAGGACTAGTTATATTTTCTTCTAAACCTAATGATTTAGCAAATCCTTTAACGAAAATAGTTTTTCCACTACCTAATTCTCCATCTAAACATATAATCATTCCTGGGAATTTTTCGGACTCTATATTTTCTGCTAATTCCATTGTGTCTTCTATACATCTTGAAGTTATTTTGTAATCCATTTTTTATCACCTAGAATAATTATAAAAAAAAAATATATTGTTATCAATATTTTTTTTAACTCTTTTTTATATTTTACACTAAAACGTATATTAAAGTTTTTTTTCTAATTTTCTTACTTCTTCACGATTTACACTATCTACAATTTCATTATTTTCAAAACTTACATTTAAGAAATTGCGAGATGCTATGTAATCACATAAATGTACTAATAGTTCTTCTTTTGTTGTGGGTTTTGGTAATACTTCTTTACCAGATTTATCTATAGTCCAAGGGCCCATATGAGTTGATATTAATCTTGCCACAAAATTTATATCTTCCTTGTTTAATAATAAATTTTCTTGATTTTCTAAAAGAAAATCTGCCATTAATAAAGGATGTTCTAATAAAGTATGCTCACTATATGTCTTTCCAGATTTAAATCCATCATGTAAAATAACTGCCATTCTAATTAAATCTTTTTTATGCTCAGTATAATCAGAAAACGAACTGTTGTTGAACATTTCTTCTAATATTCTACATGCCACTTTTGTATGCCTTACTAATCCACCTTCTCCCAAAGAAAATTGTGGATGATATTTTCCCGAAGTTGATGCTGGCATTTCAAAAAAATAATCCGGTAATAATTCAAGTATACCTCTTGTACTCCATCTTATATCAATATTATTTATTCTTGATAATTCTTTATTAAATACTTCATAATTTTCACCATTCATAACCCTATACTCCTTCTAAACTAATTATAACTGAATATATAAGTGAATACAATAATTTATAAATTAAAGAAGCTAAAAAAAGGCAAAAAAAAAGGCAACTTCTTATTTTCGCGTTGCCACTATCTTCAGCGTTTGAGTGCTTAACTTCTGTGTTCGGGATGGGTACAGGTGTGTCCACTCAGCTATCGTCACCTTTTTATTTTTATTGTTCTTTAAAAACTTGAT
>JAFQQE010000029.1 GCA_017411405.1 Bacilli bacterium | reverse complement strand
GAATTTTTTCGTTTGTGCCATTTTCAAGGATTTTATTTCCTTATATTTCCATTTTAGCACTCGGTTTTTCTTCAATTTTGATTATTTTAATTTTGTTTTTTTATCCAAAGAAAAAAAGGCGCAATAATCCTATTACAACCTTATATATTTTTTATTGCTACTTATTTATGCAACTAAGCTTCGTATATTTTCTTGTTTATTTTTTATATGTCCTTTCGCTATTGTTAGCATTACTATAAATGTTAGATTTAACATTAACTCCATTTTCTTTTGACCTCTTATGAAGTGGTCATTAAACATGTAATCTCTATCTATTCTACCATTTAATCTTTCTATTTCTGTCCTCATTTTATATTTCTTCTTGAACTTTTTACTATCTCTTGCTACTGGTGTAAATATCCTGTAGTCTGTTTCTAATGGTATTCTATATATTTTCTTTCCTGTATTATATCTTGTATATCTCAAAGCATTATTTGCTTTATCATATCCTAAATATTTCATTTTTTCATAATTATTTAGATCTACTATATAAAATACTTCTCCTTCTTCATTATATGCTATTGGCTGACTTTCTATTTCTTTATATTTTTCTTCTTTATCCCATATATGTTTTATATCTATTATTGCATTTATATCATATTCTTCTTTTAATCTTTTATTTCTTTTTCCACTATCATATCCTGCATCTCCCATTAAGTTCTTAATTTTCTCTAATTTATATTTTTCTCTTTCATTGTTTCCCATCTCTTTCAACATATTATCTAATTCTGTTTGTTCTGAATTATTTGCTGGTGTTACTTTGCTTTTTATTGGTAATCCATATTTTGCATCACATATTATATGTGCTCTAAATCCATAATGCCATTCTTGTTTTTTACTCCCATCTTTCATTTCATATGTCTTGCAAGAGAAGGTTGCATCATGTTCTGCTCTATTGTCATTACATTTTTTCTCTTTATCTCTTTTGGCATATGTATCTAAATATTTTCCATCTATTGCACAATCTTCTCCAAACTCTTCTAAATTTTCATACATAAACTTTACTAACTCTTCATATATTTCTTCAATTTCTTGTTTGCAATCCTTTAATTTATTGAAAAATCCTGTAAATACTCTTGCTGGTGGTACTAAATGTTTTCTATCTCCACAATATTTATATTTTCCTTCGCTTAAGCCACATGCTATTCTTAATTGTGAATTTCTACTTAATTCTCTTCTAAATGATTCTACACTTCTATGTCCAAATATTTTCATTGCATATATTAAATTTAACATTGTTCTTACTGGATAATCGTTTCTTCCATTTTTTCTTGATTTTTCAAGCTTTTCACATAATTTTTCATCATTTATATTTTCAAAAAATATTTTTAATCTTTCTAAATCTCCTAAATTTTCAATTTCCCTATATTCAAATATTGAAATTTGTGATATATTATTCATAGATTTTTTCACTCCTTTGGTTAGATTTTCTGCAAATTAATTATATCAAATTAGAGTGAAAAAATCACTAAAAACGCTTGAAAAATCAAGCGTTTTTGTGTTTTAGTCGTATTTTTTTATTTTTCTTATTTTTTATACTAATTAACCATTGAAAGTGGCTTAACTTCGTGTCGTTACATTTTTATTACAAATTTTACACCTACGGTATTACACTTTTTCAACTAACGAAATTATTC
>JAFQQE010000015.1 GCA_017411405.1 Bacilli bacterium | reverse complement strand
CGATTGATGACTATATTTATTATTACAATTATGATAGAATTAAGACAAAACTAAAAGGACTGTCTCCTGTAAATTACAGGTTACAATCCTCTAATTAAAAACTATTTATAAACTGTCCAACTTTTGGGGTTCAGTTCATTTGAACTATTTTTCTATTTTGATAATTATTTGATATAAATCTTCAAAATCGTAATCTTCTGTTTCAATTTGGAAACCTGCATCTTTTATTTCAGTTTCTAACTCTTTTAAAGAAGTTTTAATAGAATTTATATCTCCACTTATTATTTTTTGTTTCTTTTCTTGAATTGGTTCTTTAATTTCTTCTAGTTGAGATTCTTCTGCAGTTGGTATATCAAATATTTCATATTTATCTATTAATGATTGATTTGTTTCGTTAATTAATTTTTCAATATTATCTGAATCACTTTTTGATTCTACTTGTGTTACATTATTATTAATATCTAAAGTTTCGATTTGATTTAACAAATCTCTATTGATATCATTATTTAATATATTAAAATTTGAACCAGTATCAGTTTCTTCTTCAGTAACTTCATTTGTTAAAACTTTTTTTATTTCATTATCTAGTTGACGTACTGTTAATCTATCTTTTATTATTTTATTTAACATAGCAATTTGATCTTGTTCATTATCTAATTGCAACAAGCTTCTAGCATGTCTTTCAGATATTTTTTCATTCATTAAAGCATCTTGAACTTCTTCACATAAATTTAATAATCTTACTTTATTTGCTACTCCTGATTGAGATACTCCTAATCTTTTTGCTAATTGGTCTTGTGTTAAATAACCTCTATCTAGTAATTTTTTATATGATTTTGCTTCCTCAATAGCAGAAAGATTTCTCCTTTGTAAGTTTTCTACTAAAGCAACTTCCGCTGAAGTATTATCATCTAAATTAGCAATTATTGCTGGGACTTTAGTTAATCCTGCGATTTGACTTGCTTTATATCTTCTCTCTCCTGCTATTATTTCAAATTTTCCATTAGTTAATTTTCTTAATACTAAAGGTTGTATGATACCATGTTCTTTTATGGACATTGCTAATTCTTTTAAAGCGTTATCATCAAAAGTTAATCTTGGTTGAAATCTATTTGGTATAATTTCTTCTACATTTATATATTGTACATTTGGTTCTAAATTCATAATTCCCCTACTCCTATTCTCTATATAATAATACTCTATTTTTTTTGTTTTTTCAATAGTTTTATACAAAAAATCCCATTGTTTTTTACAATGGTTTTTTTAATATTTGATTATATTGTCTTGGATATTTTTGGTTAGTTTTTGATATTTTTTTTATTATTATAAAATTCCTTATCCCTTCATTGTTTGGTAAATTAATATTTTTTGTTTCTAGATATTTTCCACCCAATATATTTATTCCATTAATACTTTTATTTAATTCTTCTTTATAATCTGATTTCATTGCTATAAAATAATTGTTTTCTTTTACATAAGGTATTGCTAATTCAGATAATATTGTTAAATCTTTTACAGCTCTTGCAGTTACTAAATCAAAATATTCTCTTTTTTCTTTTATATAATCTTCTGCTCTTTTATTTATTATTGTAACATTATTTAAATTTAATTTATTTACAACACATTTACAAAAAGTAGTTTTTTTATTATTTGAATCTAATAAAGTTAAGTTTAAATGTGGATAAACTATTTTTAATACTAATCCAGGAAAACCAGCTCCACATCCTATATCTAACATGGTTTTTATAGCGTTAAAATCAATTGTTTTTGATAAAAGTATTGAATCATAGAAATGCTTTAAGTATACATTTTCTAATTCAGTAATTGTTGTAATATTAGTGTGGCTATTATATTCATTTAAGTAAATATAATAGTCTTTAAATTGTTTTTTTTGTATATCTGTTAAGTAAATGTTAAGTTTTTCTAGTTCATTATAAAAAGTATTCTCATTCATTTTTATTATATTCCTTTTTTAAATATATTGATAATATTGATAAATCTGATGGATTTACACCACTTATTCTTGCTGCTTGCGCCATTGTAGTTGGCATTACATTTTTTAATTTTTGTCTAGCTTCACTAGCTAAATTATGAACTTTGTCATAATCAATATCATTTGGAATTTGTTTTGATTCTAATTTTAATAATTTTTCTACTTCTTTTAATTCTTTATTAATATATCCTTCATATTTTATAAATATCTCAACTTGGTTATATACTTCTTTATCATATATTTCTGGTATTATATTTTCTTTAAGTAATAAATCGATACTAATTTCAGGTCTTTTTAAAAACATATATAAATTAGTTCCTGTTTCTATCGAATCTATATTCATAACATTTAAGATAACAGGTGTTATATTTTTTTTATTAATTTTATTATCTTTCAAATAATTTATAAGTTTATTTATATTTTCTTCTTTTTCTATTAATTTATCATATTTTTCTTTAGAAATTAAACCAAATTCATATCCGTATTTTCTTAATCTTAAATCTGCATTATCATGTCTTAATAGTAATCTAAATTCTGCACGACTTGTTAACATTCTATATGGTTCTTTTGTTCCTTTAGTTATTAAATCATCTATTAAAACTCCTATATATGATTCATTTCTTTTTAAAACAAAGGCTTTTTTATTATCTATTTTTCTAACTGCATTTATTCCAGCAACAATACCTTGTCCTGCTGCTTCTTCATATCCACTTGTTCCGTTAATTTGACCAGCTGTAAATAAATTGTCAATCACTTTTGTTTCTAAAGAAGGTTTTAATTGTAATGGATTTATTGCATCATATTCAATTGCATAAGCATATTTTAATATTTTTGCATTTTCTAGCCCAGGTAAACTGTGAACCATTTGTTCTTGGACTTCTTCGGGCATACTTGTTGAAAATCCTTGTATGTAAATATCATCATAATATTTAGATTCCGGTTCTAGGAATAATTGGTGTCTTTCTTTATCTTTAAATCTTACTATTTTATCTTCTATTGAAGGACAATATCTAGGGCCTACGCCTTCTGCATACCCTCCATACATTGCACTTTTATTTAAATTATCATTTATTATTTTATGGGTTTTTTCTGTAGTGTAAACTAAATGACATTTTTCTTGTTCTTCTATATTATAAAATACTTCATTTTCTATATTAAATGTCAAATATTCATTATCTCCTAATTCTTCTTTAAGTTTAGAAAAATCTATTGTTTTTTTATCTATTCTTTGTGGTGTTCCTGTTTTTAGTCTTATTATATCAAAACCTAATTCTTTTAGTTTTTTACTTAAATATTTTGATCTTCTTTCACCATGTGGACCTTCTAATTTATTTTTATCTCCTATTAATATTTTACTTCTTAAATAAGTTCCTGTAGTTAAAATTAATGCTTTACATAATATTTTTTTATTATCTTCTAGAACTATTCCTTTTATGGTGTTATTTTCAACTATTAAATCTTCAACCATACCTTCTATAATATCTAGATTTTTTGTATTTTGTAGTGATTCTAACATTATTTTAGGATATGTAACTTTGTCTGCTTGTGCACGTAAAGATCTTACTGCTGGTCCTTTACCATTATTTAACATTTTTATTTGAAAATGGCTTTTGTCAGCTACTATTCCCATTAAACCACCTAAAGCATCTATGTCTCTAACTATTATTCCTTTAGCTGTACCTCCTATTGATGGATTGCATGGCATATCTCCTATATTTTTTATATTTGCTGTTACTAAAGCTGTCTTTTTTCCCATTATTGCTGCTGCGTGAGATGCTTCACAACCAGCATGACCCCCACCTACAACTATTACATCATATTTCATTATTTCACCTACTTTCCTAAACAAAAATTAGCGAATATTTCATCTAATAATTCATCGTTATATGCTTCTCCTATTATTTCACTTAATAAGTCGTAACATTCTTTAATATCTATTGCTAATAGATCAATTTCTACATTATTTTCTATTTGTTCTAAACAATTATCTAATGCTAAAATTGCTCTATTAACTAGAGATATTTGTCTTGAATTAGATAGATAATTCATATTCTTTGTATCTATTTGTTCTAAATTAAATATTTCTTTAATTTTATTTTTTAGTTCTTCTAAATTACTAATATTTTTTGTGTTACCATAAACTATATTTTTATTGTTTATAAGTTCTACTTCTATTTGTTTATCTAAATCATTTTTATTTATGTAAACAATCATATTTTTATTTTCTAGTTCTTTAATTAAATTTATTTCTTCTTCTGTTAAAGATTCATTATAATTTAATACAAAAATTACAAGATCACTTTTTTCTATTATTTCTTTACTTTTATTTACACCTATTTTTTCTACAACATCTTCTGTTTCTCTTATACCTGCTGTATCAATTAAATTTAGAATTATACCATCTAAATTATATTTTCCTTCTACTATATCTCTTGTTGTTCCTGCAATATTTGTTACAATAGCCTTTTCTTCTTCTAAAAATGCATTTAGTAAACTACTTTTTCCTACATTTGGTTTACCTACTATTGCTACATCTATTCCATTCTTTATAATTTTTCCATTTTTTGATTCTTGTAATAACTTCTCTAAATCTTGTTTTACTTCTTCTACTACTGGTTTTATTAATTTATTTGTTAAAAGTATTGCATCTTCATATTCAGGATAATCTATATTTACTTCTATATTTGCACTTATTGGTAAAAGTTTATCTTTAATATTTTTTATCATATTAGAAATATTTCCGGTAACTCCATTTATAGATAAAGTTCTACTTTTCTCTGTTTCTGAATTAATCAAATCACTTACAGATTCTGCTTCTAATAAGCTTATTCTTCCATTTAAAAAAGCGCGTTTTGTAAATTCACCAGGTTCTGCTAATTTACATCCATTTGTCAACAATATTTCTAATATTTTATTAGTAGTTGAAATTCCACCATGACAATTTATTTCTACTATATCTTCTGTTGTAAATGTTTTTGGTCCTTTCATAATAGAAATTAAAACTTCGTCTATTATTTCATTTTTATATATTATATAACCATAATGTATAGTATGACTATTAACTTTAGTTAAATCTTTTCCTTTAAATATACTATTTACTATTTCTATAGATTTTTCTCCAGAAATTCTTATTATTGATATAGCTCCTACTCCTAATGCTGTTGAAATAGCACATATTGTTTCGTTCATAGTACACCCCTCCATAATGTATTATAGCACAATTTCTAATAGTTGGGAAATATTTTTTTATTAAATCTATATAATAAAAATTATTTCCCGGGAAATAATTTAATTGTGTAAAAAAAGTGTCAACTTATTAATTGACACCTTATTTAAGTTTTATAACTACATGTCTATTTGGTTCTTCACCTTCACTTATAGTTACAACTTTATTATTATTACTAAGTACGTTATGAATAATTCTTCTTTCATAAGAATTCATATTATCTAACTTTACGTCTATTTTACTATTTATAACTTCTCTAGCCATTTTCTTTGCTAGTCTTTCTAATTTTTTTTCTTGATTTTCTTTATAATTTTCTACATCCAATAAAATATGTGGACAAATATTATATTTAACACTTAACATTTGTTTTACAATTAACATTAATGAACTTAATGTTTTACCTTCTTTTCCTATTAATATGGAATTATTATCACTATACATTTTTATGTAAATTTGATTATCTCTAATTTTTGATTCAAAACTAACTTCTAATCCCATTAAATCTGTTAAACTCTTAAGATATTCTTTAATATAATTTTGTATGTCAATTAAAGTGTAAATTTTTATTTTAAATGATGATTTCTTTAAAATATTACCTTTTATTTCTTCACTTACTATTATTACTTCATCTTTTGTAGTGTTAAGTTCTTGTAAACTTTCTTCTATAAGATTTTCTAAATTTTTTCCTTCAAATTCCTTTACTTCCATTTGACGTTATCTCCTTTTTTTTAATATTAATGTTTGAATAACACTAAATCCATTTGTAACTACCCAATATAATGCTATTGCTGTTGGTAAACTAAATGATGCAATTGAAATAAATATTAACATAAATGTTGTCATGAATTGCATTTGTTTTTGTTGTTCAGAACTTCCTGTATTAGACATACTAAATTTAAATGATAAATATGTAGTAATTATAATTAATGCAATTAATATTAAATACCAATAATTACCTGATTTTATACCTACTAAAGGTGTTGTACCTAATTGTAATGATAATAAACTTTCTTCAAATATTGCTGGTACTCTATTGATTGCTTCTAGGAATGCAAAGAATAACGGTAATTGAATGAATGATACTAAGCAACCTCCCATTGGGTTAATATTATATTTTTTATAAATCATCATAGTTTCTTGACTTTTTGCCATCATTGAGTCTGAGTCTGTTTTATCTTTGTATTTTTTTTCTAATCTTTCTAATTCAGGTTGGGCTTTTTTCATATTTTCTGATTGTTTCATAGTTTTTGCTGAAAATGGCATTAATATTAATCTTAATAATAGACCGATAATCATTACTGATATACCATAATTTTTAACTAATAATCCTAATTTTATAATTAGCCATGCTAATGGTCTTACGAAAAATTGTACCCATAAACCATTATAATTATTTTTATCATATACTTTCATTTTTTCACAATCTTGAAGTTTTTCTAATTTAACTTCCATATTATCAGAATATTTTTCATATATACTTAATAACTCTGGATCTTTTGGTTTACATAAAATATTTGATGTAAGACTTTGTCCTGTTTTTTCATTTGTTATTCTTTTATTATCATTATCTGATAAATATTTGGTACATCCTGTTGTTAATGTTAATAAAAGCAAAGCTATAATAATTAATTTTTTTCTTTTCATAATTTCTCCTTTAAAATATTTTCTAGATTTTTAATTCGATCGTGAAAAGTAGTTTCTAAACTTCCTTTCCTTATCATTATAATATAATCCATGTTATTTTTAAAGAAATAATTTAATTTATCTATAATTTCACGCGTTTGTCTTTTTAATTTATTTCTTACAACTGCTTTGCCTAATTTTGTACTTATAGCAATCCCAAAACGTTTTTTATTTAAATTATTTTCCTTATAATATATAACAAATTCATTATTTTTAATAAATTTACCATTTTTTATCAAATCATTAAATTCTTCTTTAGGTTTTATAACATCTTTCTTTTTCATATTTTTTCTCCTAATAGATAAAAAACCACATAATTGTGGCTTACTTACATAATTGTTTACGTCCCTTTTTTCTTCTTGATTTTAAAATATTCGTTTCTTTACGTGCAAAAAAACCATGTTTTTTACTTTTTTTACGATTATTTGGTTGATAAGTTCTTTTCATAATTGCACCTCCACCTCTTCTTAAGCCATCTTATTGTATTATATTTTTTTTATTAAGTCAATTAAAATTTTAAAAAAATGTTTTTTAAGTATTAAAAAGTTTTCAACGTTAAAATGTGTATATCTTTTTTTTATGTGGATATTAAATTGTGGAAATTGTTGATAACTATATTATTGTCTTATTTTAATTAGGGTTAGATGTTCATAAGTTTGTGGAAATGATGTTGAAAATTAAAAATTTGTTATTTGATACTTTATTTTTCAACAAATTTGTTTTAAAATATTTGTAGAAAAGTTATCTTGGAAGCGGGGTGGTTTTATGGAAAATAATTTTTCTTGGGAGAGTTTCTTAAAAATTATAAAAACTAAGCTTTCTGGTGTGTCTTATGATACATGGTTTAAAGATACTAAACTTGCTAAAATTACTGATGATACTATTAGTATAGAAGTACCTATGAGTTTTCATAAAAATTTCTTAAATGATAATTATTATGAGTTGATAGAAAATGTTATTACTGGATTAACTGGTAAGAGCTATGATATTAATTTTGTAATTGAAGAAGATTTAATTAATAATGATATAGAAGTTATTAAAGAAGAAACTAAAAATAAGAATGATTATTTTCAATCAAATTTAAATCCACAATATACATTTGATTCATTTGTAATAGGAGATAGCAATAGATTTGCACAAACTGCAGCTGTTGCTGTTGCTGAACAACCTGGAAAAGTGTATAACCCTTTATTTATCCACGGAAAAAGTGGTTTAGGTAAAACTCACTTGATGCACGCTATAGGAAACTATATTGTTGAAAACACTAATAAAAGAGTTTTATATGTAACGAGTGATAAATTTATTACAGATTTTATTGGAATTAATAGAAAAGATTCTGATAATTATGATGTTATAGATCATTTTAAAGAAAAATATAGAAATATAGATGTATTAATAATAGATGACATTCAATTTTTAGGGGGAGCAGAGAAAACTCAACAAGAATTTTTCCATACTTTCAATACTTTGTATGATTCTAACAAACAAATAATAATTAGTTCAGATAGATCTCCAGATGACTTAAAACTTTTAGAAGAACGTCTAAGAACTAGATTTAGATGGGGACTTACTGCAAATATATTTCCACCAGATTTTGATTTAAGATGTAAAATATTAAAAGATAAAATGTCAGGTTTGGAAGTAGCTAAACTTGTTAAAGATGAAGTTATAGAATATATTGCAAATAACTGCGAAAGTGATGTAAGATATTTAGAAGGTTCTATTACTAGACTTTATGCTTTTGCTGCTATGTACAGTCCTACTGAGATTAATTTAGAATTTGCTATGGAAGCTTTAAAAGATTATATAGGCTCTTCTGTATATTCAAATAATAATATATCTAAAATTCAAAAAGCTGTTGCTGATTACTTTAATTTAACTGTAGAAAGTTTAAAAAGTAAAAAAAGGACTTCGGATATTAATAATGCCAGACAAATTGCAATTTATCTATCTAGAACAACTACTGAAGAAACTACAACAAGAATAGGATTAGAATTCGGAAATAGAGATCATTCTACTGTATTACATGCTATAGAAAAAGTAACAAAAGATTTAAAATCAAATGAAGAATTAAAAAATCAAATCAATGAAATTAAAAATAAAATAAATTAATAATGTTGAAAACTTTTTAATTATTAACATCTCTTTTTCAATAAAAAAAGGAAGAAGTAGTAGTTATCAACATTATCAACATCTATAATAATAATATGTTAAAAAGAAAGAAGGAATATATATGAAATTTACAATTGATAAAAATATTTTATTAGATAGTTTAGTTAACGTTGTTAGGGCAATTAGTCCTAAAAATATAATACCTATATTAAATGGTATTAAGTTTGAACTAAATAATGAAGGTTTAAACTTAATAGCTAGTGATAGTGATTTAACTATAAAAAGTTTTATACCGAAAAAAGATATTAAAAATATAGAAGAAGAAGGTACTATAATAATTCAAAGCAAATATATTATAGATATTATTAGAAAAATGCCTAGTGATGAAATTAATATAGAAGTTATTGATGGTTTAAAAATTAGAATTTATACAGATGATAGTTTATATAATTTAAATTGTTTAAATACTGAAGATTATCCACAAATTATTTTAGAGACTTCCAATAATCCTATTATCTTAAAAAGTGATATTATAAAAAATATGGTAAAACAAACTATATTTGCTGTTTCTATGCAAGAATCAAGGCCATTATTAACTGGATTAAATTTAAAGATAAATAATAACATTATGGAAGTTGTTGCTACTGATTCTTATAGATTAGCTAAAAAAACTATAGTTTTAGAAAATTCTTATCCAGAATCTGTAGATATTACAATACCTGGAAAGAATATTAATGAATTTGATAAAATATTAGATGAAGATGGAGAAGTTGAATTACATGTTTTTTCTAATAAAGTTATATTTAAATATGAAAATATTATTTTTCAATCAAGCTTATTAAATGGAAATTATCCTAATACGTCTAATTTAATACCTAATGAATTTGAAATTATAATTAATACCAATTTAGATAAATTTTATTCTAGTATAGATAGAGCTGCTTTACTTACACAAAGTAAAGATAAAAATATAGTAAGAATGGAAACAAATGATAAGATATTAAATATTTCTAGTTATGCATCTGAAATTGGTAAAGTTGAAGATAAAATAACTATTGATAAAAATACTGAAAAAAATATAGCTATATCATTTAGTTCTAAATATATGATGGACGCTTTAAAAACATTTAATGAAGAAGAATTATTAATTCTTTTAAACAATGATTCATCTCCAATAATATTAAAGTCTATTAAAGATGAAAGTTTAATTCAATTAATTTTACCAATTAAGACTTATTAAAAGTCTTTTTTTGTGGATAAAACGACAATTTTCAACATTATTTTATATTTCTTGATGATATAAGGGATTTATCAGGGAGGTGAGGTAATGAAAGATTATGAAATATCTAATCAGACTTTGGCTGTTATACCTGTAGGTGATAATAAGTCTAAAATAGTTGAAAAGGATTGTAGTTTTGTTATAAATAAAAGTCCTAATCATATAATGGATGAAAGTTGTAAATATTATGGAAGTTCTATTAATAATAGACAAAAAGGTACAACTAATTTAACAGGTATTACTTATAAAGTTCCAATATTTATAGAAGAAGAAGGAAATATGATATTTTTTCCTACATCTTCTCCTAGATTAAAAAAATGTTGTTGGGTATCTTTAAATAATATTGAATCTTATTATTATGATTTTGATAAAAAAAGATGTATTATAGTATTTGATAATAAAGAAAAAATAGAATTTGATGTATCATATTGTGTATTAAATAATCAAATTTTAAAATCTCATAGATTAGAATCAATAATTAATAAAAGAAAGTCTAAATAAGCTAAAAAACATTTTAAAAACTAATTTTTTATGATATAATTTAAATAGGTATAGGAGTACAGGAATACCTATTTATTTATTATATTTATTTAAAAGAGGGTTTTAAATGGAAATAACATCTTTGAAATTAATTAATTTTAGAAATTTTTCAAACTTAGAATTAAATTTTTCTAAAAATAGAAATTTAATAATAGGTAATAATGGTGAGGGAAAGACGAATATTGTAGAAGCAATATTTGTTTTAGCCTTAACTAAATCTTTTAGAACTAATGAAGATGATATATTAATAAAAGAAAATAATAATTTATATAAAATAGAAGGTAATATAAAATCTTCATTTATTAATAATTATAAGATTATATATCAAGATAAAGTTAAAGTTGTTAAAATAAATAATAATAAAATAAATAAATTAAGTGATTATATTTCAAATATACAAGTAGTTTTTTTTAGTATAAATGATTTAAAACTAATTAAAGATACTCCTAATACTAGAAGAAAACTTATTAATTTAGAAATATCTCAATTAAATAATAATTATATAAAATATTTAAATTATTATAATAAAATATTAAAACAGAGAAATACATATTTAAAAAGTACATTTAATATAAATAAGTCTTATTTAAATATATTGGATGAACAATTAATAGATTATGGGTTAAAGATATTTAATATGAGAAAAAAATTCATTAATAATATTAATGATATAATATCTAATATTTATAATAAATTGGGTGGTAAAGGTAAATTATTTATAAAATATAAAAGTGATTATGATGATTTAGATAAAGAAGAAATATTAAAAATATATAATAAATATATAGATAAAGATTTAAATTTAAAATCTACTCAATATGGTATACATAAAGATGATTATATATTTTATATAGATGATAAAGATATTAAGAATTTTGGAAGTGAAGGACAACAAAAAAATAGTGTTATAGCTTTTAAAATGGCAGAATTAGAGATATTTAATGATACAAATAATGATTATCCAATATTAATTTTAGATGATTTATTTAGTGAATTAGATATTAAAAAAATAGAATGTATTTTAGATTATATAAATAGAGATATTCAAACATTTATTACTACAACTGATTTAAAAAAAGTTAAGAATAAATATTTGAAAAATTCTAAAGTTTTTCAAATAAAAAATGGTGAAATAAGGGAGGATTTTTATGAATGATTATAATGAAAGTGATATTCAGGTATTAGAAGGATTAGATGCTGTTAGAAAAAGACCAGGTATGTATATTGGTACTACTGATGTTAAAGGATTACATCATTTAGTGTGGGAGATAGTAGATAATTCTATAGATGAAGCTTTAGCAGGATATTGTAAAAATATAGAGATAGTTATTAATAAAGATAATTCTATAACTGTTAAAGATGATGGTAGAGGTATACCAGTTGGAAAACATGCTAAAACTGGAATATCTACTGTAGAAACAGTTTATACTGTATTACATGCTGGAGGTAAATTTGGTGGCGGAGGCTACAAAGTAAGTGGAGGATTACATGGTGTTGGTGCGAGTGTAGTTAATGCATTATCAAGTTGGGTAACTGTTACTGTATATAAAGAAGGTAAAATACATGAAACTAAATTCCAAAATGGTGGTAAAGTACTTCAACCTTTAACTGTAATTGGAGAATGTGGTGAAAGAACTGGTACAACTGTTACATTTAAACCAGATCCTGAAATATTTGATACTGAAATATATGATTATGAAACTTTAAAAATTAGAGTTAGAGAATTAGCATTTTTAAATAAAGGCTTAAGATTAACTTTAAGAGATGATAGAGATAATGAAGATACAACTGGAGATACTTTCTTATATGAAGGAGGTATTAGTGAGTATGTTAGATTTTTAAATGAAAATAAAACACCTATTCATGATGAAATAATTCATTTAGAGGGTGAAGAAGATGGAATAGTATTTGAAGTTGCTATGCAATATAATTCTAGTTATAACGATAATATTTATTCTTTTGTTAACAATATAAATACACATGATGGTGGGACACATGAAGAAGGTGTTAGAAGAGCTTTAACAAGATTAATAAATAATTATGCTAAAAAGAGTGGTATGTTAAAAGAAAAGGATGAATCTTTAACTGGGGAAGATGTTAAAGAAGGTTTAACAATGATAGTTTCTTGTAAACATCCTAATCCACAATTCGAAGGACAAACTAAGGGTAGATTGGGTAATTCAGAAGTTAGAAAAATTGCTGATAATGTTTTTTCTAAAGGTTTTGATAGATTTTTAATGGAAAACCCAAATGAAGCAAAAATTATAGTAGAAAAATCTATGTTAGCAAGTCGTGCTAGAAGTGCTGCTAAAAAAGCAAGAGAGATAACTAGAAAAACTGATTTATCTGTAAATAGTAATTTCTTTGGTAAATTATCAGATTGTAAAAGTAAAGACGCTAATATATCAGAAATATTTATAGTCGAAGGAGATAGTGCGGGTGGAAGTGCTAAAAAAGGTAGAGATTCAATGACACAAGCTATTCTTCCTTTAAGAGGTAAAATATTAAATGTAGAAAAAACTAGATTAGATAGAGCTTTAGAAAATGAAGAAATTAGAACAATTATAACAGCATTCGGTACTGGTATAGGACAAGATTTTGATTTATCTAAATTAAGATATAATAAAATTATAATAATGACAGATGCCGATGTAGATGGTTCACATATTAGAGTACTTCTTTTAACGTTATTTTATAGGTTTTTTAGGCCAATTGTAGAGGCGGGACATGTTTATGCGGCTCAACCTCCATTGTTTAGAATAATGCATGGAAAAACGCGTAAATACGTATTAAATGAAGATGAAAAAGAAAAATATTTAGCATCATTACCAGAAAATATTCGTGCTAGAGCTGAAATTGCTCGTATGAAAGGTTTGGGAGAGATGGATGCAGAAGAATTAAATGAAACTACAATGGATATTGAAAAAAGAATATTAAGGAAAATTACTGTTAATGATTGTATACAAGCTGATGCTGTTTTTAATAAATTAATGGGTGATGAAGTTGAACCTAGAAGAAAATTTATTGAAGAAAATGCAGGATATGTACAAAATCTAGATATTTAGGAGGTGAATTGGTCATATGAAAGAAAATGAAGAAATTTTAGATCTTATAAATGAAGAAGTAAATGAGGAAGAAAATAGTGAAGTTGAAAAAGAATCTGAAGAAGTTATTGTTAATGATGAAATAGAAGAAGAAAAGCCATCATTTAATGGATATTTTCATGATAGAGATAGATTAGCTGAAAATAATATTGTAAATGAAGTAGAAACATCATTTTTAGAATATTCTATGAGTGTTATTGCATCTCGTGCTTTACCAGATTTAAGAGATGGATTAAAACCTGTTCATAGAAGAATTTTATGGTCTATGTATGAGTCTGGATATACTCCAGATAAACCTCATAGAAAATCTGCTACAACTGTTGGATATGTTATGGGGCATTATCATCCACATGGAGATTCATCTATTTATGAAGCAATGGTTAGAATGGCTCAAGATTTTAATCAACGTTATTTATTAGTTGATGGTCATGGTAATTTTGGTAATATCGAAGGAGACGGCGCAGCTGCAATGCGTTATACTGAATCTAGACTATCTAAATTATCTTTAGAGTTATTAAAAGATATTAACAAAGATACAGTAGATTTTGATCCTAACTTTGATGAAACTCAAAAAGAACCAAAAGTTTTACCTTCTAGATACCCAAATATTTTAGTTAATGGAACTATGGGTATTGCAGTAGGTATGGCAACTAATATTCCTCCACATAATTTAGGTGAAGTAATTGATGGTTGTGTTGCTTATATTGATAATCCTGATATTGATACTTTAGGTTTGATGCAACATATTAAAGGACCAGATTTTCCAACTGGAGGTATTATATTAGGAAATTCAGGTATTAAACAAGCATATGAAACTGGTAGAGGTACGGTAACAATAAGAAGTAGAGCAACAATAGAAGAAATAAAAGGACATCAATGTATAGTAATTACTGAAGTTCCATATGGTGTAAATACAATGGAATTAAAAAATAAAGTTGCAGAATTAGTACATAATAAAATAATTGATGGAATTTCTGATTATCATACAGACTTAAAAGATGGAGTAAAAATTACTATTACATTAAAGAAAGATGCTAATGCACAAGTAGTTTTAAACAATTTATATAAACATACTCAATTTCAAACAAATTTTAGTATAATTTTCTTATTGTTAGATGGTTTAACTCCAAAAACATTAGGTATTAAGGATATTATTTCTAAATATATTGATCATCAAAAAGAAGTTATTATAAGAAGAACAAAATTTGAATTAAAGAAAAGTGAAAATAGAGTTCATATATTAGAAGGTTATAAGATTGCTTTAGATAATATTGATGAAGTTATTAAAATAATAAAATCTGCTGATACAGACCAAATAGCAAAAGAACAATTGATGAAAAGATTTGGTTTATCTCAAATTCAAGCTGATAGCATATTAGAATTGAAATTACGTAGATTAACAGGTTTAGAAAGATCGAAAATTGAGGAAGAATTAGAAAATTTATTAAAATTAATTGAAGAATTAAAATCTATTTTAGCAAGTGAACAAAAAGTTTTAGATATAATTAAAGAAGAATTGTTAGAAATAAAAAATCGTTTTGGAGATGAAAGACGTACTTCTATAGATATGACAGCAATTGATTATATAGAAGATGAGTCATTAATTCCTGAAGAAAATATAATAGTTACTTTAACAAATAAAGGTTATGTAAAGAGAATGACATCTGATACTTATAAAGCTCAAAACAGAGGTGGTGTAGGTATAAAGGGAATGTCAACTAATGAAGAGGACTATGTAGAACACATGATTAATTTATCAACACATGATTATTTATTATTCTTTAGTAATAAAGGTAAAGTTTATAGAATAAAAGGTTATGAAATCCCTGAATTTAGTAGACAAGCTAAAGGGTTACCTATTATTAATTTATTACAAATTGAAAAAGATGAATCTATAAATTCATTAGTAAAAATGTCTAATGATAATGAATATAAATATTTAGTGTTTGGCACAAAAAAAGGTTTCATTAAAAAGACAATGGTTGAAGAGTTTACGAACATACGTTCGAGTGGTAAAATTTGTATTTCATTAAGACCTAATGATGAATTAATTGGTGTAAAGAAATCCACAGGTAATGATTATATAATGATGGCTTCTTCTGAAGGTAGAATGTGTTTGTTTAATGAAGAAGAAATTCGAGTTATGGGTCGAACTGCTAGTGGTGTTAGAGGTATTAATTTAGTTGATGCTGACTGTGTTGGTTTAGAAGTTGTTTCTTTAGAAGATAATATATTAACTGTTACTAAAAAAGGTTATGGTAAAAAAACTTATGTTAATGAATTTAGAATGACTAAACGTGGAAGTAAAGGAGTTAA
This sequence comes from Bacilli bacterium, assembly GCA_017411405.1. GTDB lineage: Bacteria > Bacillota_I > Bacilli_A > RF39 > UBA660 > UMGS1124. Next base: position 138,056 of record JAFQQE010000015.1, on the reverse strand, counting down.
AGGATTATCTATTACTGATAAAAATGGTGTTTTATCATCATTTAAGTTAGTTGAAGAAAATAGTGATTTAATGATTATTACTGATTCAGGTATGATTATACGTTTATCAATAGACCAAATTAGACAATTAGGAAGAGTTACTCAAGGTGTAAAATTAATTAATTTAAAAAATGAACAGTATGTTTCGACTATTAGTATTGTAGACAAATCTTCCGACAATGAAAATGATAACTTAGAAGAAATTACTAATTTGTAATTTCTTTTTTAATGTTTCACGTGAAACATTAAGTTGAGAAAAAATTAAATTTATAAATATAATTATATGTTTCACGTGAAACATAGTTGTTGAAAACTAAAAATTAATTAATTATAAATATACAAACAATAATTTCAATGTTTCACGTGAAACATTGAAATGTGGAAAACATAAATAAACTAACAAATTTAATGTAATTTTTGTTAATATAATTATATTTATAAATATTTATTTAAAAAAAATAATGAAAGAATATAATAATATAGCACATATAACAATGTTTCACGTGAAACATTGTGTGGAAAATTTATTTAAATATAAAAAAATGTATGTAATATTGTTAATAATGTTTCACGTGAAACATTACTTGATTATTACAAAAAAAAGTGATAGTATTTATTTGTGCAATTAATATGTTTATAAACTGGTCAGGACGGGAACGTAGCAGCCATATTAAATTATATTAATGTGCACTTTTTTTATGGGTGATAAGATGAAAAAAATAGAAGATATTCTTTATAAATTAGCATTAAAAGCATATAAAAAAGGTGAAATACCAGTTAGTGCTTTAATAGTAAAAAATAATAAAATTATTGCAAAAGCTTATAATAAAAAAAATATAAGTAATAATGCATTATATCATGCTGAAATATTATGTTTAATTAAAGCTTATAAAAAATTAAAAAGATGGAATTTATCTGATTGTTCTATGTATGTGTCTTTAGAACCATGTGATCTTTGTAAATTAGCTATACAAGAGTCAAGAATAAATAATGTTTTCTATATACTTTCTAAAGGAAATAATTCTAATTTTTATAGTAAAACCAAATACGAACAAATGTATGTTAGTGATGTTTTATTTAAAAAATTATTTGATGATATTTTTAAAAAAATCAGAAAGAAAATATAATATTTTTATTTATTATGTTATAATTAAATTGGGAGGTTTTTTATGGATTATAAAGTATTTTATAGAAAATATAGACCTAAAAACTTTAATCAATTAATTGGTCAAGATAATGTAAAAGAAATTTTAATTAATTCAATAAAATTAAATAAAATTGCTCATGCTTACATATTTACAGGGCCTAGAGGAACTGGTAAAACTAGTACTGCAAAAATATTTGCTAAGACTTTAAATTGTTTAAGTAATAGTAATGGTATATCTTGTGATGAATGTGAACAATGTGTAAACTATAATGAATCAGCAGATATTATAGAAATTGATGCTGCTAGTAACAATGGAGTTGAAGAAATAAGATTATTAAGAGATAGTGTAAAGATTTTACCATATAATTCTAAATATAAAATATATATTATAGATGAAGTTCATATGTTATCTAATAGTGCTTGGAATGCTTTTTTAAAAACTTTAGAAGAACCGCCAAGTCATGTTATTTTTATACTAGCTACTACTGAGGTGAATAAAATACCAGAAACAGTTATGTCAAGATGTCAACGTTTTGATTTTTATAAAATAAATAATGAAGTAATGGAAAAATCATTGTTAAGTATATGTAAAGAAGAAAATATAAATATAGATAACAATGCTTTAAATGAAATTATAAAATTATCAGATGGATGTATGCGTGATGCATTAAGTTATTTAGATCAAATTTCAAAATTTAGTAAAGATATTAATGTAGAGATAATTGAAAAAAACTTTGGTATTTTAACAAAAACGAAATTTGACAAATTATTTACATTAATTAAAAATAATGATAAAAAATCTATAAATAGTTTAATAAATGAAATAAATAATAGTGGTATAACTCCTTTAAATTTTATAAATAATTTTATTGATTATTTACTAGACATAATGTTGACAACTAATACTGATGAGAAAGTAATAAAGAAGATTATATATGATTTAAACAATCTTGTGTTAACTTTTAATTCAATTGTAAACCCATTTACTTTAATAAAGACATTGTTAATATCAGAAAATTATTTCCCGGGAAATAATTTTGTAGATATTTCCCAGGAAATAATTGGTGAAAAAAAGAAATTAAATAATGATAACAACAATATTAATAATAACGACATTAATGAAGAAAAAGTAGCAGATGAAATTATAATTGATAATAATAAAATAAAGTTTATTAGAATTAACAATTCTTTTGTAGGAGCGTCAAAAGAATGTAAAAAACAATTTATAGAATTATGGGATAAATTAATTCAAAATTTAAATGTTGAAAATAAATATAATATTTTAGGATATATAGAAAATTCTGATATTGAAGTTGTTTCAGAGACAAATGTTATATTTTCTTTAAAAACAGAAAGTGAGATGTTAATATTTAATCAAAATTTATATTTAATAGAGCAAGAATTTAATGAATTAAATAATTTAAATTATAAATTTATAGCTTTATCAAAAGATGAGTGGTTAAAAGAGAAAAATGAATATATTTCAAATAAAACAAAAAAATATACTTATATCAATGAAGAAGAAAATATTATAGAAGAAGATGTTAAATCAAAAAGTTTAGCAGAAAATATATTTGGTAATGATATAATAGAAATTAGATAGGAGAGAGAAAATTATGAATATGAGTAATTTAATGGCGCAAGCACAAAAAATGCAAAAGGATATACAAAAAAAACAACAAGAAATTAATGAAATGAAATTTATTGGATGTAGTGAATGGGTTGATGTAGAATTAATGGGTGATAAAACTATATCTAAGATAAATATAAAAAATAAAATTACTATGGATGAGGAAGATTTAGAATGTCTAGAAGATATGATAAAAATTGCTATAAATGATGCATATGAAAAAATAGATAAGGAAATAGAAAAGAAATTAGGAATGTACAGTAAAATGGCTGGAGGTCTATTTTAATGTATCCTGATATTATAGTGAAAACTATAGAATCTTTTAAGAAATTTAATGGAATTGGTGAAAAAACAGCTGAACGTTTAGCATTATCTGTTTTAGAAATGTCTAAAGAAGACGTTGAGTTATTTTCGGAATATATTGTAGAACTAAAAAAAAATATTAATAGATGTAATATTTGTGGTCATATCACTGATAATGATGTTTGTAATATTTGTATTAATAAATTTAGAAAAGATAATATTATATGTGTAGTAGAAGATTATAAAAGTGTAATAATGTTTGAAAAAACAGGTAATTATGAAGGAAAATATCATGTTTTAAATGGAGTTATATCTCCGATAGATGGTATTACTCCTGATGAATTAAATATTAATTCTTTAATAGAAAGGATTGCTAAAAACAGTGGTAATGATACTGAAATTATTATTGCTTTAAAACCTTCGATTGAAGGCGAAGCTACAACTTTATATTTGAAAAAAATATTAGAAGAATATAATGTTAAAATTACTAGATTATCTTATGGTATACCAATGGGAGTAGAAATAGATTATTTAGATTCTATAACCTTAGATAGAGCATTAAAAGATAGAAAAGATATTTAAAGAGTAAATCGCATATAGTTAATTGGTGATATTATGCGATTTTCTAGAATTATAAAAAATTTATTTATTACATTAATATATTTATTTACAATTAATATATTTTTGTCAAAGTTAAATTATAATATACCTATAAGTATATTTAGTTTACTAATAGTTTATTTTTTTAAGTTTCCAGGACTTATATTGTTATTATTTTTAAGTAGGTGGTAATAGTGTTTATTAATGAAGAAGTATTTAATAATCTTTATGAATTATTTTTAAATAATAAAAATTCTCATTCGTATATTTTCTATACAAATGATTTTTTTAGTTGTCAAAAAGATGTAAATCTTCTTATAGATAAATTATTTAATAACAATGAATCTAATAAGATTACTGATTATATTACTATTCCTAAAAGTGATAAAAAAAATATTTTAAAAGAAGATATGTTAGAATTAAAAAATTTTTTTAAAAATACATCTTATATAAATGATAAAAGAGTTTATTTAATTGAAGAAGTACATAAATTAAATTCATCCAGTGCTAACATGATATTAAAATTTTTAGAAGAACCTAATCCCAATATTATAGCTTTATTTATTACTGATAATTTAGATTCAGTATTACTTACTATAAAAAGTAGATGTCAAATTGTTAATTGTTATTACGAATCCAATATAGAAATATCTGATGATAAAATTATTATTATAGATAATTTATTTAATAATAATGTAAATAAATATGTAAAGTTGTATAATGCAAAAAGATATTTTGAAAAATATGATAGAAATGATATAATTGATTTGTTCAACGAATATTTAAAATATTGTTACAGTTGTATATTTGAACCTGATAAAATTATTTTGATAAAAAAAATTAATAGAGTTATTTCTATGTTAAATCATAATGTAAATATAGATTATGTTTTAGATTATATTTTATTGGAAGGAAGTGAAATTAATGGTAGTTAGTGTAAAATTTAAAAAAGATGGTAAAGCTTATTATTTTGAATCAGAAGATTTAGAATTAAATAAAGAAGATTACGTATTAGTTGAAACTGAAAAAGGCATACAATTTGGTTTTATTAATGATACTAATGTTGACTTTAAAAAAAATAGTGTAAGTGATTTAAAAAAGGTTATAAGAAAAGCCGATGATAAAGATTATAATAAATATTTATCGAATTTAAAGAGTGCTAAGGAAGTTTATGATATTGTAAAATGTAAAGTTGAAGAAGATGATATTCCTATGAAAATTGTTGATGTATCCTTTACATTTGATAAAAAACAATTATTAATAAATTTTATTGCTGATGAAAGAATTGATTTCCGAGAGTTAGTAAAGTTTTTAGCAGCTAAATATAAAACATATATAGAAATGCATCAAATTGGTGTTAGGGATAAAGCTAAAGAAATAGGTGGTTTGGGTCAATGTGGACATGCATTATGCTGTACTACTTTTAAAAAAAGTATGGAAGGCATTAGTATTAACATGGCTAAGAATCAAAATATTTCTTTAAATCCTTCAAAAATTAATGGGTGTTGTGGAAGATTACTTTGTTGTTTGTCTTATGAAGATGATGTATATTGTGAGCTAAGAGATAAAATGCCTAAAATTAATGATGAAATAGAGGTTGACGGACAAAAGTGTAAAGTAATAAAACTTGATTTATTAAAAGGTAAAGTATATGTAGATTTAAATGGTATAGAAAAAGTAGTTGATTATAATGTTGAATGACCTATTAAATTATAATTTGAAAATATATCAAAATGAAGAAGCTTTTAAATATTCTATTGATTCAGTTTTATTAGCAGAATTTGTAGAGATAAATTATAAAGCAAAAAGGATTATAGATTTATGTAGTGGAAATGCTCCTATACCAATGATATTATCTCAAAAATTTTCAAAAGAAATATATGGTATAGAAATACAAAAAGATATATATGAGTTAGCATTAAATAGTATTCTTTATAATGATATAAAAAATATTACAATGATTAATTGTGATGTTAATAATATTGAAGTAAATGTGAGAGGTAAATTTGATATAATCACATGTAATCCTCCATATTTTAAATTTAATAAAGGAAGCAAAATAAATAAAAATGATAGTAAAGCTATTGCTAGACATGAAATATTAGTAACGTTAGAAGATATTATTCAAATATCTTCTAAGATAATTACAAATAGTGGTTCATTATATTTAGTACATAGATGCGAACGTTTAGTAGATATTATAGATTTATTAAATAAATATGGTTTTGGATTAAGAAAAATACAATTTGTTTATGATAATTTAGATAGTGATTCATGTTTTTTATTAATATGTGCAAAATATAATTGTAAAAATGATTTAAAAATTATGAAACCATTATATATTGATAAATATTTGGAGGGAAAATGAAGTTAATAGTAGGATTAGGTAACCCTGGGAAAGAGTACAATAATACTCGACATAATATAGGTTTTGAAGTTATAGATAGATATTTAGGTAATGTAAAGTTTAAGGAAAAATTTGATGGTTTATATTATGAATATATATGTGATGAAAAAATTATATTTATAAAACCTCAAACTTTTATGAATAATTCTGGATTTTCTCTAGTTCAATATGTAAAATATTATAATGTAAATCCGGATGATATTATGGTAATTCATGATGACTTAGATTTAAAGATTGGTACTTTTAAATTCAAATTTAATAGTTCTAGTGGTGGACATAACGGTATAAAGTCAATAATTAATAATTTAAAGACAGAATCATTTTTTAGAATGAAAATTGGTATTAGTAATGATAAGAAAGATGATGTTATAGATTTTGTATTAGGTAAATTTAGTAAAAAAGAGTTGGATATGATCAATTTTGATATTTTATTTAAAGCTATAGATGATTTTATAAAATATGACTATGAATATGTAATGAATAAATATAATGGAAAGTGATTAGTGTGTTAAATAGTTTTTTTAAATATGATAATAATTTAACTATTTCTGGCTTAAATGCTTCTTTAATTAATGAATATATTCTTAATTATTTTTATAATAATGATAAAAATATATTAATTGTAAGTGATTCTTTATATGATGCAAATAAGTTATATAAAAGTATGTATAAATTGTGTTCAAATACATACTTTTTTCCAATGGATGAATTTGCGACAGCATTAGCAATATCTGCATCTCCTGATTTAAAAATTATTAGAATTAATACCTTAAATAGTATTGATAAAGATAAATCTATTGTTATAACAAATTTAACTGGTTATATTAAATATATTGATAAAAAAGTTAATTCTTTAAAACTAGATTTTAATATTAAACGTAAAGAATTGATAGACTTTTTGGAAAACAATCATTATGTAAAAACTAATTTAGTTACTACTACTGGTGAATATGCTGTAAGAAATTATATTGTTGACTTCTTTCCTTTAAATAGCGAAAGTCCTATTAGAGTAGAGTTTTTTGGAGACGATATAGAGTCAATTAGATTATTTAATTATGAAACGCAAATTTCTAATGAGAGTATTAATGATATAGACGTTTATAGTTTTAGTGATGAAGTGTGTGCAGATAAAGAAAATATTGTTAATAAGTTAGATGATCCTATGGTATTTTTTATAGATTATAAAAAAACATTAACATCTTATAATTCTTTTTTGAGTTCTAAAAGTGAATTTAATTTACTTAATATTGAAGACATCTTTAATGATTTTTATAGTATTAATATTAATAATCAAATATTTATTAATACTTTAGAAGATGTTCCTATAAAAAATGAAATTATTTCTTATAAATCTCAAGATATAATTAATTTTAATAATGATTTTAGTAAATTAGAAACTTATGTTAAAGAACATGTTAATAATTATTATGTAATATTTATGGTAACTAATGAAAATTTAATTAATAAGTTAATTTCTATATTTGGTAATAATATTTCGTTTAAAGATGTAATCAAAGGTAGAGTTAATATTGTTAAGAGAAATATTGATAATGGTTATATTTTTGAAGATTATATTGTTATTTCTGAATTTGATATAGAAAATATTGTTAAAAAGTCGTTATTTGTTAACAAATATAATATTGGTAGAAAAATAAAAGGATTTGAAGATTTAAAGAAGGGTGATTATGTAGTTCATGTCAGTCATGGTATTGGAGTATACGAAGGCTTAGTTACTTTAGAAAATAATGGTATAAAGAAGGATTATTTATTAATAAATTATGCTGGTAATGATAAAATATATGTTCCAGCTCAAAAGATTGAAACCATTTATAAATATGGAGATAGTGATGTTAGCACGCCTAAGTTAAATAGCTTAAGTAATAATTTATGGGCTAAAACTAAAATAAAGACTAGAGAAAGAATTAAAGATATTTCTTCAGAATTAATAAAGTTATATGCAGAAAGAGAAGTAGTCTCTGGTGATATTTATGATGAATTTGCTGAAGAAGTTATTTTTGCTAAAGATTTTGAATATGAAGAGACTTTAGATCAAAAGAAATGTATTAAAGAAATATTGGAAGATTTAAGTAAAAGTAAACCTATGGATAGATTATTATGTGGTGATGTAGGTTTTGGAAAAACTGAAGTAGCTATGCGTGCAATGTTTAGAACTGTTATGAATAATCGTCAAGTAGCATATCTTTGCCCTACAACTATATTATCTAAACAACAATATGAAAGTTGTTTAAAGAGATTCAGACATTTTCCAGTAAATATAGAGTTAGTAAATAGATTTACTTCATATAAAGATTTAGAAAGAATTAAAGAAGGATTAAAAAAAGGAATAATTGATATAGTAATTGGTACTCATAAAATATTAAATAAAGATATTAGTTTTAAACAATTAGGGTTATTAGTTATTGATGAAGAGCAAAGATTTGGAGTAAGTCAAAAAGAAAAAATTAAACAATTAAAGACAAATGTAAATGTCTTGACACTATCTGCAACTCCTATTCCTAGAACTTTAAAACTTGCAATGAGTGGTGTAAAGGATTTGTCAATTATAGATACCGCACCTATTAATAGATATCCTGTTCAAACTTATGTTATAGAAGAAAATGATTATTTAATAAAAGAAGCTATATATAAAGAATTGTCAAGAGATGGTCAAGTATATATATTACATAATAATATTGAAGCACTTGACAATGAATTTACGAGAATAAAATATTTAGTACCTGAAGCTAAAATATGTATTGCTCATGGTAAGATGGAAAAAGAAGTACTAAATGAAAGAATAAATAGTTTTATTACGGGAGAATATAATGTATTATTATGTACAACTATTATAGAAACAGGTATTGACATTCCTAATGTAAATACATTAATTATTAAAAATGCAGATAAATTTGGTTTAAGTCAATTGTATCAAATACGAGGTAGAGTTGGTCGTAGTGATAAAATTGCTTATGCCTATATGATGTATGAAAAAAATAAAATGTTAAATGATATAGCTATAAAAAGATTGAAAACTATTAAAGATTTTACTGAACTCGGCAGTGGGTATAAAATTGCAATGAGAGACTTATCTATACGAGGTGCTGGAGAATTATTAGGAAGTATACAATCAGGTTTTGTTAGTTCTGTTGGAATTGATTTATATATGGATATGGTTAATGAAGAAATTGCTAAAATAAAAGGTATAGAAGTAGAAAAGAATAATGAAGATAATAATAATTTCTTAAATATTACTACTTCAATATCTGAAGATTATGTAGATGATGAATCATTAAGATTGGAAATACATAAATTAATAAATGAAATATCTTCTAAAGAAAGTTTTGAAAAAGTAAAAAATGAAATACAAGATAGATTTGGAAAATTAAATGACGATATTATATATTATATGTATGAAGAATGGTTCCAAAATGAAGCTGATAGTTTAAATATAAAGAATGTTAAATATCTTAATAAGTATGTAGAAATTGAATTTCCTGAAGAAGTTTCTAATAAAGTAGACGGTGAAAAATTGTTTTTGCAAATATATAGTATTAATCCTAAATTTAGTTTAAAATATTTTGATAAAAAATTAATTATTTCCTTAAATATTGTAAACAGAAAAAATGATTATGTAAAAGATTTATTAGATTTATTATTATTAATTAAAACTTGTATAAAAAATATTTAAAATATCATACTAGTATTGGTGATATTTTTGAGTAATACTTTTAAAAAAAGAATTGATGAACTAGGAAGAGTTGTTATACCTAAGCAAGTTAGAAATACTTTAAAGATAGATAATTTTGATGAACTAGATATATATATTCAAGATAATTCTATTATATTAAAAAAGGGAAATGGCTTGTATTCTTATAAAGATAAGTTTGATAGATTATTAAATTTCTTAAAAAGTTTTTGTAGTTATGATATATCAATTGTTTTAAAAAATAAAATAATAAGTAGTAATAGTGATATATATTTATATAATGATGAAATTATATTAGATTTAGAACAGTATGCTAACAAAGTATCTTTAATTAATAGAGATGTTGTATTAAATAAGAATTTTAATTGTTATTGTTATATAGAACCTATAATATTAGATAGCAATAAGATGGGATATATTTTTATTACATCTAAAGATAGTATTGAAGAAAAACTTAGTGAAATAAAAGAAATAAAAACTATTATAATTGATTTAATAAGTTAACATAGAAATATGTTAATTTTTATTATATAATTTTTTTGGAGATGATCAAAATGTTTGTTGATACACATTGTCATATATATAATGAATATTATGAAGATATTGATAAATTAATGGAAAAGGTGAAAAATAATAATATTAAATTTATAATAAATAACGCATGTAATATAAAAACTGCTAAAGAAATTTTAGAATTGTCTAATAGGTTTGATAATATGTTTGTTGTTGTTGGACTACATCCTGAAGAAAATTTAGATGAAATAGATAAGATGGAAGAAATTATAATATATAATGTGAATAATAATAAAATGGTTGGTATTGGCGAAATTGGGTTAGATTATTATTGGAATAAAGAAACTAAAGAAGAACAAAAGAAAGTCTTTATAAAGCAATTAGAGCTAGCTAGAAAATATAATTTACCAGTAATTATTCATTCTAGAGAATCTACTGGTGATATGTTAGATATTTTAAAAAACTATAAATTAAAAGGAATAATACATTGCTTTAATGGTAGTGTAGAAGTGGCTAAAGAATATATTAAAATGGGGTATAAATTAGGAATAAATGGTGTTGTTACTTTTAAAAATTGTAAGTTGATAGATACTTTAAAAATTATTGGAATAGATAATATTGTATTTGAAACTGACAGTCCTTATTTAACACCTGTACCTGATAGAGGCAAAACTAATGATCCAAGTTATATTAATAAAATAGCAAAATTTTTATCTGAGGAATTAAATGTTGGATTAGATAAATTGGCTGAAATTAGCAATAATAATGTTAGTGAAATTTTTGACATAAAATAGAACTCATGTTATATTATTGTTGTTAGATGGTGATTGTTTTGAATAAAATAATTAAATTTTTAAAAATTTGTATCATTTTAATAGCAATATTTGGAATAAATAGAATTAATGTAGAAAAAGATGTTGGTACTGTATTTAATAATAATTCTAATAAAGTTTTAGACTTAACAGCGATGGCAGTTAAAATAGAAGAAATTAAGATGAAGGATTTATATTACCCAAAGGATACATATGTAGGTTATTTAACTGCTTATGTAGCGTATTGTCCTTTATGCTCTGGTTATTTAGGATGCAATAATCAAAATGTATTAGATGGAACGACAACTTATAATGATAAAGAATATGGTAATGTAAGGATTATGGCTTCATCTAAAAGTTTGGCTTGTGGTTCTATAGTTAGTTATGAGTTAAATGGTGAAGATGTTGTAGGTATAGTTTTAGATAGAGGTGTTGTTGGAACTAATTTAGACTTATTAGTACAAGAAGAAACAACCGCTTATAATGTTGGTAAAAGATATATAACTTATGATATTTTAAGATTTGGATGGAATAAGGATAAGTCATAATATGGAAAAATTTAATTTTAAAAAAAAATATGGACAAAATTTTATACAAAATGAAGATATTTTAAATAGAATTGTTGAAAGTTTCGATTTAGATAATGAAGATATTATATTAGAAATAGGTCCAGGTGCTGGGGCTTTAACGAAGAAATTGATTAAATTTGGGAATGATGTTGTTGCTTTTGAAATAGATGAAACTTTAAAAGAATATTTAAAAGGTATTAGCACATCTAATTTAAAAGTAATATTTAAGGATTTTCTAGAAGTAAATTTAAGAGATTATTTTGGTGATAGTGATAAAATTAATGTTATAGCAAATATACCATATTATATAACTACGCCTATTATTACTAAGTTTATTAAAGAAAATTTTATTCCTAAATGTATGGTTTTAATGGTACAAAAAGAAGTAGCCTTACGTTTATGTGCTAAACCAAAAAGTAGTGATTATGGAGCTATTAGTGTTATTTTAAATTATTTTTTTGATTTAGATTATTTATTTACTGTATCAAAAGAAGATTTTTATCCTGTACCTAATATAGATAGTGCTATTATTAAATTAAATAAGAAATCAGCAAATATAAATTTAAAAAGTTATGAAAAGTTTGAGAAATTAGTATTTGATGCTTTTAAACAAAAAAGAAAAAATTTACGTAATAATTTAAAAAGTTATGATCTTAAAAAAATTGAAGAAATATTAAGTAAGTATTCATTAAATTTAACAAATAGAGCAGAGGATTTGGATTATATAATATTTGTAGAAATTTCTAATATTATATAATAAATTCTCTTTTTTTTTATATAATTAAATGGTGATATAATGGAATTAAAAATAGGAGATTATGTAACAAGGAGTAGTTATAATAATGATACTATATTTAGAATAGTTGATATAAAAGATGAAGTAATATTAAAGGGTGTTGATATAAGGTTGTTTGCAGATGCGCATATAAATGATTTAGTTAAATGCGATTATATTAATGAAGATGAAGATTATATTGATAAGATTGATATAAAAGATGAGATGGATAGAAGCGAATTTTTTTATTTGCCTGCTAAAATATTGCATATTGATGGTGATAAAGAATATTTAAGTAGATGTATGAATTTTTATAAGAAAGCTAATGTATATGCTGTTGGTGAGTATGTATCAGAAAATGATATGCCAAATAGTGTTACGAAATATTTAAAAAAATATAAACCGGATATCTTAATCATTACTGGACATGATTCAATAAATAAAAATAAAGATTATAAAGTGTTAGATAATTATAAGAATTCTAAAAATTTTGTAAAGAGTGTATTTCAAGCTAGAAATTATGAGCATAGTCATGATAAGTTAGTAATTATAGCAGGCGCTTGTCAAAGCGACTATGAATCTTTAATTAAAGCTGGAGCTAATTTTGCATCAAGTCCTAAAAGAATTAATATACATGCATTAGATCCTGCTATTATTGCAGTTAATTTAGCTTTAACAGAGCGTAATAAAGAAATAGATTTAATAAATCTTTTGGATAAAACTAAATATGGTAAAGATGGAATAGGTGGGTTAAAGTCAAATGGCATGATGTTTGTAGGTTATCCGAGATAATACTTGATTTTATTTTGCAATTAGTATAAAATGTAATTAGAGTTATATAAAACTTGAAGGGAGTGTATGTTAATATGAAGATAACATCTGTAAATGTAAAAAAAGTTGAAAAAGAAGGCTCTAGAATGAAAGGTAAAGCATCTATTTTATTAGATGATTCATTTGCTATTCATGATATTAGAATTATAGAAGGAGATAATGGTTTATTTATAGCTATGCCTAGTAGAAAAACTGCTACTGGTGAATATAGAGATATTGCGCATCCTATTAATTCTGATGCTCGTAAAATGTTTGAAGATGCTATATTAGACGCATATAATAAAGCTGAATAATTAATAACCACTTATGTGGTTTTTTTGTTATTTAAATCTGATTAAGTGTATATAATTTACTAGGTGAATGATATGGAAAATAATTTCGATAGTAATGTAATAAGTCATAGTGTAAAAATATTAGAGAGAAATAATATATTTGTTAGTGGTACTAAAAAAGTGCATAATTTTAATGAAAATGAATTTCTTATTAATACTGTTATGGGAAATGTTAACATTAAGGGTAGTAATTTAGAATTAATAAAGTTAGATACTAATGATGGTAATATATGTATTAAAGGTAAGATAAATAGTGTAGTTTATTTAGATAATAATGATAAAGAACATGAAAATGGATTCTTTGGTAAATTGTTTAAATGAATATTTTTTTTAATCTATTGTTAACTATATTATATTGGTTGATATTATTTATTATAATTAAAAAAATATGTATAAATAATATTTTCAAATATATTATATTATTTATATTTTTTATATTATATATATTAACATATTATTTTTTATTTGATGGATATTTTAATTATTATAATTATCTTATTATTATATTTACATTTATTTACATTTTTATATATAAATAATCTTTATTAAATAATTGGATTATGCTATTATAATTATGGTGAAGAGTATGAATAAAGGTGCAAAGAGAAGAATGTTATTATTACTTGTAGTTTTTATTTTATTAGTATCTTATGTATCTTATACATCTTTTACTTATTGGAAACAAATATTAAGTAATAATAAAGAAAAAGAATTATTAGAGGATAAATACACTTCTTTATTGAATGAAGAAGAAATATTAGAAACTGATTTAATAAAATTACAAGATCCAGAATATGTTGCTAAATATGCTAGGGAAAAATATTTATATTCTAAGGATGGAGAATTGATTATCAAGATAATTGAAGATAATGAATAAATATGATATAATCTACTTATGGGGTCGTAATGGCTTCGACAGAATATATTTCTATTTAATTGCAGGTGGTGGCTACATCCTTATGTAGCAAAAGTTAAAAATTAACTGACAATAAATTTAATAATAACGCTTTAGCATTTGCCTAAGAAGGCAATAAAGCACTTTAATTATTCTTTCTTGTAGGTCTAATTAGGGTTCATATATACAAGATATAATAATTATTTTGTTTAGAGTAATTATCGAATAATAATAAACTATATTAATAAATAGATGTTAGACTCTTTTTTATTAATGAATATTTTGTTCTAACTAAACTTGTAGATGTTAAATAAGAAAGTATTTTGGACAGCAGTTCGATTCTGCTCGGCTCCACCATTGACGAATCTGTTCGAACTATTCGAACTTTGATATATATTACAATCTGAAAAAAGATTGTTTTTTCTTTTTCAGCCAATATTTTGATATCTATGTCAAAATACCTAGGGGGTTATATATTTCGACTAAAAAATATGCTATAATTAAATCGGATGTGATAAATATGAATCTATTAACTTATTTAAAAAAAATAAAACATCAATTATTGAGTAAAAAGAATACAAGCAATAATAAAACAGACAGCGACAATATAAATAATGTTGACAATATAGAACTCATAATAGAAAATTACAATAATTTATTTGAAAATGAGCCTGAAATAATAAAAAATGGAGCATTAGTTTTATTAGAAAATGGAAATGTTAATAATTTAGAAGAAGGTATAATTGTTTTCGCCACTATGATTAGAGGACTAAAATACAAAAAAACACAAAAGGAAGAAAACGGAAAGACTAGAATTATATTAAGGGATTTTAAACCTGAAAATATTTTTACTAAAAAGTTGTAGACGTCTACAACATTAGCACCATAAGCGTTTCACTTGAATTCTCTAGATAGTCTAGAAAGTCAAGTTTTATAAAGGAAAATCACTTGTTTGATAAAGTGATTTTTTGTTTACTTGAAATTTTGTAGTGATATGAGTAGGTGATATTTGCAAAACAGAAATGACTGATAAAAATGGAACGAAAAAAATATAGAAATTAATTGGAAATGAAACAAAAATTATTCAGAAGTAAAACGGAAAATAATCAGAAATGAAATAAATAATATTGACTTAAAGACTTAAGATATAAAAATAAATTAAAAATTACTAAAAAAATAGTTAAATAAAAAATACAATGTATTTAAAACATTACATTGTATTTTATTTTTTTAAAACTTGAAGAAATCAAAAATACTTTTTTTAAACAGACTTTTTAGTTAATAAACTTAAACAAATGGTTATTAAGTGGAAACAAAAATTCTTTGATATTATCAATTTTATTAGCAATATAATGTTTAAGATAAAAGATAGAGAAAAATATATGGGTGTTGCAACTAACTTTTATGAAAATGATTTAATAGAATATAAAACTTATGACTCCATAAGAGAAGATTATGAATATAGTGTTAAAAAAGATAAAAATAAAGATGATTTTGTGATTGGAATTTAATAAAAATTAATATAATTTATTGAATTAAAAATAATAATATGCTATTATAATTTTACTTTTAATTAAGAAAAAGAAATAAATTTTTAAAAATAAAATACTTATGTAAGATTAAAAAAATTGGGAGAATATTATTATGATGGGATTTAGATTTTTAACCGATAAAAAGAAATGGAATAAAGAAGCAGAGGATTGTATAAATTATGCTTTGGAAGAAATTCAGAAAGAATATAGAGAAATAAAAATAAATGAAATAGTAAAAAAGAAAATATTAAACGACTATTTTAAATTAAGTGATATTTTTTCTATTAATTACGTTAAAGGTAATATGGATTCATTTGAAAAAGCTGCTTGTCTTATGACTGCGATTAATAAAAACAAAATAATATTTTATGGTGATAATCAAATTAAGGATATTAGTAAAGTTATTTTTACTAAAAAATCTTGTGACGAACTTAATTTCATACCTGGAGACAAACTTAAAAGTGATTTAGCAATAAAAGCTGCACTAAAAATGTGTGAAGAACCTATATATTATTTTGGTGATAATTGGAATACTCAAAAGCCTGAACAATTAGAAAAATTTAATTTTAGAACTTTTGCTAAAGAACAAAGTGATGAATGGAAACAAATAAAAGAAGAATTATTTATTGCGAGTCATTATTCATATGGAAAGCATAATGAATTATTAACTAAATTTTTAATGTTAAAATATCTTTATAAGTATATTAATTCAAAAGTTGATGTTAAAAGTTTAGAAAATGATAACAGAGAAGAACAGCCAGAAGAAATGATACAAAAATATAATAGGATTGAAGACAAAGCTAAACAATCAGAAATACTTAAAGAAATAGATAAACCTAAAACCCTTGGTAAAAGAAATTAATTTATATAATTGTATTATTATAAATATATGTATTGAAGATTTTGACATAAACTTTAAAATATGATATATTGTATATGTCAAAGAAATTTTGCATAAAATAAAAAAGAGGAACGTTCGATCTTGCAAGTGAATGTCGCCTTTAATTTAATAGACTTGACACTCTATCAATGCTGAAGAGTGTCTATTTTTTTATTGCTAACACCAGTAAGGTAGAAAGTAACAAAATGATAGCAATGAGCTTTAGAACTTTTATTATAAAAGTCTTAGTTTTCATCTTTATCTATCTCCTTTCCTTCTCAAGATTGGAGGACGACACTCACATCAAATGTTCCTAATAAAATTATATAATATGTATTTATATAAAACAAGCTAACGCCTAAAAGTTTTTTACAAAAAATTAATAGGTTATGTTATAATTGTTGTAGAGATTGATTGTTACTCGAGCTTTTTGAGATTAAATATAAAAACCACTATCTTATTAAATTTTATAGTGTTTTTTTATGAAATTTAATTTTTTAATACATTTTTTATGATATTATTTATATATTTATTAACGATATTTGTTTTACATTAATTTATTTATTTGATAAAATTAGTTTAGGAGGTATATTAATGAAAAATAAAAATATAAATTATGGTTTGATAGTTTTTATTGTAGTTATTATTATTTTATTTGTTCCAATAATATGTGATTATATTAAAAGTAGAAATATAGAAGTTATTTCTAAAGAAATTATCGTTGATAAGATAAAAAATAAAGAAACGTTTTTAGTCTATGTAGGAGATACTAAAGATGTAAAAAAAGAATTAAGAACTTTAAGAGATAAAACTTTAAATGATTATTCTTATGAATATGGTGTATATTCTGTTGATAGTTCTATTGATGGAATAATAGATAATGATGTTAAGGTTGCTTTATATATTGAAGGTGATTTACAACAAAGTTATAACACTTATGATTATAATAATATTAACAGTGATGTTTCAAAATATTTTGTGGTTGAATTAAATGATAATAATAGATCTTATAAAATTGCTGAAAATTTTAAAACTTATAAGAAATTAGTTAAGAGCGATGAAGTAACAATGGCTGTATTTGGTAGAGATAATTGTTATTATTGTAATAAATTTAAACCTGTATATGATGCTGTTGCTGAAAAATATGGTTTAGATATTTATTATTTTGATTCTTTAAGTTATGATGCTAATGAATATAAGAAAATTATAAATTTAGATTTAACTGTTCCATCTAAATGTAATTCTTCTAATAAGGAATTTAAATTATCAGATGGCTTTGGTACTCCGTTGACAATTTATACTAAAAATGGTAAAGTAATTGACTGTATTGGTGGTTATGTTGATAGAGCAACTTTAATACAAAAATTAAACAATTTAGAAATGATAAGTGAGTGATATAATGAAAAAGAATAAAACTGTATTACAATGTGTTTTAGAATTTAAAAAGAGATATCCATCTACTATAATGTGGAGGGTTAAAAGACATGCTGCGGTAATTGAAAAACATTTAAATCCTAAAGAAAAGGTTTTATATGCTTTTGCTGCTCAAAAAAATGATAATGCTACGAAAATTTTTGATACAGCAGTATTATGTGTAACAAGTGATAGAATTATTATTGCTCAAGATCAAATATTATATGGGTATACTTTAGATTCTATAACTCCAGAAATGTATAATGATTTAAGTGTGTTTTCAGGTATTTTTTGGGGTAAAATTACTATTGATACAGTAAAAGAAGTAGTTACTTTTTCTAATTTCACTAAGAGAGCTTTACCTGAAATAGAATCAATTATTTCTATGTATATGATGGAAGCTAAGAAATTATATCCTAATAATGATAAAATAAGTTCTGTTATAAAATAGAACTTTTTTTATTTTTTATAATATATTATTATAGGTGATATAATGAATAGAG
Source organism: Bacilli bacterium (assembly GCA_017411405.1). Taxonomy (GTDB): domain Bacteria; phylum Bacillota_I; class Bacilli_A; order RF39; family UBA660; genus UMGS1124. The sequence continues at coordinate 119,169 of JAFQQE010000015.1, read as the reverse complement.
AAATGTATGATAATTACATAATAAAAAAAGGAGATACATTGTTTGGTATTAGTAAACAGTATAATATTAATCCAGAATTGCTAAGTTTGGTAAATGGATTAAACATGAATGATTATATATATGAAAATCAAGAAATACTTATACCTAAATCAGGATATAGTTATTATTTAACTAAAAGTGGTGATAATTTAAATGACATATTAAATTTATTTAAAGTTAATTATAATGAGTTTAGTAAAGTTAATGATAAATTATTATTAGAAGAAGGACAATTATTGGCATATAAAAGAGTATAGTAATCAGTAAACTATACTTATTTTTTTTTACTTATTAATTTATACATGTTATACTTATTAAGTAAGATAGGTGATATAAATGATATTTAAAAGACCTTATGCATTTTTTATAAAGTATTTTAGACATATTAATTTTATATTAAGTATATTACTTATATACTTTACTTATAAATTAAATATTATACATCAAGTTTTAAATGATATATATAGTGGTAATTTAACTAATTATAGTAATTTAAATGCTAATTATATTAGTTTTAGAATATATTTATTAATATTCTTTATTTGTATATTGATAATATCTATAATAGTGTTACTAAGAAGAAAAAAGAAACCATTAAAAGATTATCTTTTTGCTATAATTTATATAATCATATTATTAATATATTTATTTGTAATTAGTGATTTGTTTTTTACTTTAAGCAATGTTATAGTAGAACATGCTACTTTAAAAGTATATAGTGATATTTCCTTATTAATTATAATTCCTTTAATATATTTTATTATTAAATTTATTTTAATCGCTATAGGATTTAATTTAAAGAAATTTAATTTTACTAAAGATATTATTGAGTTAAAACAAGAAGAAAAAGATAATGAAGAAGTTGAATTAATATTAAGTAAGAATACTTATAAGTATAAAAGGAATATAAGAAGATGGTTTAGAGAATTTAAATATTATTTAATGGAAAATAAATTAGTATTTATTATTATAATAAGTATATTAGGTATATTATTAGTAAGTACATTTTTTAGTCTTAATTTGTTTAATAAGGATAAAGTAAATATAGGAGAAAGTTTTAATGCAGGTGGTTTTAATTATAAAGTTCTTGATATATATGAAACTAAGTATGATTTAAACAATAATATAATAGATGAAAATAATAAATTTGTTATAGTTAGTTTAAATATTAGAAATAATAATTCTTTATCAAAAAGTATTGATTTAGAAAGAATAAGATTATTATATGGGGATGAATATGTTTATGCTAATAATTACTTTAATAAGTATTTTTATGATTTAGGTATACCATATAATAAAGAACCTATTAAATCTAATGTATTAAACGAATATATTATAATTTTTAAAATACCTAATAATTATAAAAGTAATAAATATAAATTAAAGTTTTATGATAGAGTTATTAATAATGAAAATGAATTAGTTGGTTCATATAAAGAGATTAGTGTGAAAGCTGAAAGATTAAATAATAATAGTGATAGAAAAGAATTAAAATTAAATGAAAATACTGTATTTGATAAGAAATCGTATGGTAGCTCTAATTTAACCATACTAAATTATAGTATAGAAAATTCATATATTTATAAAAATGATAATAAAAATATAGTAGTTAAAGATAAAGATATTAATAAAGTTTTATTGTTATTAGATTATAAGTTAGAATTAGATGAAGATTATATAATAAACAATTATTTTAGTAATGATAAAGAATTCTTTAATAAATTTACAAGTATAGAATACACTTATAATAGTAGAGATAAAGTTTATTATAATGTATCTGCATTAAGTATTGTTGGTAATAAAGTTATAATATCTATTCCATATGAAGTAAAGAATGCAAGTAATATTAATTTAGTGTTTAACTTTAGAACAAAAAAAATTGTTTATAAATTAAAATAAACTATTGATTTGTACAATTTATGTGGTATAATACTTACATAACTTGTATAAATTCATGGACTCATAGCCAAGTGGTAAGGCGTGGGACTGCAACTCCCTGATCGTTGGTTCAAATCCGACTGGGTCCTCCAAGTTGATGTTAAACTCGAACTTTTTATTCGAGAGTAATAAATTGCTAACAGAAATGTTAGTTTTTTTGTTATTTCAAAAAAGAAAAATTTAGTTATTATAAGTGATAACACAAAGTAAATAATTAAATATTAGTTAAGAATTAAAGCGAGAGAAACAAAAGAATATTATGAAGTTGATTTATATAATAAAAGAGTATACACATATTACTGAAATATAAGTAAATAAAAAGAAATAAATGATTAAAAGAGCATAATTATGACGACAAAGATTTTGAAATTAAAAAAACGAGCTTTAGCTCGTATGAATGACTATTTTAAAGGTGATTATTATATGTAATAATTCCTTTTTAAATTGTTTTAGCCTAAATATGTGTTACCATCTATATCGACAAATAGAGGTAAATTATTACTAACTTCTGCCGATTGTTCAATTTTATAATCTAAAATATTAATTATGTATTTCATATTTAATTTTTCAAATTTAATCAACGATTTATCATCTTTATAAACTACATTGGCTAAATTACTTTTATATACTTCGCCTTTAAAAGTAATATAATAAACAGTTTTATCACCAGTTAATGGATCTTCAATTACATAATATTGCATTACATCTTTTGAAATTAATTCATGTGCAATATTAGGAGTTTCTTTTTCTTTTGAAGTTAAATATAAATTATTATTTTTATCTAATGTTATATAATATTCAACATCATTTGAAACTGATTCTGGATTAGGTGAAATAACGTAATTTAATATATATGTATTCTTATTACTTGAGTTTGTTTTATATGTGTTTTTATAATTAATTATATACTTATTAAATCTGTCTTCTGTTGTTTTAACTTTTTCTTCTATTTCATTTATATTATCAGTTTCTTTTTGAACATTTAACATTTTATCATAAACAATAAATCCCATAAGTCCAAATACAACCACAAATAAAATATTAATTAACCATATAAATCCTTTATTATTTTCTTTCATAAATTCAACACCTTTCTACAATAATACTATAACATTATTAATTATTATATTCAACATATAATTTTTTTAAATTATAAAATTCTAATTTATCTTTTGTTTATAAAAATTATATGGTGAGGTGAGTGATTAAATTTATTAAAAAATATTGATTTTTTTAATAGTATTAGATATAATCTTATTAGTAATCATTATTAATAAGAGGTGGTTTTTTGAGAAATACTAAACAGAAAAATCTTGTTTTAGAGATTATTAATAACAGCTGTAATCATTTGACTGCTGAAGAAATTTATATGGAGTGTAAAAAGGTAATTCCTAATATAAGCTTAGGAACAGTATATAGAAATCTTAATCATCTGGTTGAATCTTATAAAATTATTCGTATAAAGATGAAAGATAATATAGATCGATTTGATAAAAATGTTATACATTCACATGTTATTTGTTCTGAATGTGGTAAAATAGAAGATGTTATGTTTGATTTTATAAAAAAATTACCAATTATTAAAGATTATGAAATAATGAATTACGATCTAATATTTAATGGCATTTGTAAAAAATGTAAAGAAAAGGAGAATTAAAATGGAATTAAAAGGATCTAAAACTGAAGCTAATTTAATGGCTGCATTTGCTGGAGAAAGTCAAGCAAGAAATAAATATTCATATTATGCTAGTAAAGCAAAAAAAGATGGTTATGAACAAATAGCTGCAATATTTGAAGAAACAGCTAACAACGAAAAAGAACATGCTAAAATGTGGTTTAAAGAATTACATGGTGGATCAGTACCTTCTACGTTAGAAAACTTAGTTGATGCTGCTAATGGAGAAAATTATGAATGGACAGATATGTATGCTGAGTTTGCTAAAACTGCTCGTGAAGAAGGGTTTGATAGAATAGCATTTTTATTTGAAGGTGTTGCTGCTATTGAAAAAGAACATGAAGAAAGATACAGAAAATTGATTGAAAACATTGAAGGTGGTTTAGTATTTAGTCGTGATGGAGATATGATTTGGCAATGTAGAAATTGTGGTCATATAGTTATTGGCAAAGAAGCTCCTGAAGTTTGTCCGGTATGTGCTCATCCAAAAGCATACTTTGAAATCAAAAAAGAAAATTATTAATTTGAAGTAGTTAGAAATAACTGCTTTTATTTTTATAAAATTTAGCACTAAATGTTGACAAGTGCTAAAAAGTGAGATATAACAATAATGTAAGGAATGGTGAATATGAAAAAGAAAGAATTTAAAAGTGAATCTAAAAGATTATTGGACTTAATGATTAATTCAATTTATACAAATAAAGATATATTTTTGAGAGAATTAATAAGTAATGCTAGCGATGCTATAGATAAATTATATTATAAATCATTAACAGATGATAGCGTTAAAATTAATAAAGAATCATTAGAAATAAACATAAATTATGATAAGGAATTGAGAACTATCACAATTAGCGATAATGGTTGTGGTATGACTGAAAGTGAGTTAGAAAATAATTTAGGTACTATTGCAAAAAGTGGCTCTTTAGCTTTTAAACAAATGGATGATGTAAAAGATAAAGATATAGATATAATTGGTCAATTTGGTGTTGGCTTTTATAGTGCTTTTATGGTTGCTGATGAAATAACAGTAATTAGTAAAAGTATGGAAGATGAAAAAGCTAATAAATGGAATTCAAAAGGGTTGGATGGCTATACTTTAGAAAACTGTGAAAAATCTAGTATAGGTACCGATATAATTATTCATGTTAAGGAAGATACAGAAGACGATAATTATAGTGATTATTTAACTGAATATAAATTAAAAGAATTAATAAAGAAATATAGTGATTATATAAGATATCCAATTAAGATGGAAGTAAGTCATTCTCATAAAAAAGAAGATAGTGATGAATATGAAACTATAAAAGAAATAGAAACTATAAATAGTATGGTTCCTATATGGAAGAAAAATAAGGGTGATGTTAGTGATGAAGAATATGAGCATTACTATACTGATACTTATTATGATTATGAAAAACCTTTAAAAGTTATAAGTACTAGTGTAGAAGGTGTAGTTAGCTATAAGGGACTATTATTTGTGCCTAGTCATGCTCCGTTTGATTTTTATACTAAAGAATATGAAAAAGGACTAAGTTTATATTCTAATGGTGTACTAATTATGGAAAAATGTGCTGAACTGTTACCAGATTATTTTAGTTTTATTAAGGGTGTAGTTGATACAGAAGATGTTTCTTTAAATATTAGTAGAGAAATGTTACAAAAAACCAAATCAGTTAATTTAATTGCCAAAAATATAGAAAATAAAATTATTAAAGAATTTATGACTATGTTAGAAAGTGATAGAGAAAACTATATAAAAATGTTTAAAGTGTTTGGTAATAATATTAAATTTGGTATTTATAATAATTATGGTGTAGATAAAGAAAAATTACAAGATTTAATTATGTTTACTTCTTCTAAAACTAAAGAATTAATAACTCTAAAAGAATATGTAGATAATATGAGTGAAGAGCAAAATGATATTTATTATGCTAGTGGGGAGAGTTTCGAGAAAATAGATACATTACCACAAGTTGAACAAGTAAAAGACAAAGATTATGAAATTCTTTATTTAACTGATTATGTTGATGAATTCACTTTAAATGCGTTAGTAGAGTATGAAGGAAAAAAATTTAAAAATGTTAGTGCTGCAGATTTGGATTTAGATGAAAATAAAGATGAAATAAATAAAATAAATGAAGAAAACAAAAATATGTTTACTTTTATGAAAGATATTATTGGAATTAGTGAAGTTAGATTTACTAAAAAATTAAAAACACATCCAGTATGTTTAACTAGTAAAGGTAATATTAGTGTAGAAATGGAAAAAGTTATTAATGCTATGCCGGGTGATGAGACTATTAATGCTGAAGTTGTATTAGAAATAAATGAAAATCATCCTATCGCTAACAAAATAAAAGATTTATATGAAAATGATAAAGAGATGTTAGAAAAATATAGTAAGGTTTTATATAGTGAAGCTAGATTAATAGAAGGATTAAATATAGATAATCCAACTGAAATCAGTAATTTAATATGTGAAATGATTTCTAAATAGGCGTAACGGCCTGTTTTTTCTTGTAAAATTAATTTTTTTTGATATAATATATCTTCATTGAAAGAGAGATTTATTATGCAAGAACAAGGAAAAATATATAGTATAAATAAAGAAAACAATAATTTTTATGATGGTAAAAGAAGAATTAATAAAAATTATGATATTTTGGTATATTTGGAAAAATTAATAGATAGAGAAATTAAATTTGAAGATTTTTTTAAATATTATAATACTGTTATCAATTATTTAAGCGAAGATACTTATAAGGAAATAGATATATTGTCATCTTTCGTAAAAAAAAATATTTGTAAAGTGCAATTATATATATTAAAAAAAGGTATAGATTATAATAATGTTGATGAAATTACTAATGTTTTAGTTATACTTAATCTTATTAATGAATTACAAACATATTATATTGATTTTGTTTATAACAGGTGTAATTTTTATGAATTAGAAAATTTTGATGCTAATAAAGGTGACAATTATTGTAACTTGATTTATAGAGAAATTCAAAAGTTAAAAATTAATTAAGATTTTAATATTTTCTTGTTAAAATCTTTTTTATATGTTAGATTAAGTTAGTGGTGATTTTTATGTTAAAAGTTAGTAATTTAGAATTAAGATTTCCAACTAAGGTTTTATTTCAAAATGTTAATATAGAATTTAATGGAGACAATTGTTATGGAATTATTGGTGCTAATGGCGCTGGCAAAAGTACTTTTTTAAAGATTCTTGATGGTAGAATAGAACCTACTAAAGGAGAAGTAATACTAGGTAAAGGCGAAAGAATCTCTACACTAGTACAAAATCATAATGATTTTGATGAATTTAGAGTTATTGATACTGTAATAATGGGAAATAAACCTTTATATGCTATTATGCAAGAAAAAGATGCTTTATATAGTAAGCCAGATTTTAATGATGAAGATGGTATCAAAGTTGCAGAATTAGAAGAAAAATTTGCTATGATGGATGGTTGGAATGCTGAGGTTGATGCTGAAAAATTATTGAATGGTTTAGGTGTTGATAAATCTTTATATGAATTAAACATGAGTCAACTTAAAGATGCTGATAAAGTTAAAGTGTTACTTGCTAGTGCTTTATTTGGTGAACCTGATGTGCTTTTATTAGATGAACCTACTAATGGACTTGATATAAAGAGTAAAATGTGGTTAGAAGAGTTTTTAATAAATTTTAAAAATACAGTTTTAGTTGTTAGTCACGATAGAGCGTTTTTAAATAAAGTTTGTACTCATATGGTTGATATTGATTTTGAGAAAATTACATTATTTGTAGGTAATTATGATTTTTGGTATAAATCTAGTCAATTAATTTTAAAACAAATGAAAGATTCTAATAAGAAAAAAGAAGAAAAAATTAAAGAGTTAGAAGATTTTATTCGTAGATTTAGTGCTAATGCTAGTAAAAGTAGACAGGCAACTAGTAGAAAGAAAGCATTAGAAAAAATAGAATTGGATGAAATAAAAGCTAGTAGTAGGAAATATCCTTATATTAATTTTGATTTAGAACGTGAATTAGGTAATGATGTAATTATTGTTGATAATGTATGTTATAAAGATATATTACATAATGTTAGATTTGTATTAAGAAAAGGAGATAAAATTGCTTTAATTGGAAATAATGAAATAGCTAAAACAACTCTTTTAAATATTATAAATGGAGAAATTAAACCTGATAGTGGTGAGGTTAAGATCGGTACTACTGTAAGATTATCATATTATGAAAAAAATCATGATAAATATTTTGATAAAAATTTAAATATGATGGATTGGTTAAGACAATATACAGATAGTACGGACGATACTTTTATAAGAGGTTTCTTAGGTCGAATGTTATTTTCTGGGGAAGAAGTATTTAAGAAGGTTGGAGTATTATCCGGTGGTGAAAAGGTAAGACTTATGTTTTCTAAAGTGATGTTAAATCATGGCAATGTACTTTTGTTAGATGAACCTACAAATCATTTAGATATAGAAAGTATTACTGCTTTAAATGATGGTTTAGAAAGATATAAAAGTTCTTTAATAATTAGTACTTTTGATGAAGAAATCATTAATACTGTGTGTAATAGACTTATTGAAATCAAAAAAGATGGAACTATAAGAGATAAAGAAATTAGTTATGAAGAATATATAGAAAAATTTGGTTTAGAGAGTTAATTCATTATGAATTGACTTTTTTTATACAATAATATATAATTTGTTTTATGTTTATGGGGTGATTTTATGTTAGAAGTATTAATACATACTTTAAAACATACTTTAAAAGATAGTTTGAATTTATTACCTTTTTTATTTATAGCATTTTTGATAATAGAATTTATTGAGCATAAATTAAGTAAAAGAGTAAAAAAGTTTATTACTAAGTCTGGTAAATTTGGACCAATTTTAGGTAGTGTATTAGGCTTAATACCACAATGTGGTGTTTCTGTTATGGCAACTAATTTTTATATAACACGTGTTATTTCTTTAGGGTGTTTATTTTCTATATATTTATCTACAAGTGATGAAATGTTACCAATTATGATAAGCCGTGGAGTAAGTTTTAAAGTTATATTTTCTATATTACTTATTAAATTTGTAACAGGTTTTGTTTTTGGGTATATTATAGATTTTATATTTAAAAGTAAGAATAAGAAATTTGAATATGAAATATGTGATACAGAACATTGTGATTGTGAGCATGGGGTTATCAAATCTAGTTTAAAACATACTTTAAGTACTTTTATATATATTGTTATTACAAGTTTTATTATTACTTTTTTATATGAACAATTTGGAGAAAGCTTAGTTAGTAAAATATTTATGAAAGATAGTTTATTTGGTCCGTTTGTTGGTTCTTTAGTTGGTTTGATCCCTAATTGTGGGGCTAGTATTGCATTAAGTGAACTTTATTTAAATAGTGCTATTAGTTTTGGAACTTGTATAGCTGGATTGTTAACTGGAAGTGGTGTTGCTATATTAATTTTATTTAAATCTAATAAAAATATAAAAGAAAATATATTTATTGTTATTTCTCTATATTTAATAGGTGTATTAATTGGTATATTTTTAGATTTTATGGGTATTCTATTATAGGGATACTTTTTTTATACGATAATTAGCACTTATACTTGACAAGTGCTAATTATGTGGTATAATTATAATTGTGAAAGGAAGGTATATATGTTACCAAGAAAATTTTATTTAGATGATTTTTTTGATGATTTTGTTACTTCAAAGGATAGTTTTATGAAATGTGATATTTATGAAAAGGATGGCATTTATAATATTGAATTAGATGTACCTGGGTTTGATAAAAATGATATTAAAATAGAATGTAAGGACAATTATTTAACTGTAACTGCTAAGAGAGAAAAAAAAGAAGAATCTAATGAAAAAAACTATATTAGAAAAGAAAGAAGTTATGGTGAATATACTAGATCATTTTATTTAGGTGATATTGATACTAATTTAGTTAATGCTAAATTTAATAATGGTACATTATGTATAACTATTCCTAAAGAAGAAAAACAAAATAATAAAACAATCATTGAAATAGATGATTAAGGAGTTGTTTACTCCTTTTTATTTGGAAATATATAAAAATTGTATTATAATTTAAATAAGGTGATTTGTATGAAAAATTGTGTATTAATTTATAATCCAAATAGTGGTCATACTATGAATGAAGATAATTTAAAAAGCGCAAAAAAAGTTTTACCTGAATATGGCTATAACGTAAGAATAATTCCTACTAAATATGCTGGGCATGCTAAAGAAATAGTAAGTCATTTAGAATCTTGTGATTTGGTTATTAGTGTTGGAGGAGACGGAACTTTTAATGAAGTTGTAACTGGTAATATGCAAAGAAAAAACAAATTATTACTTGCTAATATACCAATTGGAACGACTAATGATATTGGAACTATGTTTGGCTATGGTAAAAATTTTGAATCTAATTTAAAGATGTTGATGGAAGGTAATGAAAAAGGTATTGATATATGTATGGTTAATGATAGACCTTTTGTTTATGTTGCCGGATTAGGTAAATTTATAAATATAGCTTACGATACTCCTAGATATATGAAAAAGAAATATGGATATTTTGCTTACTTGTTTCAAGGAGTAAAGGATTTTTTTAAACCTATAAAATCTTATAGAGTAGATTATGAAGTTAATGGCTTAAAAAAAACTGGATATTTTTCATTTATATTAATTAGTAATGCTAATCGTATTGGTGGAATTAATATGTTTTATAAAGATGTAAAATTAGATGATAATCAATTTGAAGTGTTACTTTGTAATTTTACTACAAGAAGAAGTATAATTAGAGCTTTAAGATTACTCATTGATAATGATCCTAATAAAATAAGTGGATTAGAATTTTATAAAACAAGTAGAATTAAATTTGATTTTGAATTATATCCAAAAAATGCTTGGTGTATTGATGGAGAGAAGTTAGATAGAAGAACGAAAACATTTGAGTTTACTACATTAAATAATTTTAGGATTTTAATGCCTAATAAAAATGTTAAAAAATTATTTATAAAAAAGGATAATCTAATTAACGATTAATCCTTTTTTTTATTATTAAATAAGTTATTGTAAATATTAATGTAGATATACTAATACCTAGACTTATATTAAAATTGTTTATTTTATATTCTAATACTATATTATTATTACCCTTATTTAGATCGAAACCTAATAAAGAATCATTTATTTTAAATGTGTTTATATGTTTTCCATTACAATAAACGTTCCATCCATCATCATATGGTATTGATGTATATATAGTTTTATTTTCTTCTAAATTTATATTAGCTTCTATATAATGTTCTTTAAATTTTGTAATATTTAATTTATTTTTATTTAATATATTATATGCTTCAATAAATTTACTATTATCTATGGTGTAAATGTCTATTTCTTCATCTAGATATGTATTATAACTTACATATATATCTACTACATCATTATTTGATAATTCATTTATTATATATGGTTCATCATATGTATAATAATTATATATATCTTGTTTAGTATTTAGTGAGATATCATTTGTATTTACATTGTTTTTATAATATACGTTATTGTTTACAATTATATAGTTTACTAAAGAATTATTTGTATATAAATATATATTATCATATTCATTAATATAGGTATATTTTACTATAGTTTCATCATTAGCTTGGTGTATTATTTCTTTATTGAGTAATGTTAATCTATATAAAGTGTTTTCTATATTAGTCGAATATTCTATAAAATCATTTTGATATTCGAAGGGATTTATATAGTTATATTTCCAATTTTTTATAGTATTGTTTACACCAAACATTAATCCGGTAGTATATAAATTTTTATATGTATTAATATCGTTGTTTGTTAGTGTATCTTCATATCTAGTGTAATCGCTTGTATATCCTATTATATATTTTATATTAAACATTAAGTCAAATATAGGGGTATTTTGTTTATAGTAATAACTGTTTATTTCGTTTCCTGGCATACCTAAGTCATATATTAATTGTGATATATTATCATATGCCATCGATGAAAAAGTTGTCATACCATAATAGTCATACCATGCTCCATCATTAAATGTTAATATATTGTCTTTTTCTGTTCTATAAAACAATTCATCTTCATTTTCTTTTATATATTTTATACTAGTATTTATATTGTTATAGTCATAATAAAATTCGTCTATGTATTGTAATATATCCCATTTATGGTTTATTGATAAAATACATTCTATTATTATTACTAATATAAATATATTTGATGATAATCTTTTTAATTTAGGATAGAAATGATATAAATTATATATTAAGAAGTAAGTTGTAATTAATAAGTAGTTTATCTTTATCATGTTTGTAGAAATGTTATCAAATTTAGATAAGTATACATATGTTATAAAAATTATGCATAGTATAAAACTTATTAATACTTTTTTATATGAAATGTTTTTTATTTGTTTTAATGAATATGCTCCTATTAATATAAGTATAAAACTATAAATAAAAGAATATCTATAAGGTAAATCGTTTGGTACATGGAATGCGTGCCATATATAGTCTAATGGTGCTATATAAAATGATGCTGATAAGAATAATAGTAATAAAGTGTATACTATTTTTCTTTTTAGTGAAATTTTATTATTTAGTAAGAATAATATAAATAATGCTATAGATAATATTCCGCAAGATACGTTTGGACTATTGGATATATCTGAAGCGAATACTGTTGGATTTATGCCAGTTAGATGATTTTTAAAAAATTCTGTAATAGTAAATGCATAATATTGGCTTGTTGGTAATGTACCCATTGTAGCGTTGGTGCTACTTAATGCTTCATACATAGGAATTAATGCCCAAGCCATTAGTAACCCTGAAGTTAATGAACATAAAGCAAATTTAAAACATTTTTTTAGTATGTCTTTTATTTTAAACTTATCTGTTTTTATTATTAAATATGCTATGAAGTATATACAAGCAAAAATACAAATCATATATGCAATAAAATAGTTAGTGTATAACATTAATGTTAGTGTTATTGTATAAAGTACTCCATTATTTTTATTAATTATATTTTCTATACCTAATATTATTAGTGGTAATAAGTATAAACCGTCTATCCACATTATATTCCAGTAATATGCAGCAAAATAAGAAGAGAAAGCATATAACAAACTTAATCCTATTAGAGTTAAGGATTTAGTGTTAAATTTTTTCTTTAAATAATATGAACATGTTAAAGCAGATAGTATAGCTTTGAGCGCTATTATAATAGAATAAGACATTACTACATTGTTTCTATTAAATAGTAACATTAATAAATTAATAGGGCTAGATAAGTAATTAAAAAAGTTTCTGAAAAAAGGAATACCTAGTCCTATATTAAATGAAAATAATAAACTTTCTTTTGATTGTATTCTGTCAAATAATTCTGCTAACATAGGTCCATATTGATGAAAGAAGTCTACTGTTAACATAGAATTTCTACCTAATGGAGCAACGTCTTGTAACTTGTATATTATTCCTATAATTAAAAAAGCTAATATAAATGTTAAAATAACGTAATTATATTTTTTTATAAAATTAATAACTTTTTTCATGTTATCACCTAAGTAAATTATAACTTATGTTATAAATTCATGTAAAGATTAAAGTAAACTATTCAAATGTGTTTGACTTTATTCGATGTGTGTTTTATAATATTTTCTAATTTGGAGGGGTTATGGAAAAATTTGATTACTCAATTTTGAATAGTTATAGTGTTGATGAGTATGATTTGATTTTACCTTCTAATAGTGTTGTATATTATTATTCAAGGAGAGATAATATTAAAACATTATCAGAATTTATTGAAAAATATAAAAGTGGAGTTTTAAAAGTTTTAAACAAAGCTTCTAAAGAAGAAATAGAAGGTTTTATTGATTTGATAGATTATCGTTATTTTGGAAAACAAATGTCATCAGATTATATTTTATTTGATTGGATATTAGTTTCTAAAGATAGTTTAAATGGTGAATATAAAAAGGGTTGGAATGAAGCTAAAGTTCATTCTAAAAGTATTTTTCCTTTAAAGAGATTGGGTTTGAGTAGTTATGAATGTCTTAAATTAATTTGTTTTGTTGAAAAAACAGGTGAATCAATGTTGATTAAGGATGCCATTGAACTTTGTAGTAGAGATATTAATTTATTAAATAGTAAAAAGAAGGAAAGTATTTTATTTAAAAGAAAATTAGATTTATTAGTTAAATATTGTAATGATATGAATATTTTTGATGTTAATTCAAAATATGATGAATTGGAAAAGTTAATCATTAAATATAATGATGCTATTAATAGACGAAAGAAAATAGAAGAAGAAATAAAGGAAATAGAAAATGAAATTAATTTAAAAAGAAACGATATAGACAAGTGTGAAATAAAAAAACTATTAAAAAGATAGATTTTATTTGCATCGCATAGTATTTTGTAGTATTATTATTTAGTTAAAAAAAGGAAGTGTTATTATGGATAAAATAATTAATGTTGCTGTTGTTGCTCACGTTGATGCTGGTAAAAGTACTTTAGTAGATGCTTTACTTGAACAAAATGGTGTATTTAGAGAAAATGAAACTTTTGATGAAAGGGTTATGGATAGTAATGATTTAGAAAAAGAAAGAGGAATTACTATTTATTCTAAGAATTGTGCTATAAGATATAAAGATTATAAAATTAACATAGTTGATACTCCAGGACATGCTGATTTTTCTAGTGAAGTAGAAAGAGTTATTAAGACTGTTGATACAGTTATATTAATAGTTGATAGTGCTGAAGGGCCAATGCCTCAAACAAGATTCGTTTTAAATAAAGCATTAGAACAAAATTTAAGACCTATATTATTTATTAATAAAGTTGATAAGAAAGATGCCAGAGTAGAAGAAGTTGTTAATATGACTTTTGATTTATTTTGTGATTTAAATGCTAATGATGAACAATTGGATTTTCCAATAGTTTATGGTATAGCAAAACAAGGTAAGTCATCTTTAGATGTAAATAATATGGAGGATTCTATATCGCCTTTATTAGATACCGTTTTAAATCAAGTAGAACCTTTTAACGGTAGTGAAACAGATGATTTACAATTACAAATTAGTACTTTGGATTATGATGATTATATAGGAAGACTTGGAATTGGTCGAATAAATAAGGGTAAAATTAAATCTGGAGAAACTGTAACTTTAGTTAGAAATGATGGAACTGAAACTAGTTTTAGAGTTAGTAAATTATTTGTTAATGAAGGTATAAATAGAGTTGAAAAACAAGAAGCGTATTTTGGAGATATTGTAACGATAGCAGGTTGTGCTAATATTAGTATAGGTGATACTGTTTGTAGTTTAGGAAAACCAAATCCTTTATCTCCTATACATATTGATAAACCAACTTTAAGTATGAATTTTTTAGTTAATAATAGTCCTTTTGCTGGACAAAGTGGTAAGTTTTTAACTAATAGACATATAAAAGAAAGATTAGAAAAAGAATTAGAAACTAACGTTGGATTAGAAGTTACTGAATTAGAAAATAGTGATGGTTTTAAAGTTAGTGGTAGAGGAGAATTACATTTATCGGTTCTTTTAGAAAACATGAGAAGAGAAGGATATGAATTATCTGTATCTAAACCTCAAGTTTTATTTAAAGATGTAGATGGTGTAAAATGTGAACCTTTTGAAAAAGTTATCGTAAATTGTCCAAGTGATTATGCTAGTACTGTAATTAATGATATACAAGAACGTAAGGGGTTACTTATGTCTATGGAAACTACTGAAGATAATTTTACTCATATGGAATTTAGTGCTCCAACTCGTGGTTTAATAGGTTATAGAAGTTCTTTTATAACAAACACTAAGGGTGAAGGTGTAATGGTACGTAGTTTTGATGAGTATAAACCTTTTGTAGGAGAGTTGAGTACTCGTAAAAATGGTGTTTTAGTTTCGATGGAAAATGGTAAAACGCTTGGATATTCTTTATGGAATTTACAAGAAAGAGGGACATTGATAGTAGAGCCAGCAGTTGATGTTTATATTGGAATGGTTGTTGGGATACATAACCGTGATAACGATTTAAATGTTAATCCTTGTAAAAACAAACAATTAACTAATACTAGAGCAAGCGGTTCTGATGATGCTATTCAATTAGTACCTCCTAAACACTTTTCTTTAGAAGAAGCACTTGAGTTTATTGAAGAAGATGAATTAGTTGAAATAACTCCTGAATCTATTAGGATAAGAAAAGCTATATTAGACCCTAAAGATAGATTTAGAAGTGCAAGATAAAAAGATACTATTTTGAAGTAGTATCTCTTTTTTTTGTAAATTCATTAGATAATAAATTATTTTTTTCAACTATTTTAAATTTCCATTCGCTTATAATTAAATCTAACTCACCTATATATTCTGTTATGGTAGGATTAAATCCTATTTTAAATTTATTTAAACCACTAAATTTAGATTCTTCGTTAAAGTCATCAGCTATACCATTTATATCAGCTATATCATAATCTTTTTTATACTTTTCTAGTATTTGATGATGTAAGAAATAATTTGGGTTTAAATTATTATAGTTTTTATCTACGCCAGCAATTAATATACTTATTTTATTTTTGTACTTTATTACTATTGCACCCGCTACATATGTATCTTCATTTTTTCTTAGGCCTTGAGTTGCGTATATAACATCTTGTTTATATTCTTCTAATATTTTGTCAGAATTCATTTTTTCATTTAATACTTTTTCTGAATTATTATTTTGAAGTTCTTTATTTAATTCTTCGTTTCTAATTGTTTCTTCTTCTACTTTTTTCTTAGCACCTAATAGATATTTTTCATAATTTACTTTAACTAACAACAAATCTGCTTGATCGTTTTTATTAAATGTATTATAAAAATTTTTATAATAATCTATTTTTCTATCTTTCATATTTTTAACAAATTCATATAAAATTTCTATTTTAGAAGAATCTGCTATTTCAAGTTCTAGGCCTTTATTTTCAGTTGTTTTAACTTTATGCCTAAATCTTTTTTCTAAAGAGTCTACGTTGTATTCTTTTAAATCGATTAATGCAGTTAATTTAGGTTGTAATAATTGTAATGGCTCAGTTTCTTTTCTTTTTTTAAACCCTAAAGATTTTAAATTTTCTAATATATTTATATTTTCGTTTGTTATTCTATTATAGTTATTGTTATAATCAATATTTGCAATTGGTATTTCAGGATTTATTTTTAAAAATATAATGTTTTTTCTTTTATAATATTTTATTAAATTTCTTGTAAACCTTCTAACTAAATCAGAATCTTTATAATCTATTATAAATCCTTTGGGGCAATATGCATAATAATATCTTTTACCAATCTTTTTAGTTAAGAACATACCTGCAGCCAATATTTCATAATCATTAGTGG
The DNA here is from genome assembly GCA_017411405.1 of Bacilli bacterium. Lineage (GTDB taxonomy): Bacteria > Bacillota_I > Bacilli_A > RF39 > UBA660 > UMGS1124. Next base: position 102,064 of record JAFQQE010000015.1, on the reverse strand, counting down.
TATATCCTACGAAACTATATTCAAATCCAGTTTCCCTCAAAACGATTCCGTATTCTTCTGTTTGACAATAATTTTTATATGGACTATTATTAACAAATTCATTAAATTGTTCTTTAGTTAATTCTATCATTCTCATGGATATACACCTCTTATTAAGTATATCATATTTATCTAGAATTTTTTATATAAATTTTGTTTGAATTTATTATTTACATGTCTAAAGTGTCTATTTTTTTGTTTATAATTGTAAAATTAATGTTTTATTTCAAAAAATCGTGCTTTTAGACTCAAAAGTATTGAAAATAAGCATTAATTATGATAAATTATTTATTGAAATTGGGTGATATAATGGAAACTGTATTAATTATAATTGCAATATTATTAATAGTATTAGTGTTATTACAAAGTAATAAAGCAAGTGGAGGTGCTCAAATTATTAGTGGAGGAAATGCAGATTTATTTCAAAATCAAAAAGAAAGAGGATCTGAATTATTAATAACTAGAATTACTGGAGTATTGAGTGCTTTATTTATAATAATATCTTTTATACTATATATAAAGTAGTTTACATTAGACATAAATATTTATTTTATTTATGTTTTTTTGTGTTATAATTTATATTGAGAAAGTAGGGGTAATATGAAAGAACAAATACTTAATGTATTAAGTGATAGATATGAAGCTTTAGATATTATTGCGATTAATGACTTGTTGACATTAAACACTCCAGAAGAGTTAAAAGAATTAACTAAAGCAATTGATTCTTTAGTTAAGGAAAACTTGTTATATAAAACTAAAAAAGATAAATATATATTGTTTAAAAATTGTCCTAATTTAAAAGTTGGAATAATATCTATTAAAAAATCTGGATGTGGTTTTTTATTGGTAGATGATGGTGAAGATGTATATATAGATAAAAGTAATGTTAATGCTGCTATTAATGATGATAAAGTTTTAATAGAGTTAATTAATAATTATGGTGAAATTGAAGGTAAAGTATTAAGAGTTTTAGATAGAGATCTTGATCATTTGATAGGTGAAGTATATTATGTAAAAGAAAAACCTTACTTAAAATTAGAAGATGAAAAAAAACGAATTGAAATAAAGCTTGACGATAAGACTACTAAAGGTGTTGTAGAGGGTACAAAAGTTGTAGCTAGTATAATTAAAGAAATGGCTAGAAATAAATATTTGGCAAAAATAACAACTGTTATTGGACATAAAGATGATCCTGGTGTAGATATTAAGTTAGTTGCTTATAAGTATTCTATATATGAAGAATTTTCTAATGAAGCGATGAAGCAAACAGAAGAAGTGCCTATTGAAGTAGAAAAAAAAGATTTAATAGGTAGAGTAGATTTAACTAATGAATGTATTTTTACTATTGACGGTGATGATACAAAAGATATAGATGATGCAATAAGTTATGAATATAAAGATGGATTACATATTTTAGGTGTTCATATAGCTGATGTAAGTTATTACGTATTAGAAAACACTCCTTTAGATAAAGATGCTTTAATTAGGGGTACAAGTTCGTATTTAGCTGATAGTGTTATACCAATGTTACCTCATAAACTTTCTAATGGAATTTGTTCTTTAAATGAGGGAGTAATTAGATTAACACAATCTTGTGTGATGAAAATTAATGATAAGGGAAATGTTGTTGATTATGATATATTTCCAAGTTATATTAAGTCAAGAAAGAAAATGACTTATAAAAAAGTTAATGATATTATTATGAGAGATATTGTTGATCCTCTATATACTGATTATGTTGATGTGTTAAAAGGTATGAATAATTTAGCTCATATATTACGTAAAAATAAAATTGGTAGAGGATATATTGACTTTGGTATAGATGAAGCTAAAGTTGTAGTAGACGATAATAAGAAAGTTATAGGAATTGAAAGACGAATAAGAGAAGATGGTGAGAAGTTAATAGAAGATTTTATGATAGCTGCTAATGAAACTGTCGCTACACATATATTTAATATGTCTTTACCTTTCTTATATCGTGTACATGATGTACCTAATATAATTAAAATAGAAAAATTTATTAGAATGGTTAGTTTATTAGGGTATAAATTAACTGGCAAAATTAAAGACTTAACTCCTATTAGTATGCAAAAAATATTAGAACAATTAAAAGATGTTCCTGAATATGAAGTTTTGTCTAGTATGCTTTTAAGAAGCATGAGAAAAGCTGTATATCAAAAAGACAATATTGGACATTTTGGATTAGGTAGTAAATGTTATACACATTTTACATCTCCGATAAGACGTTATCCAGATTTAATGGTTCATAGATTACTTAGAACTTATTTATATAATCATGACTTAGATAATAAGACACTAGATTATTATTTAGAAAATTTAGATTTTATTTGTAATCAATCTAGCGAAAGAGAACAAGCTGCGGTAGATGCAGAAAGAGAAGTAATGGATATGAAAATGGCAGAATATATGGAAAATCATATAGGTGAAGAATATGAAGGAATTATATCTGGTGTTGAAAATTTTGGTATGTTTGTTGAACTTGATAATTTAGTAGAAGGTTTAGTACATATTAGTAGTATAAAGGGAGATTATTATAACTATGTTGAGGAATTAATGAGTTTAATTGGACAAAATACTAAGAAACGTTATAGAATAGGAGATAAAGTTAAGATTAAAGTTGTTGGAGCTAGTAAAGAAGCTAAAACAATTGATTTTGAATTAGTGGGGGATAAGGATGATAGAGATTCAAAATAGAAAAGCACGCTTTGATTATTTCATAGAAAGTGAAATAGAATGTGGTATTGTTTTAACTGGTACAGAGGTAAAATCAATTAGAAAAGGTAGTGCTAATTTAAAAGATACATATGCAAGAATAAAAAATAACGAAGTGTTTATAATTAATATGTTTATTTCTCCTTATGAAGAGGGGAATAGATTTAATGTACCTGAAAGAAGAGAAAGAAAACTATTATTAAAAAAACACGAAATATTAAAACTTAAATCAAAAGTAATGAAAGATGGTTATAGTTTAATACCTCTTAAACTTTATTTTAACGGTAATAATGCTAAGATATTACTAGGTTTATGTAAAGGTAAAAAATTATATGATAAGAGAGAAACTATAAAAGAACGTGATTTGAAAAGAGAAAGTAAGAAAGTTGATATATATTGATTTTCTTTTTTTGTTTTAGTGTTTGTTTTTTTTGTTTTTGTGATATAATATTTTCAAAATATTTTATGGGCGAGTTTTTTTATCATACATGATTACAAATATAATTATCCTAATTATTCTTTTTATATTAAATTAATAAAAAAATTCGAAAAAAAGTATATTAAACAATATAATAAATTATATTCGAAATATCAAGATAGTCTTTTTATTTATGATGAGGATAACTATTTAAAGTTAATGAAGAATAAAAGATAATTAGATATTAAATATATAAAAAAATTATTTAAAAATTTAATAAAAAAAATTATATAAAGATAGTTTGTTATAGAAAGAGTGATAACGATGTATAGTGTATTTTTCAGTAAAATTGATGAAGGGTTTGAATGTGTAAAAGAAAGGTTGAATGAAATTATAAAGGAAGATTTTAAAGTTGCTATAATTCCTTGGGCTTTTCCTGTAGAAATAAATTCAGAAATATTTAATAACGATTATTTTAAAAAAGGCGAAAGAAGATATAATAAGTATGTTATGCCTTTGATGGATTTAGGTATTAAAGAGGAAAATATATTTGTTTGTAATTGCTATTCTTCTAGTAAAGAAGAATTGATAAATATTATTAATAAATCAGATGTTCTGCTTATTCCAGGTGGGAATCCTGAGATGTTATTTAAAAAAGTATTACATGATACAGAAATTTTTTATCATATAAAAAATTTTAAGGGTGTAGTTATTGGGGAAAGCGCTGGAACAGAATTACAACTAAAAAGATATTTTATTACTGCCAAAAATAATTATTATAAATATTTTGCGTTTTATGATGGCTTTGGTTTAATTGATGATCCTTTTTATATGGACGTTCATTCAATTGAAGATCCTCTTTATCTTTCAAAACTTAAAGAGGTATCAAATGAAACGAAAAAAGATGTATATGCTATATTTGATGATGGTGTTATACTTTATAATCGCGATAGCAAAGAAATTGAATTCTATGGTAACGTCCAATGTTTCAAATATGAATAAAAATAGTGTTTTGCACTATTTTTTTGTATTTTCATAATAATTTCTCTCTGATAAATTATCTAACAATGTTTCTAATTCTTCATAATCATCTTCATAATCTAATATGTCTTCTATCTTTATCATTAGATCTCTTAAAGAGTTTGATGTTTTATAATCAATATTATATCTTTTTAATGTATCAATTTGATTGTTTGTTAGATATAAATTATCATTTATTTTAATTAATTTATTATTATCAAAATCTATATTATTTAATATATTTTTTATCTCTTCATTCATTATTATCACTCTCGAATATATTGTTGTTTATTATTATATTATATTTATTATCTATAGTACCTTTAATATTATTATTAAAATTTATAGTGTTATTTTTAATTATTAAAGTCCCTTCGTAATATTCTTGATTACATTCCTCGTTAGTTATTGACATGTTATATGTCTTATCTTTTTCTATAATAATATAATCTTTTGTATTACAGTTTGTTATAGTTGTTTTTTTACCTGTTATTTTATTTATATCTATAGCATTTATATAAGGTAACATGTTTATATATGTAAATATAATAATAATTAAAAATAATAATATTATCATATTTATTATGATTATGTTTAATATATCTTTTTTGTTGTTTTCATCAGGCAAAGGTTTAATTATTTTAATTTTATTTTTTAGTTTTATCATAATCATAACTCCTAATCATATTAATTTTATCATGAATAATTATAAAAATCATTAAAAAACTTATTAAAACAATTGTTTTAATCTATAAATTATGCTATACTTGAGTTAGTATGGGAGGCTAGATATGATGTATATCAATTCCTTTATAACAGAACTATCTAAAAAGATAGAAACTGTAGGTGAGCAGTTAAAAGATTTTGAAAGTAAGATAGAAAAGATAAATAATGTAAAGAATACGCTTTCAATGAAAACTTTAAAGGATATAGATAGTTTAACAGGGGAGGATTTGGTTTTACTAAGTAAAGAAGACTTTGAAAGTATTCTTGATGTATTTAATGTTCCTGAAAAAGAGGAAAAAATGAAAATTTTCTTTAATGCTTCTGTACTTATAAAAGTAAATAGGCGATTAACTGTTGAAGATGAAGTAGAAGTAAATAATAGTGAAGAAGTAAATTCATATAAAAGATGGTTAAACGATCAAGTTACTTTTATTAAGGAATACATTAAAGATTTTAATGATAATAATAAAGAATATTATAATAGTTTGAAATTAAGTGATAATTTATATAAAAAATATATAGGTTATTTTAAGAATGATAAATTAATTAAACCTATATATAATATAGAAGAATTTAATGAAGTAATTAAAAAGAGTGGAATTATCACTAGTGATAAATGGCAACTGTTAAAATATGTTGGGGAAAAGAATATAGATTTTCAAAAGAAAAATCAATCTAATAAGAAAGAAGTTATTGAATATAGTGATGAAGAGATATTTGCATTTGTAGAAACTATATTAAATAAAGAAAAAGAGTTATTGGGTGTTATAAATGAAGAATTAGTTAAAACTTCTTTAGAAATGTTAGGATATGATGATGATAAAATTAAAGAGATGAATTTAACTGATGATGATATTGTAAAATACCAAAAGATTCCTATATTAGATACATTAAATAAAATGTATTTAGAAACAAAAGATTTATTAAAAGATAATTTAGATAAAGATGCTTTAAAAATAAATAAAAATTTTAAAGATTTATTAGAATTAATAGATAGTTATAATGTAATTAAAAAAATTGATAGTTAGGAGGGTGAATAATGCCTAATGGTAAAGATGCTTTAATAGATTATTTAAAGATATGCCTTGAAAAAGAAAAGAATAGTTCAAAAGATTTAAAAAGTATAAAGAAAATTAATAACTTATTAGACGTTATTAATGATAAAAGATATATTGTTGATTTCAAATTGATTGAAGAATTAATTAGAAAATATGAAACAAGTGATATAGATAGTATACTATATGATATTATGCTTAATGTTAATAGATATAACAATTATTTGATGAATAAAAATGTTAAATATGCTGATCCTATACTAGATAAAGATATAGAATTTGAAGAGTTTGATGTTGATAGTGTCGATATAAGTGATATATTAAAATCTTTAGAAATTAACGAATTAGATAAAGATTTAGAATATGATTTAAAGAAATATATTAGAAATGAAGATAATAAGAAAAAATTAGTAGATTTTGCTTCTAGATTAAAAACTAATGATGACGGAGAAGTTTCTCAAGAAAGAGTAGTGTATGATAGATTAGGAGATAAAAATAATTTAATTTCTATATTAATGTATTCGGATATAAATTTAGTTAGAGCTGTTATAAATAAACTTAATGATATAGGAGTAAGTGTTTTAAAAGTTTTGAATAATTTACCTTCTATATTTATTGCTGTAAGTGATGGTAAAGCTAAGTATGGAGTTCCAGCTAATTATGATAAATTTATGGGGAATATTGCTACTTTAGAAAGCTATGGAGTTGATATTAAGACTATTATTAATAGTTGTCCTAATTATTTAATTAATGATGTTAATAAAAATAAGGAAGATCTAAAAAAATTAGATAATATGGGTATTAAAGTTAAAAATATTTTAGAAAATGTTGTAAAAATATTTTCTATTAATCCTCAAGTAATTATTAATAATATAGAAGTATTAAATAAATATGGTATAGAGTTAACAGATGATGATAATAATTATGGGTATCGTATTTTGGGTATGCAATATTTGGATAAAAAAATCGAATATTTAATTAGTAATAATATTTGGACTCAAGATAATAATAAAATGTTAGATAATATTGATTTACTGTATGGTTTGCTTATTAAATTAAGTTATATGAATTGGAAAAATAATTTAGAGTTGAAAAAAAGTAAGAATGATGGTATAGTAGATAATGTCCCTTTTGAAGAGGAACAAATAGAATTAGGAGAGAATGAAGATGTATCTAGAGTACCTAAAAGAGTATAATGTATCTGAAGAAGAAATAAAAGATATCATCAATACTTATGATAATGAACTCTTAAAAAATTTGAATTTTTCTAAAAAAAATGTAAAAGAAATTATTAAATATTTATTAGAATTTGGTGTAGAGGATATTTATAATGTTATAAAAAATAGAATAGATTTATTTTTCTTGCCTCTTTCTTTAGTAAAACAAAATTTTACTAAATTAGATAAAAACATGTTAGTTTATTTATTAAATAATTCTATAGATGATTTAATAAATTATAATATTTGAATAATCACTTTATGTGGTTATTTTTTTTGAGAACAAATGTTTAGTTTTTTTGACTTTTTTATTTAAAGAAAATAATTTATTTGATATAATATTATTAGTGAGGTAGAATATGGAACTTTTAAATAATTTAAATAAACAACAAATAGAAGCGGTTACTCATTTAGATGGGCCTTGTTTAGTAATGGCAGGGGCTGGTAGTGGTAAAACTAAAGTTTTAACTACTCGTATTGCATATATGATTGAAAATGGTATAAGAGATTATAATATACTTGCTATAACATTTACTAATAAAGCAGCAAAAGAAATGAAAGAAAGAGTAAATAATATAGTTGGAGAAACTAATGCTTTTATAGGTACTTTTCATTCATTTGGATTACGAATAATTAGAGAAAATTATATGTATTTAGGATTGGATAAAAATTTTACTATAATAGATAGTGATGATGTATTAACAATAATAAAGAAAATATTAAAAGATAAAGATTTAGATCCTAAACATTATAGTCCTTATTATATTAGAAATAAGATTAGTTTGATTAAAAGTCAAATGTTATCTGATAGAGAAATAGACAATACTTTTAATACTGAAATAGATTTGGTTGCTAAAGAGATATATTATATATATAATGATAAGATGGTTAAAAATAATAGTATTGATTTTGATGATTTATTAAGTAAGCCTGTTATTCTATTTAGAGATCATAAAGAAATATTAGAGCATTATCAAGATAAATTTAAGTATATTTTAATAGATGAGTATCAAGATACTAATCCTGTACAATATATATTAACTAGTATGTTAGCTAGTAAACATAATAATTTATTTGTAGTAGGAGATATGAATCAAAGTATATATGCTTTTAGACAAGCTGATTATAGAAATATTTTAAATTTTGAAAGAGACTATCAAGATTGTAAAGTTATTAAGTTAGAAGAAAACTATAGAAGTACAAATAATATACTTAATGCTGCTAACTCTGTAATTAAAAATAATAAAGAGAGAAAAGATCTTAAATTGTGGAGTGAAAAAGGTGATGGTTTAAAAGTAAAATATATGAGAGCTTATGATGAGAAACATGAAATAACACTTGTTATCGAAGAGATAAATAAGCTTTTAGATGAAGGATATAAAAAAGAAGAAATTGGTATTTTATATAGAACTAATGCTCAATCACGTGTTGTAGAAGAAGGATTCTTAAATAAAGGTATTCCTTATAAAGTAGTTGGTAGTTATTACTTTTATAATAGAAAAGAAATTAAAGATTTAATTAGTTATTTAAGATTGATATATAATACAAATGATGAAATAAGTTTAAGAAGAATTATTAATGTACCTAAAAGAGGTATAGGAGAGGCTGCTTTAAAAACATTAGAAAATGTTAGTACTTTAGAAGGTATTAGTATGTTTGATGCTTTAAGTAGTAATAAAGAATTAGAATTTAAAAATATGATATTAGATTTAGTTAAAAAGAGTGAAGAGATGACTTTAACTGATTTAATTGATGAAATTTTAGATAAAACTGGTTTAAAACGTGAATTAGATGAAGATAAAACGTTAGAAAATGAAGTTAGATTAGACAATTTAATGGAATTTAAAAGTATTACTGCATCTTTTGAAGAGAGAACTGGATTAATTAATTTAGGTGATTTTTTAGAAGAAATAAGTTTAATTAGCGATATGGCGAATCATAAAGAAGATAATGATGAAGTTACTTTAATGACTATACACAGTGCTAAAGGATTAGAGTTTGATGTTGTTTTCTTGATTGGTATGGAAGAAGGTATATTTCCGCATACTATGAGTTTGATGGAAAATGGTGTAGAAGAGGAAAGAAGACTTTGTTATGTTGGTATTACTAGAGCGAGGGAACGTTTATATATAACTAATGCAAAAAGAAGAATGTTATATGGTAAAGATACTATGAATATGCCTAGTAGATTTATTGATGAAATTGATAAAAATTATATTGATGAAGAGATTTCTGGAATAAAAGTACAGGAAAAGATTGATACTAAGAAGGTATATAATAAGACAGAAAATAACGAAATTAAAGTTGGAGATATTATTAGTCATGAAACTTTAGGTACAGGGGTTGTAGTTAGTATGAATGGAGATTTAATAGATGTTGCTTTTAAAACTGGTGTTAGAAAATTAATGAAAAATCATAAAAGTATATCAAAATTATAGGAGGGATATTATGACATTACTTATATTAGCTGCTGGAATGGGTAGCAGATTTGGAGGATTAAAACAATTAGAGCCGATGGGGCCAAATGGAGAATTTATAATAGATTATTCAGTTTATGATGCTAAAAAAGCTGGATTTACAAAGATTGTGTTTGTAATTAAAGAAGAAATGTACGATTTATTTAAAGAAAGTATTGGAAGTAGAGTAGAACCACATATAGAGGTAGAGTATGTATTTCAAAAAATGGAAGATATTCCTGTAGAAATTGATGTTTTGCGTATTAAACCTTGGGGTACTGGACAAGCAATACTAGCTGCTAGGGATGTAATAGATGAAAACTTTGCTATTATTAATGCTGATGATTTTTATGGAAGAAATGCTTTTCTTAAAGCGTATGAGTTTTTAAAATACAATCATGAAAATGAATTTGGTTTAGTTGGATATAGAGCAGTTAATACTTTAACTGAAAATGGAAGTGTAAAAAGAGGGGTATGCAAAATAGTTGAAGGAAAGCTAAATGGAATTATAGAAAGTAGTATAGAAAAAAGTGGTGATCATATTCATTGTAAAAGTTTATCAAATGGAAAAGAATTTGATATAGAAGATAATCGTTTAGTATCTATGAATATGTTATTATTTACTCCTAAGATATTTGATTATTTAGAGAAAGATTTTGTAGAGTTTTTTAAAGATATTAAAGATAAAGAAAAAGATGAATTTTTAATACCAGAAGTTATTGATAAACATATTAAAAATGGAGATATTACTGTAGATGTAATTGAAACAGATAGTGTATGGTATGGGGTAACATATAAAGAAGATACCATTGGTGTAAAGAATGCTATTTGTAATTTGGTAAGTTCTGGAGAATATAACAATAATTTATGGGGATAAATATGAAAAATAGATATGATGAATTAGTAGAAATAATCAATAAAGCTAATTATGAATATTATGTACTTGATAATCCAACTATTACTGATCAAGAATATGATAAATATTTAAGAGAATTAATTGATTTAGAGATTGAATATCCTGAATATGCTAGAGAAGATAGTCCTACTAATAAAATTGGTGGAGAAGTAATTGATGGATTTAAGAAAATTGTACATGATAAGCCTATGATGAGTTTAAGTAATGTATTTAATGAATCTGAAATAATAGATTTTGATAATAGAATTCAAAAAGAAGGATATCATCCAAGTTATGTTTGTGAATTAAAAATCGATGGATTATCTGTATCTTTAAAGTATGAGAATGGTATATTTAAAAGTGCTGCAACTAGAGGTGATGGTGCTGTAGGTGAGGATATAACTCATAACGTAAAAACTATAAATTCAATTCCTTTAAAATTAAGTAAAAAAATTGATATTGAAGTTCGAGGGGAAATTTTTATGTCAAAAAAAGTACTTGAGGAATTAAATAAAACTAGAGAAGAAAAAGGATTACCTTTATTTCAAAATTGTAGAAATGCGGCTGCTGGTTCTATAAGACAATTAGATAGTAAAATTGCTAAAGAAAGAAAATTAGATGCTTTTATATATCATTTACCAAATCCTGAAGATTTTCAAATTAATAGTCATTTAGAAGCTTTAGAATTTATGAAAAGTTTGGGTTTTAAAGTTAATTCTAATAATAAATTAGTTAATGATGTAAATGGAATTATAGAGTTTATAGAAGAAAAATCACTTATAAGGAATGAATTATCTTATGATATTGATGGTGTAGTTATTAAAGTGAATGATTTAAATATTCAAAAGAATTTAGGATTTACGCAAAAGTATCCTAAATGGGCTACTGCTTATAAATTTCCTGCTACTGAAGTTTTAACAAAATTAACTGATATAATATTTACTGTTGGTAGAACTGGACAAATTACTCCTAATGCGGTATTAGAACCTGTTATTGTTCAAGGTAGTACTATTAGAAGGGCTACTTTACATAATGAACAGTATATAATTGATAAAGATTTAAAAATCGGGGATATAGTTAGTATTAGAAAAGCAGGAGATGTTATTCCAGAAGTAGTTGGACCTATAAAAGAACGTAGAGATGGTTCTGAAAAAGATTTTAATATGATAGAATTTTGTCCTATTTGTGGAAGTAATTTAGTAGTTAGTAAAAGTGGTATAGATTATTTTTGCCATAATGATTTATGTCCTAAAAGAAATATAGAATCTTTAATTCATTTTGTTAGTAGAAAAGCCATGAATATTGATGGATTAGGAGAAAGAATAATAGAAGATTTTTATAATTTAGGTATTATTACTAAAATAGAGGATATATATTCTTTAAAAGAAAAGAAAAAAGAATTGGTTGAATTAGAAGGCTTCGGTGAAAAAAGTATTGGTAATCTAATAAATAGTATAGAAGTTAGCAAGGGAAATAGTTTAGAAAGATTAATATTTGCGTTAGGAATAAATGGTATAGGAGAAAAAAACGCAAAAATTCTTGCTAAAAAATATATTAATATAGATAATTTGTTTAATGTAACTGAAGATGAATTAAATGGAATTAATGATATAGGTCCTATTTTAGCTAAAAATATTTCTGATTATTTTAAGAATGTTGATAATATAAGACTTATTAACAATTTAAAAGAAATAGGTGTTAATACTAAATATATTGGGGAAAATGTTGTTGAAAATAGCAACTTTATTAACAAAAAATTTGTAGTTACTGGAACTTTAAAAGATTTTGGTAGAGATGAAATAAAAAATATTATAGAAATTAATGGTGGAACTACAAGTAGTAGTGTTAGTAAAAATACTGATGTTGTAATAGTTGGAGATAGTCCTGGAAGTAAGTATGATAAAGCATTAGAATTAAATATAGAAATTTGGGATGAACTTAAGTTAAAAGAAAAGTTAAAAAAAGATTCATTAATTTGAATCTTTTTTGAATAAAAACAGAAATTTTGTCGAATAGATATACAAATAAATGCTAGTGATTTAATATACGTTTTTGAGTGTTGGTACATGTGTCTACTAAGTGTTGTCCTGTGCTTATCTTTCTTAATCCTATAAAGGGTTTTGGTTTAAGAAAGTGAGGTAAACCTTAGTTTATGGAAGTAATAAAAAATATTCTTACCAATATAAAAAATCTACTTAGTAGATATAATAAAAAGACACAAACAACTGTCATTATTGGCAATATTGATATAGTTGTTAATGTCTACAAAAACAATTAGTAGATATTTTGTACTAATACTCTACTAAGTTGATCGTATCATATCGAATATTATATTTCAATATGTTTTTTTAAAATTGATTAGTTATTAATTATATTGTATAATGTATTTACGAAGAGGTGGATTTAATGTTTAAAAAATTAAGAGATTTTTATAGAAGAAATAGAGTATATTCTATATTAATGATTATTTCTGTAGTGTGTATTATTTCTATTATGGTTGGTATTATATTATATTTTATTAATCAAACTAATCAAGATAAATATGGTAATAGATTAGAAGGTATTGAAAGCATACCTATAAATAGTGAAAAGATTAATGAAATAGAAGAATCTATAAAATCTAATGAAAAAGTAAGTAGTGTAGAAATAGATATAAAAGGTAAATTAGTATATGTTATGATTTCTTTAACTACTGGAAGTCATTCTGATGCAGAGTCAATTGCTCAAGCTTCTTTAGAAGTATTTGGTGATGATATAAAGAATTTTTATGATTTACAATTTATAGTTTCTAATAATGATAAAGAAGTAGAAGATAATTTTCCAATAATGGGATATTTAAAAAATGAAAATGCCGTAATTAGATGGACTAATTATGTAATAGGTGAGTAAGATGAAAAATATTAAAAAGATAGTTTTAATTATTTCACTAACTATAGTTGTTATAGGTGGGATAATATTTGCTTTTTTTAAATTGTTTAAAGATGAAAATAATTTAACAATAAGTGAAAAAACTTGGATAAATAATAATAAAAATAGTGTATATACTGTATATGTTCCAAATGATGTTAATGTTTTTGGTAAAAGTGGTAATGGAGTTTATTTTGATTTTATATCTGATTTAGATGAAGAATTAGGTTTGAAATTAAATAGTACTGTATATTCTGTAGATTCTTCAAATGATTCGTTTGGTTTTAATGTTTCTACTAACTATGATAATAGAGATTTATTAATGTATGTTGATTATTATGTATTAGTAAGTCAAGATAATAATACTATAGTAGATTTAGATAGTTTAAATAATAAAAATATAGGTATAATATCAACTGATTTAAGTTATGTTAGTACTTATTATAATATTAGTGGTACTATAAAGACTTATGATAGTAGCGATGCTTTATTTACTGGTTTTAAAGATAAAGAAGTGGATTATATTATTGTTCCTTTAAATAGATATAAAGATAAAGTTATATCTTTAAATTATAATGTAAGTTATTTCTTTAATGATGCTAAAGTATATTATTATTTACATTTAAGTAATGATAAAACATTAAATTCTATAGTTACAAAATACTATAATAATTGGATGAAAGAAGAATATAATGATAGTTATAATGATAATAATTATGATTTATTTATAAAGTGTTTAAATATAACTGATATAGAAGAGGATGCTTTAACTGATAAAACTTATAGTTTTGAATATGTTGTTAGTCAACCTTACCAATTATTATCACGTGGTAATTTTACAGGTATAGTTAGTGAATATTTAAATAAGTTTACAGAATTTAGTGAAATAGAATTTAAATATAACAAAGTTAAAAACTTTAATAATTTAAAATATGATATAGATAAGAAAAAAGTAGATTTATATTTTAACATGTATAATTATGATAGAAATTATAATAATATTAATGTAAATCTACCAATTAATTATTATTTAATTAGTAATAGAAAAATAAGTATTAATATTGATAGTTTAAATGCTTATGAAGGAATTATATATGTAGAAGAAAATTCATTATTATATAATTATTTAAGTAATTTTAAAAATATAACAGTTAAAACATTTGATAAAACTAGTAAAATTAAAAGAATTATTAATAAAGATAATGTAGTTATAGTTGATAAGTTATATTATGATAATTATTTAATAGATAGTTTGAATGAAGTACATATTATATTAAGTGATACAATTAATAAAACTTATACATTTAATTATAAGAATAATAATGATGTTTTCTATAGATTATTTAGAAGTTATGTTAATACTTTGAATCCTAAAGAAGTTATTGATAATAGTTTACATGAATATTTTGAAACTTATGAAGCAGGAAGCAGATCAGTAAAACTTGCTAAATATATTATTTTGCTTATTATAGTTATATTAATTGGTGTATATTTAATTATAAGAAATAAAAAGAAAATAGTTTTAAATACTAAAGTTAAAAATAATGAAAAAATTAGATATGTAGATATGTTAACTAGTTTAAAGAATAGAAATTATTTAAATGATAGAATAGAGATATGGAATCAAAATACTGTTTATCCACAAGGTGTAATTGTTTTAGATTTAAATAATGTAAAATATTTAAATGATACTTTTGGTCATGAAGAAGGAGATAAACAAATTAAAGCAGCTGCGAATATATTATTTAAAACTCAATTAGAAAATACAGAATTAATAAGAACTGATGGTAATGAGTTTATGATATATTTAGTTGGATATAGTGAAAAACAAGTTATTAGTTATATTAAAAAATTATTAAAAGAATTTAAAGATTTACCATATGAATACGGTGTAGCTGTTGGATTTAGTATGATTAATGATGATTTAAAATTAATAGAAGATGCATTTAATGAAGCAACTTTACAAATGAGAGAAAATAAGAAGACTTTTGAGGATGAAGATGAAGAATAAAATATTTGAATTATTAAGTAAAATATTTAGAAAAAACAAAAAATATTTTAAAGATTTTTTTGGGAAAGTTTGGGAAATTATAAAGAAGCCAGAGATGATGGTATTACCAGGGCATTTGGCTTTCTTTATAATAATGAGTTTTGTACCTTTAATATCCATAGTAACTTGGATAGGCAGTCTTATGGGGGTTACTGAAGCTAGTTTTATTGAATTTTTAGAACAAATATTTAGTACAGTTAAGTTTGATTGGATTGTACCTAATATTATTGGGCAAGAATTTAGTTTTAAATATTTGACAGTTATCTTAGTTATGTGTTTTATCGCTGCTAATGGTGCTAATTCTATTATTGTTGCAAGCAATCAAATATATGGTATTAAGCAAAAGAGTGTTATAAAAAGAGAAATAAAAGCAATAGTTATGACTATTTTACTATGTGTATTATATATTTTTATCTTGTTGGTACCTTTATTAGGTAATAAGATTATATCTAGTTTTGATTATTTTAATATTAAAGCAGTATTAGATCCAATTCTTGCTGTAATAAGAGGACCTATTACTTGGATAGTTATATATTATTTTGTTAAATCTATATATGTTATGGCTCCTGATAAAAATGTAGATCATAAAGGTTTCAATTTAGGTGCTTTATTTACAACTGTATTTTGGGTTTTAGCAACATATTTATATAGTGGATGGATTAATAATTTTAATAGATATGATATGTATTATGGAAGCTTAAGTAGTTTAGCAATATTAATGTTATGGATATATTGGTTATGTTATATATTTGTAATAGGTTTATGTTTGAATGTTAAAGTAGAAAATCATGAGTTGGAAAAAACTGGTATAATAAATAATGAAACATAGTAAATAATAATATTGTACTCACGAGTATTAACTGAGTACTTTATTCTGCGATATTAAATTAATTTGATGTTTGAATTAAAAAATATTGTGGGTTAATACTTGAGAAACAAATTTAATTTTGTTTCTTTTTTTTATTTTTATGGTATTATTAAATTATATAGTAAAGAGGTTTATTATGAAAGTTTTTAATTATTTTTTTACAATTATTTTTATGTTTTTAAGTTTATTTATTTTATATAAAACGTTATCGAATAATAAAAAAATAAGAGAAAAGAAATTGTGTTCTAATAAGTGTTATAAAATTTTATTTTGTTTTATTTTATTAATTGGGATATTTATTAGAGTTTATAAATTTGGAAGTGTACCAGATGGTTTTAATCAAGATGGAGCAATGGCTGTTGTAGATGGTATAGCTTTAGCAGAATACGGTACTGATAGATATGGAATGTTTATGCCAGTCCATTTAACTGCTTGGGGTTATGGACAGATGAGTTCGCTGCTATCTTATATGGTTGCTTTATTTGTTAAAATATTTGGTTTTTCTATTATTGTTGTAAGATTACCTATTTTAATTATCAGTATTATTTCTATGATTTGTTTATATTTATTCTCTAAAGATGTATTCGGAAAAAATGTTGCTTTAATAGTTCTTTTTATGACTTCGATCAATCCATGGCATATTATGCAAAGTAGATGGATTTTAGATTGTAATTTATTTCCTCATTTTATTATTATGGGAGTATATTTTTTAAATAAGGGATTATCTAAAAAAGTATATTTGTGGATATCTATGATATTATTTGGGTTATCTATGTATTGTTATGGTATTTCTATTTATACAATACCTGTATTTTTGTTAGCTACTTGTATTTATTTAATAAAAACTAAGAAAATTACTATAAAAGATGCATTTATATCTTTTATTATTTACATTTTAGTTGCATGGCCTTTTATTCTAACTATGGTTATAAATTTCTTGAAAATTGACACTATTAAGACTCCGTTTTTTACAATACCTTTTTTTGAAAGTAGTACGCGTTCTAAAGATATATTATTCTTTTCAGATAATATTTTATCTCAATTAATTATTAATATAATATATTTTATAAATGTTATCATTATACATGCTTATGAAGCTCCATGGAACTATATTGAAGGTTTTGGGACATTGTATTATTTTACTATCCCATTTATAATTATTGGTTGTTATGTTTTATTTAAAAAATATAAAAAGTCTAGTGGGTCTAAGATTATTTTTATATTATTATTAACAAGTTTTTGGTGTGGCATAGCGACTAATGAGGTAAATATAAATAGACTTAATATTATATATTATCCTATTATTATAATAAGTTCTATTGGTGTGTATTTTATTATGCAATATTTAAAACGTTTTAAATGGAGTATTTTATTAGTTTATTTATGTGCATTTATAATGTTTGGATATACTTATTTTACTTCTTATAGTGAAACTATAGGGGATGTATTCTTTAAAGATTTTAAAAATGCTATATTGTCTTTAAAGACAAGTGATTCAAAAAAGTTTTATATTACACCTTATGTACAAAGTCAAAGTTCATATGATGTAGCTGAGATATTAACTTTATTTTATTTAGAAATAGATTCTAAATATTATAGAGGTTTGGTAATGGAAGATGGACTTTCTTTTAAAGAAAAATATAATATAAAAAATATTGATAGTATAAATATAGATTATGAGGAAGATGCAGAGTATGTTGTTACTTATTATGATTTACAGTATTTTGATAAATCTAAGGTAGATATTAAAGAATTTGGTAGATATTATGTAGTAAGTCTAAAGTGAGTATAGTATACTCTTTTTTTAATTTACACGTATAATTTTTAGTGATATAATTAGCTTAATAAAGGGCGTGATTTTGGATGAAAAACATTTATTTTAAGAAATTAGATATAAATATAAAATCTGGTGAATTAATAAGTATTGTTGGTCCGAATTCATGTGGTAAAACTACTTTTATAAAAAATATATCAGGGAAATGTAATAGAGATTATTTGTATTTAGATGATAAAGATATAAAAGACTTTGAATTAGAATATAAGAAAAACAATATATTATGTGTATTTAATGATAATAAGTATAGTACTTTTAATCCTAGAAATGAATTAAAATATTATTTAGAATTATTAAAATATAATGTTTATGAAATAACTTCAAGATTAGATGATTTTATAATTTATTTTAAATTAGAAAGTATTATTGATATCGACTTTAATGAGCTTAGTATAGAAGATAGAATATATATTAAGATTTTATCTTTATTAATTATTAATCCTAGTTTATTTTGTATAGATGATTTATTAACTTATTTAAGTAATGATAAGAAAATGAGGATTTTAAATTATATTAAAGATCATAATATAACATTAATATCTATATTAAGTGACTTAGAAGATTGTTTATTATTTGATAAAGTATTAGTTTATAATAAAGAGAATGTTTTAAAGTATGATTATGTAAAAGAAGTGTTACTTGATGAAAAATTATTTAAATCATTAGGGCTATCTTTACCTTTTATATATGATTTAAATAATATGTTAAAGAGTTATGAACTTATAAATGAAGAACATTTAAATAATAAAGAATTGGTGGATCTATTATGGAAATAATGTATAGTAATAATTATAATGAAATAATTAAAAAAAATTCGTTTTGTGGAATATATGGTGATAAATTAGATTTAATTAATAGTGGTTTATCTATATGTGGTATTGATTATGATGATGAGTGGACTGTTAAAAGATTTTTAAATGGGCTAAAGTTTAAAATAAGTGATAGTATTTTAAATTTGTTTAATGAATTAGAAATAAATTATAATATACTTAATAAAAAAATAAAGAATTTAAGTAAAAGTGAATTTAAATTAATATTATTAGTTTATATTTTACTAAATAAAAAAGAGATCGTTATATTGGATTATTTTGATAAAGGTTTAAGTTATAAGGTAAAAAAAAGAGTAATTAATTATTTAAAAAGTAAGTATGAAGGTACGTTGGTTGTTATAAGTAATGATTTGGTATTTTTAAATTTATTATGCAATAATTTGATTGTTTTCGATAATAGTAATATTGTATTTAATGATAAAATAGAGTATATTTATAAGAGTAGAATAAAAGTGGATTATCCTGAAATTATAAAGTTTATTAGAATTGCTAATAAGAAAAAAGCGAAACTTTCTTATACTGTAGAAGTACATGAATTATTAAAGGATATATATAGGAGTGTTAGATGAGATATTTAATGACTATAAGCTATGATGGTAGTAAATATTATGGTTTTCAAAAATTAAATGATAAGAAGTCTATACAAGGTGAATTAGAGAGGGTTTTATCTAAAATAAATAAACGCGAGGTTTTTGTTAAAGGTGCTGGAAGAACTGATAGAGGAGTTCATGCTTATGGTCAATGTGTTCACTTTGATTTGGATATAAATATAAGTGTTGATGGGCTTATTAAAGCAGTTAATTCTATGATTGATAAATATATTCATGTTTTAGATTGTAAAATAGTAAGTAGTGATTTTCATGCTAGATTTTTAGTTAAAGAGAAGAAATATAAATATATTATAAATACAGGTAAGTTTAATCCAATATTAGAAGATTATGTTTATAATTATAATAATGAATTAAATATTACTAATATGAAGAGAGCTAGTAAATATTTAATTGGTAAGCATTCCTTTAAAGTGTTTGTTAGTGGAGATAGGGATAACTATAATAGCGAGATATTTAAAGTTATTTTTAATAAAGATAAAGATTTTTTATCTATTACTTTTGTAGGTAAAAGTTTTTATAGATACATGGTAAGGAATATGGTTGGAGCATTAATATTAGTAGGGAAAAATAAAATTAGTGTTGATGAATTTAAAAATATGTTGGATAGTGATGATAGTAAGTATACTTATATGACTGTACCTGCTAATGGATTGTATTTAGAAAGTGTAAGGTATTGATATGAATAAAAAAGGATTTACATTAATGGAATTGATTACTGTTATTGCTTTTCTTAGTATAATAGGTGTAATTTTAATACCTAAAATAAACAATGCATTTAAAGAGAGTAGAGCGGATCAATTAGAAAGTATAAGAAATGATGTTATAGATGCTACTAATGTGTATTTAAATACTAAATGTGGTAAAGATTATTATAATAATTTAATTAGTGATGATACTGTTAAAATATATTTAAATAGTATAAGTGATTGTGGGTTAATTGAAAGTAAAATATATAATCCGATGAATGAAGAATATTTTGATATAGATGATGAATATGTTATAGTTAATAGAGATGAAGTTGGTTTGATTAGTTACGAAGTTAGTTTCTAATCTTTTTTTGTATAATTTTATTAATTTGGTTAATATTATAAATGGAGGATATTTTATGGATGAAAATTTAGAACTTTTAACTTATTTATATCAAGATGCTGATATGGCTTTAAATAATTTAACTTTATTAATTAATAAAATAAATAAGAAAGATAATAAAATTAAAAAAATCATAGAAGGCGAAATTAAAGGATATGAAAATTATTTAAAAAAAGTAAAAGAATATATTAAAGAAAATAATTATGATGTAAAAAGTAAACCTTTAATAAGTAAAGTAGGAGCTTATTTTGGTATAAATATGGAAGTTATGAAAGATAACAGTGATTCGAGGATTGCTGATATGCTAATACAAGGTTTTACTATGGGTGTATTAAGTGTTAGTAAAAAGATTGATAGTTTTAAGGGAGATGCTAATAAAGAAGTTTTAAAATTGGCAGAAGAATTTAAAAAGTTTCAACAAGAAAATATTGAATTTTTAAAAAGCTTTTTATAGACTAACTTAAGGTTAGTTTTTTTTGTTGTTTTTTTGATTTTGTTGTGGTAAACTACTATTGCTAATGGGGTGAAGTTATGTGGAAAATTGGTAATGTAGAGATAAAGAATCGTGTTGTTTTAGCTCCTATGGCTGGTATAAGTAATACTAGTTATAGAAAGATTATTAAAAGTATGGGCTGTGGTCTTATTTATGCAGAAATGGTTAGTGATAAAGCTGTTATGTATGGTAATGAAAAAACGCTTGGATTACTTAAAATGGATGATTACGAAAGACCAATTGCTCAACAAATATTTGGAAGTGATGTTGATTCGTTTGTAACTGCAGCTAAAAAAGTAGAAGAATTGATGCATCCGGATATTATAGATATTAATATGGGGTGTCCAGTACCGAAAATAGCTATTAGTAGTCAAGCAGGTAGCGCTTTGCTTAAAGATCCTAAGAAGATTGGAGAAATTGTTAAAGCTGTAGTAAATGCAGTTAGTGTTCCTGTAACTGTAAAAATTAGAAGTGGCTGGGATGAAAAACATATAAATTGTGTAGAAGTTGCAAAAATAATCGAAGAGAATGGAGCAAGTGCTATAACACTTCATGCTAGAACACGTAGTCAAGGATATAGTGGTAAAGCTAATTGGGATTTAATAAAAAAAGTAAAAGAAAGCGTTAGTATTCCTGTAATAGGAAATGGAGATATAACTACTCCAGAATTAGCTAAGAAGATGCTAGAAGAAATTGGTTGCGATGCTGTGATGATAGGAAGAGGAGTATTAGGAAATCCGTGGCTAATAAAAAACACTATAAACTATTTAGAAAATGGTAAATATGATAGTAATATAAGTATAAAAGAAAAACTCAATATGTTAAAAAAACATTTTGAGTTATTGGTTCATGATAAGTGTGAAAAAGTTGCTTTACTTGAAATTAGAAGTCATGCAATATGGTATTTAAAAGGTGTACCTAATTGTGCTAAAGTAAAAAATATGATTTGCAGTGCTAAAAGTGTTCAAGAGATATTTGATATATTAGAAGGTATTAGTTAATATTTTCTTTTTTAATGTTTTTATATAATTATCTGTATTTTCTAATAAATTAATATTATTTGTATTTAAAGTGTTTTCTAAATCATTATTTTTTAGTATATCATCACATATCTTAAAACATTTTTTTTCATCTTCTAAATATATATAGAATAGTTCTATTGCTATTAAATAAGATATTATATATGAATAAAAGTATATAATAGAATCTTTATATATTTGTTTTATATCTTTTTTATTTAAATCTGATAATTCTTCAATTATTTTTATTTTTTCTTTTTCTTTTATATCATAATTGCTAATATGTTTTCTTAAAACATATATATTTACATAATTAAGTAATTGTATAAAGTTATCAAATTCATACTTTATTACTTCTTCTTTATGAAAATTTCTTTTTTTCATTTCATGCGCTAATATTAGTTCTGATAATATACTTAAAAATTCTTTTTCTATTTTTTTATCTATATTTGGATTTAATTTATAAGTATAAATATGGCTAAATTCATGTATTGAATAAAATAAATCGTTTATAGTATTATCTTTAGATAATGATACATAAAATTTATCTATATATGGTAAATAACATACGTAATTAGAGTTTGTAAAGTTAATACTTGTAGTATTATTTGATATTATTTCAGAGTACCATTTGGGGCTTATAAATTCTAGTAAATTTTTTGTAAAATTTACTATATATTCTTCTGTATGATTTATTTTTTTAAATTCTATGTTTTCATCTATATCTTCATTTTTATTGGCTAATTCATATAATTTTGAAATAATATTTTTATATTCTTTTATTTGTTTTATATCTTCTTTATCATCTTCAACCGTGTATTCTATTGATTTTTCAAATTTAAAACTTCTTAGTAATTCCTTTAATATTTCTAGATCATGTTTTGCCATAGCGTTATTTGGATTATCTAATAATATATTAGTTAAATAATTTATTTGTTTTTTCATTTGTGGTTCATTCCATTTTTGCATATTTTTTCACCTGTTTTTTTATAATAACATAATTATTGTTATTTTACAAATGATTTACAACAAATAGATTCTGTGCGTTGACTAACAATATTTTTTATGATATGTATATATTGTATAAGAAATATTTGTTAGATAAGAAATATTTGTTAGAAATTTTTCTATACTCATTAAATTAGGAGAGGTGAAAAGGTAAAAAATGAAAGATAAATTAAAATCTGTAATATCTACTATTCTTGCTTTAATACTTGGTTTTACTATCCGTGTTGTGGATGATGGTAATGATAAAAATAAGCATAAAGATGAAAAAAACGCTTATGATACAGTATCTGAGTATAATAGTGATTTCGATCCATCAGAGTTGCCTTTTTTAACTGTGGAACAAGCTGATGAAGTAGAGTTTAATAATAAAATAACTTATTATGATATAGTAAATATTATAGAACTAGTAAGCAAAAGTAGTGATAGTAATGAAGTGACTTTAGATAAGTATCTTAAAATTTTAAATGCTGATAAAGCTTATAAAAGTTATATTATAGCAAGAAAACAAGGAAATGATATAAAACAAACTAGGAAGGCTTTAGGAAATTTCGAGGATATTGTTTTAAAAGCACATATTTTACGTCTTTATCAAATTGATCCTGAAAATTTTGAAAGCATAAAGATTGAAGATAAATATTTTGGGGAATATGCTTATAATGGAGAGAATTATGAAGGACAAACCATTACTATTACATATAAAGAATATAAAGAGAGTGTAACGTTGCCTGGTGGTATCGTTGAAGAGAAAATTGTAAAACCAGAAAAAAAGGTATTTGATTTATCAATAGAGAGAAAACAACTTAAGAGAATAAATAAATTGCTTGATGGCAAAGAATATGATTTTGAAGAGATTGATAGTATAATGGAGAAGACACTTAAATCCTTATATTATGATTCTCATACTGATCATTTTCAACCGACTTCATATGGTGAAAAGAATTTTGATTATTTAGTTTATGAAGTAAATGAAGAGGTTTATAAAAAAGTTAAATCATTAAGTTCTGTATTAGAAACAGAAACAAAAGAAGATAAAAAAATTTCAAGAGCTACTAAGATTAATTATTTGATGAACTTAAAAAAAGCAGCACAAAGTGCAAAACAAAAAGAATTAAATAATCCAAATAATTTTTCTAGTAATCGAAATAATTCTTCTAAAAATGTCAGTGCTGGTTTTAACCAACGAAGAAGATAAAAAAACTATTTATTTTAATAGTTTTTTTTAATTATAAAAAAGTATTGATAAACTGTAGAGATTATAATTTTAGTCTATTTTTTTGTATAAAAATATATTTTAATTTCATAAATTTGTGGTAAAATAATACGGAAGAAGGTGCATAATATGGATAAGATAACAATAAAAGGTGCTAGAGAGAACAATCTAAAAAATATAGATATAGAGATACCTAAGAATAAATTGGTTGTTATGACTGGAGTAAGTGGTAGTGGGAAAAGTAGTTTGGCTTTTGATACTATATATGCTGAAGGTCAAAGAAGATATGTAGAAAGTTTATCTAGTTATGCAAGACAGTTTTTGGGTGGAACTGATAAAGCTAATGTAGATTCTATTGAAGGATTAAGTCCTAGTATTTCTATAGATCAAAAGACTACTAATAAAAATCCTAGAAGTACAGTTGCAACCGTAACAGAAATATATGATTATTTTAGATTGTTATATGCTAGAATTGGTGTGCCATATTGTCCAAAACATAAAAGACCTATAAAGAGTCAAAGTGTAGAAGAAATGACTAATAAAATCTTAGATATGGAAGAGGGTACTAAGTTAGAAATATTAAGTCCAGCAGTTTATGGCGAAAAAGGAAGTCATGAAAAAGTATTTGATGATTTAAGAAAAAAAGGATTTACTAGAGTTAAGGTTAATGGTGAACTTAGAGATTTAAGTGAAAATATTAAGTTAGAAAAAAATAAGAAAGATAATATCTTGGTTGTAGTAGATCGAATAGTAGTTAGATTAGAGGATAGAAGTCGTATTTTTGATAGTTTAGAAAGTGCTTTAAAATTAAGTGATGGAAAAGTTGTAATTAATATTATAGGTGATAAAGAACTTATTTGGAGTGAACATTATGCTTGTCCTGAGTGTGATTTTTCATTGCCTGAATTAGAACCCAGATTATTTTCTTTTAATGCTCCATATGGTGCTTGCGGTGAATGTAAAGGATTGGGAGTAAAACAAAATATAAATGTTGATTTAATTATTCCTGATAAGACTAAAAGCATTTTAGATGGTGCAATTAAACCTTTAAGTATGGATCCTAATATTTATACTACAAATATTTTAACAGTTGCTAAATATTATAATATAGATTTAAGTATACCTGTAGAAGATATGGATAAAAAAGATTTAGATATAATACTTTATGGAACTAGTGAACCAATTAATTTTGAATATACTAGTAAAAATGGTAATAAAAGATATACTACTGATTTTTACGAAGGTGTTATAAATAATTTTGAAAGACGTTATATAGAAACTAATAGCGCTTGGATAAGAGAGTGGATCGAAGGTTATATGGTAGAAACTAATTGTCCAAAGTGTCATGGTGCTAGACTTAACAATAATGTTTTAAGTGTTTTAATTAACAAGAAAAACATTTATGAATTAACTTGTATGAGTATTTTAGATTTGATAGATTTTTTTGATAATTTAAAATTAAGTGAAGAAGAAACTAAGATTAGTGAGTTGATTATTAAAGAGATAAAGTCTAGATTGGATTTTTTAAATAATGTTGGATTATCTTATTTAACTTTAAATCGTAGTGCTGGTACATTAAGTGGAGGAGAATCACAACGTATAAGACTTGCAACACAAATAGGTAGTAGATTAAGTGGAGTTTTATATGTTTTGGATGAACCTAGCATTGGATTACATCAAAAAGATAATGAAAGACTTATCAATTCTTTAAAAGAGATGAGAGATTTAGGGAATACTTTAATAGTTGTAGAACATGATGAAGATACAATGAGGGCAGCAGACTATTTAATTGATATTGGTCCTGAAGCCGGAGAAAAAGGTGGTTATATAGTTTCTAAAGGAACTCCTGATGAAGTGATGAGAGATGATAATAGTTTAACTGGTAGATATTTAAGTGGTAAAGATAAAATTGAAGTTCCTAGCGTTAGAAGAAAAGGTAATGGGTTATTTTTAGATATTAAAGGTGCTAAAGAGAACAATTTAAAAAATATTAACGTAAAGATACCACTTAATACATTTACGGTTGTTACTGGAGTTAGTGGTAGTGGAAAGAGTACTTTAGTAAATGAAATATTATATAAAACTTTAAAAAAAGAATTATATAATAGTAAAGATATACCGGGTAAATGTAAAGAAATATTTGGTATAGAAAATATAGATAAAGTAATAGATATAAGTCAGGACCCTATTGGGCGTACACCTAGAAGTAATCCTGCAACGTATGTTGGTGTTTTTGATGATATTAGAGATGTATTTGCTGATATGAAAGAAAGTAAAATACGTGGATATAATAAAAGCAGATTTTCATTTAATGTAAAAGGTGGAAGATGTGAAGCTTGTTCTGGTGATGGAGTTAAAAAGATAGAAATGCATTTCTTACCAGATGTATATGTTCCGTGTGATTTATGTAAAGGTACAAGATATAATAGTGAAACTTTAGAAGTTAAATTTAAGGATAAAAATATTGCTGAAGTACTTGATATGAGAATTAGTGAAGCTTTAGATTTCTTTTCAAACGTTCCTAAAGTAAGAGATAAGTTACAGATGTTAGTTGATGTAGGCTTAGGTTATATGAAATTGGGACAAAGCGCTCCTACTTTGTCAGGTGGTGAAGCTGGGCGTGTTAAACTTGCTAAAGAGTTACAAAAGAAACCTACTGGAAAGAGTTTGTTTATCTTAGATGAACCAACTACTGGATTACATGTAGATGATATAAAGAAATTATTAGTTATTCTTGAAAGAATCGTTGATAATGGAGATACAGTTTTAATTATTGAACATAATTTAGATGTAATTAAAGTAGCAGATTATATTATAGATTTAGGACCTGATGGTGGTAATGGCGGAGGAAAAGTTTTAATTGCTGGAACTCCTGAGGAAGTAGCAAAATGTAAAAAAAGTTATACTGGAGAATTTTTAAAAAAAGTGTTGGATAAATAAGTTTACTAATTTTGGGTAAACTTTTTTGTTTATTGAAAAAATTATATAATGATTATATAATTATTATGGGAGTGGTATTATGTTAATAGGTTATAAAAAAGATAAAAGTATAAAAGATATATTATTAGATATAATAAGCACTGTTATAGTTAATATGTTAGTTATTATAATGGCTACTAAAATTTTCAAAAATATTAGTGTTGATGGAGTGTTTTATACTTTTGTTGTTTCTTTATTATTGATGTTATTTAATAAGTCTATAAAACCTATATTAAATATAATAATGTTACCTATTAATATTTACACTTTGGGGATAACCTATCCATTTGTGAATGTTATTATATTAAAATTAATTAGTTTATTATTAGGTAGTCATTTTGTATTAGTTGGATGGTTTTCAGCGTTTTTTATATCAATTTTTATTTCTATTATGACTATTATAATAGATGTTTTAATTGGAAAAGAGATTAGAAGGTGATTATATGAATCCAGTTATATTTAGTATTGGTAATTTTGAAATTAGATGGTATTCTGTTATTTTATTAGTTGCGTTTTTAGTTGCAAGTTTTCTAATAAATAAAGAAGCAAAAAAATTTGGGATAGAAAAAGATTTTATTTTTAATATGCTATTTTGGGCTTTGATATTTGGACTTGTTGGAGCTAGAATATATTATGTCATATTTGACTGGGAATATTTTGGAAGCAATTTAAGTGAAATATGGAAAGTTTGGAATGGTGGTTTAGCTATTCATGGAGGAATAATTGCAGGTTTACTCACAATAATAGTTTATACTAAAAAATATAATTTAAGGGTAATAAGATATTTAGATTTTATAGTTGTTGGATTAATTATAGGACAATCTATAGGAAGATGGGGAAATTTTTTTAATGGGGAAGCTCATGGGCTTGCTACAAGTTTAGAACATTTAGAAAATTTACATATTCCAGAATTTATAATAAATGGTATGCAAATTAATGGTGTCTATTATACACCTACTTTTCTATATGAATCATTATGTTGTTTAATAGGTTTTATATTTTTATTAATAATTAGAAGAAATAAATATATTAAGGTTGGAACACCAACAGCAATTTATTTAATAATATATGGAATTATTAGGTTTTTTATAGAAAGAGTTAGAACGGATGCTCTAATGATTGGTGGATTTAGAATTGCTATAATAGTTAGTGTAATTATGGTTATAATTGGGATAATTATGTTAATAATAAATAGTAAGAAAGGCAAGTTTGAAGATCTTTATAATGATAAAAACAATATTGATGTTATAAAGTTTTAGGTGATTTATGGTATATGATGTAATAATTATTGGATTGGGTGCTAGTGGCGTTAGTGCTGCTATATATGCTAAGAGAAGTGGATTAAATGTATGTGTTATTAATTTATCTACGCCTGGTGGAATAATAAGCGAATCTAGTATTGTTGAAAATTATCCTGGTATAACTAGTATAAGTGGAACAGATTTAGCTTATCAGTTTTTTGAACATTTTAATAGTTTGGATGTTCCTTTATATAATGAAGAAGTAATTGATATTATTGATGGTGATACAAAAAAAGTAGTAACTACTAACAATAGTTATGAAGCCAAGAATGTTATTATATGTAGTGGTAGAAAACCTAAAAAGTTGGGTTTAGAATTAGAAAATCGATACATTGGAAATGGTATAAGTTATTGTGCTGTTTGTGATGGTAATTTATATAAAAATAAAATAACATGTGTTATAGGTGGCGGAAATAGTGCTTTAGAAAGTGTATTATATTTATCTAATATATGTGAGTACGTTTATTTGTTAGTCAGAAAAGATAAAACAGTTGCTGATGAAAGTTTAGTTAAAGAAGCAAAAAGTAAAGATAATATAAAAATTATGTATGAAACAGAAATAAAAAAATTAATAATTAATGATTCAAAAATAGTTGGAGTAAAAACTAATAAAGAAGATTTAAAAGTAGATGGTATTTTTGTTAATATAGGATATGAACCAAGTATAGGTATTTTAAAATCATTAAATATAGAGATGGATAATAATTATATTATAGTTGATAAAAATATGGAAACAAATATTAAAGGAATATTTGCTTGTGGGGATATAATAAAAAAAGATCTATATCAATTAGTTACAGCGGTTAGTGATGGAGCGATTGCTGCAAATTATATTAGTAAAAAAATAAGAAACGGTAATAAAAATTAGTTTCTTATTTTTTTGTCCTATTCTTTTTTTAATATGATTACATATTATATTATTGAAGGAGGCAAAAAAATGAATGACGGAATGAATTATTTTAGATGTTCACCTTATTGTAATGGAAATCCCGGTACTGTAGGACCAACAGGTCCAACTGGCCCAACAGGACCTAGAGGATTTTTAGGTCCAACAGGGCCTCAAGGAGTGCAAGGTATACAAGGTCAGCAAGGTATACAAGGACCAACTGGTCCGCAAGGAATTCAAGGATTACAAGGTATACAAGGTGAAATTGGATTAACAGGAGCAACAGGTCCACAAGGTATACAAGGTGTTACAGGAGCAACGGGATCAACAGGCCCAACAGGACCGACAGGACCACAAGGAATAGCTGGTGAAATAGGAGCAACAGGCCCAACAGGACCGATAGGACCTCAAGGAATAGCTGGTGAAATAGGAGCAACAGGCCCAACAGGACCGACAGGACCACAAGGAATAGCTGGTGAAATAGGAGCAACAGGTCCAACAGGACCGACAGGACCACAAGGAATAGCTGGTGAAATAGGAGCAACAGGCCCAACAGGCCCAACAGGCGCTGATGCTGAAACTCCAACTTTAACAATAGGTACTATAACTACTGGAGATCCTGGTACAGAGGCTACTGCTTCAATAACAGGAACTTCACCAAATTTTGTACTTAACTTAACAATACCACAAGGACCGACAGGACCTGCTGGAGCATAGTAAAAGAGCTAAGCTCTTTTTTAATATATTTTAAAAAAAAACATATAAATATATAAGGAGGAATTATGGGGAAATATAAAGTTTGTGTTTATGCAATTTGTAAAAATGAAGAGAAGTTTGTAAAGTGTTGGGTAAATAGTATGAAGGAAGCAGATGAAGTATATGTTTTAGATACTGGAAGTACTGATAATACAGTAAAATATTTGAAAAAGGCTGGTGTTAATGTTAGTGTTGAAGTTATTAAACCTTGGAGATTTGATGTTGCTAGAAATAAATCATTAGAATTAGTGCCTAAAGATACTGATATTTGTGTATGTACAGATTTAGATGAAGTTTTTGAATCTGGATGGAGAGAAAAGTTAGAGAATGCTTATATTAGTGGAAGTAGAGTTAGTTATACATATAATTGGCATATTAATGAAAATGGTGTGGCTGATGTAAGTTTTATGTTAAATAAAATCCATCCTCGAGAAGGGTATGTTTGGACTCATCCTGTTCATGAAGTTTTGACTCCTTTATATGAAGAAAAAAATGTAGTTATAAAAGATATTGTGTTAAATCATCATCCAGATAGTAGTAAAAGTAGGGGGAGTTACTTAGAATTGTTGGAGTTAAGTGTTGAAGAAGATCCTAACGATGATAGAAATATGCATTATTTAGGTAGAGAGTATATGTATTATAATAGATGGGAAGATTGTATAAATGTTTTAAAAAGGCATTTGACTTTAGAAAATGCTACATGGAACTTAGAAAGAGCAGCTAGTATGCGTTATATAGCAAGAAGTTATTTTAATTTACATAATGAGATAGAGGCAGAATTTTGGTATAAAAGTGCTATAAAAGAAGCAAGTAATGTTAGAGAGGGATACGTAGAATTAGCTTATTTATATTATAATCAAAAGAAATGGTTAGATAGTATAAATTGTTTATTAAAAGCATTAAGTATTAAAACAAAAG
Organism: Bacilli bacterium; assembly: GCA_017411405.1. Lineage (GTDB taxonomy): Bacteria > Bacillota_I > Bacilli_A > RF39 > UBA660 > UMGS1124. Next base: position 70,746 of record JAFQQE010000015.1, on the reverse strand, counting down.
ATATGGTTTATGTAAATGAAATATTTTGTTGGGATAATACTATAGATGATTTATTAAGCGTTAATTATTTTAATTTAGGTATTTATGATTTGGCTTTATATCATATTAATAAAGCTTTAGAGTATAATAAAGAAGATATGAGATTGTTAGAAAACAAAAAAATTATAGAAACAAGCATAAAAACAAATGTATGATGTAAATTTGACTTTAACCTTAATCTATGCTATAATTTAGTTAATTATGGGGGTTAATTATGAAGTTTAATTTAAGTGAATTAGAATCACTGTTTGCTGATATACAGGATATTATTGATTTTTTTGAGTATTCTCAATTACAAAATAGAGAAATTACGTTATTTTTATCTAATGGTGAAAAATTTAATTATAAAGTACCAAAAGAAAGTGTAGCTCATTTATTAGGGATTAATACTACTGCTTTAATAGCTACTGGTTTGTTTAAAAATACGTCTTCATATGAATTATTAAAAGAGGTTGTTAATAATGCATATAGAATTAATAATTTATATAATGAGGGACATATTTCATATAATCAAATTTTTTCTGAACATATATTAGATAAAGTTAAGATTTTTAAAGATAATATAAAAACTAATATTTATACTACTGAATTTGTGTGTAAATATGATTCAAAAAGATCTTATGATGTATCTATTAAAAATGAAAAATGTGATTATATAGTAATAAAAAAGAATATAGAAGATAATATTTATACTGTTTTAACATTCGTTAAGAATTCAAATAATTATTATTTTGTTCCAATGAGTTCTTTATATTTTAATAATGAAGAAGAGTTAAATCAATGGTTAAAAGGGATTATTTCTAAACAAGAAATTACACTTTTAAATGGTATGAGTAGTATTCAATTTAATGACAATCAAAGAAGATTCTTCTATTTGCCTTTAGATTTAAAAATAACTAAATTGGGCAAATTAAAAGAATATAAGAAAAAATATGGTTGTGAAATAGATATTCTAGAAGATTTTAAATATGCTTTATCTGAATCTATTAAACATTTAGGTAGAAATAGTGATAGTAATATACTAATTCAACAATTAATAGATGAAATATCTAGTGGTAAATTAATTAATATAGACAAGTATGATGGGACTAACTTATATAATTTAGCGAGTGCTTTTAATGACTATTTATGTGTTACTAATATTAATAATTCCGAAATTAGTGAATCTTATTCTTCTGTTGTAGAAGAAAGAAATAGTTTTAAAGATGAGTTGTTGAAAGTAAAACAAGAATTAGAAGAAACTAAAAATAAGAATGAAGAATTAGTTGTATCAAATCAAGAATTAATTGAACAAAACAAACAATATTCTAATATAATAGATAATGCTATTAAAGTTTTAAGACCAAGTAAATAAACTTGGTTTTTCTTTACTTGTTTATTTTAATTAATTATGTTATTATTTAGGCGGTGGTTTTATGAATAACTTAGTACTTGCTTATTTAGGGGATGCAGTTTATGAACTTTATATAAGAGAATATTTAATTCGTAAAGGAATAGCGAAAGTAAATGAATTACAAAATGAGAGTATGAAGTATGTTACTGCTAAAAGTCAAAGTATGCATTTAGAAAGACTAATAGATGCTAATTTTTTAACGGATAGTGAAATTGAAATGGTTAAACGAGGTAGGAATATGTCTAGTCATAAAAGTAAAACTACTGATATTATTACTTATAAGAGAAGTACTGGGTTAGAGTGTTTAATTGGGAGTTTAAAGATAGATAATAATATAAAAAGAATAGAAGAAATTATGGGATTTATAGTAGGTGAATAAAATGAGAGTAAGTGGAAAAAATGTATTTAATGAATTAGATATATCTAAAATAAGAAAAGTATATTTAAGTAAAAGTTTTAAAGATAAAGATATATTAAATTATATTAAAGATAATAAAATAAAATATGTTTTAAGTGATAGTAATGTTATGGACAAGATGGTTAGAAATAATCAAGGTATAATTGTTGAAATAGATGATTATAGTTACTTTGATTTGGATGTTATCGATGATGATTTTGTTATTATGTTAGATCATTTAGAAGATCCTCATAATTTTGGTGCAATTATACGTACTGCTGAAAGTATTGGTGTTAAAAATATTATTATTCCAAAAGATAGAAGTGTTATGGTTACTGAAACAGTTATGAAAACGAGTGCTGGGACTTTAAATCATGTTAATATAATTCGTGTTACTAATTTAGTTAATGCTATAAATTATTTAAAAGATAAAGGTTTCTTTATATATGGTGCTGAAGCAGATGGTATACATTATAAAAATGTTAATTATAGTGATAAAAAATGCTTAGTTGTTGGCAGTGAAGGTAAAGGTTTAAGTAGTGTTGTTAGAAATAATTGTGATGAAATAGTTAGTTTACCTATGAAAGGTCATATTAACAGTTTAAATGCAAGTGTTGCTGCTGGTATTCTTATTTATGAGATGGGTAATTAAATGGAATATCCTGATAATGAATTAACTTATTATTTACATGATAATAATGAAGAAGCTAGAGATTTATTATATGAGAAGTATAAATATATTATAGATGTTTTATTTGCTAAATATAAGAGAGTTTTTTATGCTTTAAATATAGATTTTGAAGAAGTTAGACAGGAAGCAAATTTAGCTTTTTCTAATGCTTTATATAGTTATGATGAAAAAAAAGATACATCTTTAAGTACTTTTATTACTATGTGTGTTGAAAGGAAGATTAGGGGTGTAATAAAAAAATATGAAACTAGTAAGAATAAAATATTAAGTGAATCAATTTCACTTTATGATGATAGTCTAAGTTTTATGTCTTTGGAAGAAACTATTGCAGATAACACTTATGAACCTAGCAAAATGATTGAAGAGGCTGATACTTTAAAATATATAAATAGTGAATTAAATAAAGTATTATCTTCTAATGAATTAGAAGTATTTAAATTAATGTTAGAAGGTATGGATTATGTTGAAATTGCTAATGTTTTAAATAAAACTACTAAGCAAATTGATAACACTATACAAAGAATTAGAATTAAGTTAAAAAAATTAAAATAGAGTATTGCATCTCTATTTTTTTTGTGATATATTATGTGTGTACACGGGAGTGTTTTTTTAATACAATAATTTAGAGGTGTGGAAATGGTTAAAGGAAAAAAAATTGAAAAGAAAAATGTTGGTTTTTGGGATGAAGTTAATAGCGAATTGAAAAAGGTGAAATGGCTTTCTAAAAAGGAAATGATCAAATATACAGTTACAACTTTATGTTTTATTGTTTTATTTGCATTATATTTCTTTGGTCTAGAAACTATATTTGCGTTTATTAAGGGGTTGATTGGTTAATGGAAAATTTAGATAGTGTAGAAAAACTATGGTATGTTGTAAATACTTATAGTGGTCATGAAAGTAAAGTACAAGAAAAACTTTTAAGTCGTGCTCAAACTATGGGATTTCAAGACTATATTTTTAGAGTTGTTGTTCCTGAAGAAACAGTAACTGAAACTTTAAAAGATGGTTCTACTAAAGAAAGAAAAAAGAAGATATTTCCAGGATATATTTTAGTAGAAATGATAATGACTGATGAAGCTTGGTATATAGTTAGAAATACTCCAGGTGTTACAGGATTTATAGGATCTAGTGGTAAGGGTGCAAAACCTACGCCATTATTACCTCAAGAAATTGATAAAATATTAGGTATGATGGGAATGACTAGATTAGATGTAGATAAAGAATTAGCTGTTGGTAATAAGGTTAGTATTACAGATGGACCATTCAAAGGTATGTTTGGTGTTATCGATTCTATTGATGTTGAAAAGAGTACTTTAACTGTTTTAATTGACTTATTTGGTCAAGAAACTCCAGTAGAAGTTGAGATGTGTCAAGTTAATGTAGAATAGAGAAAGGATAATATGGAACAAAAATATATTGAATTATTATTAGAGAAATGTATTAATTTTGATAAGAGTAAATCTTTATTTATTAGTTATGATGTAATTGTTGAGGATTTTGTTCGTAAAGTAGTAAAATATGCGAATGATATGGGAATAAATGATATATATTTAGATAAGACTGATGTGTATTATGAAAGTGAATTATTAAATAAATTAAGTATAGAAGACATAGAAAAAGAGAAATATTTTGATACAAGTATTTGGGATTTATATGCTTCTAAAAATGCTAGTTTTTTAATTATTAAATCTCCGGTACCTGGTGTTATGGATGATATTCCAGCTGAAAACATAGCTAAAGTATCGTCTGTTAGACAAAGTACTATGAAGGAATTTAAGAAAAAACAATTAAATTATGAAGTTCCATGGTGTATTTGTTCATATCCTAATAGAGTATGGGCAAAAGATATATTTAAAGAAGATAATGCTTATGAATTATTAAGTGATATGATTTATAAGATATGTATGGTAGATACAGATAATCCTATAGTTAGTTGGGATAATTATTTAAAAGAAAATAAAAAAATTATTGATAAATTGAATAATTTAAAATTAAAAGAGTTGCATTATAAAAATAGTATTGGAACAGATTTAGTTGTGGAATTATTAAGTGATACTATTTGGTCTTATGCTGCTAGTAATGGTTTAGTAAATATGCCTAGCTATGAAGTATTTACTTGTCCAAATTATAAACAAACAAATGGAATTGTTTATTCTTCTAAGCCACTTATATATGGCGGAGGAAAAATCAATGATTTTTGGTTAGAATTTAAAGATGGTAAAGTAGTAAATTTTGATGCTAAAGTAGGAAAAGATTTATTAAAAGGGATTTTGGAGTCGGATGGTAATTCCAGTTATTTAGGAGAATGTGCTTTAGTTCCGTATGATTCACCAATTTCTAATACTGATATTGTATTTGGTACTACTTTAATAGATGAAAATGCATCTTGTCATTTGGCATTAGGTAGTAGTTATTGTGAATGTATAAAAAATGGTTTTGATTTAAGTGAAGAAGAATTATTAGAAAATGGATTAAATGTTTCTAGTGAGCATGTTGATTTTATGATTGGAACAGAAGATTTAGAAATTATAGGAACTACTTTTCATGGTGAAAAAGTAAAAATATTTGAAAATGGAAATTTTTCGTTATAAAAGGTGTCTTTCATAGACATTTTTTGTTTGCATATAAATTATTAGTATGCTATAATACATTCGAGCGAAAAGCTCCTTGCTTAAATTTATTTTAAGCCGAATAGACCAGAAGGAGGTGTATTATGAACAAATATGAAATTATGTTCATTTTGAAATCTAATGATGAAGAAGCTATTAAAACTCAAGTTTCTGAATTAAAATCAATTATCACTGAAGGAAAAGGTGAAATTACTGATGAAAAAGAAATGGGAAATAAAAAATTAGCTTATCCAATCAATAAAGAATTAAATGGATATTATTATGTAATTAATTGTAATGCTAATAGTGAAGTTGTAGCTGAATTTGATCGTAAAGCTAGAATTAGTGAAAACGTTATTAGACATTTAATTATTAGATTAGATGAGGAGTAAAATATGAATAATGTTGTATTAGTTGGTAGATTAACTAGAGATCCAGAATTAAGAACTACTCCAAATGGTATTGCAACTTGTCAAATTAGTTTAGCAGTAAATGGTTTACCTAATCAAAATGGTGAAAGAACTACTGATTTTATTAATGTACAAGTTTGGAGAAGACAAGCTGAGAATGTTAGTAAATATTGTGCTAAGGGAAGTCAAGTTGGTGTAGTTGGTAGAATACATACTAGAAGTTATGATGCTAATGATGGAACTAAAAGATATGTAACAGAAGTTGTTGCAGATAATGTTACTTTTTTAGGAGGTAGCAATAGAAGTGGTAATAGTACTCAATATGCTTCTAACGAAGCATTTATGGATGCTATGCCTGATTATAATACAGTAAATCAAAATAGCAATCCTACTCCTACTACTGATTTAATAGATGATCCATTTAAGGATTTTGGTAGTGAAGTAGTATTAAGCGATGATGATTTACCATTTTAAGGAGGATAAAAATGGCTGAATTTTTTCGTAAAAAAAAGAAAATATGTCAAATGTGTGCTGGAAAAAGCGTAGATTATAAAGATGTTAATATTATTACCAAATATATAAATGAAAAAGGTAAAATTATGCCAAGACGTATGACTGGTGCTTGTGCAAAACATCAAAGACATATAGCAATGCAAATAAAAAGAGCAAGATTTATGGCTTTAATACCATTTGTTAAATAATATAGTATTCATTACTATATTTTTTTGTTAATATGATTAGTAAAAAGATAATATTTATGATATAATAATTTTGAATTTGGGAGGTATATATGAAAGTTATATTACTTAAAGATGTTAAAAAGCAAGGTAAAAAAGATGAAGTTATAGAAGTTAGTGATGGTTATGCAAATAACTATTTAATAAAAAATAAATTAGCTATAAGATATACTGAAGGTAGTAAAAATAAATTAAATTATGAATTATCTACAAGACAAAAGGAAGAAGATAAATTAGTCGCTGAATTAGAAAAAATGAAGAAAGAAATAGAAAGTAAAAAAATATGTTTTACAGTTAAGTCCGGAGAATCTGGAAAAATATTTGGTACTATAAGTAGTAAACAAATTAGTGAAGAATTAAAGAAGATGGGTTATAATATTGATAAAAAAACAATTGTTATGGATCATGTTATCGATACATTAGGAGTTCATAAAGTTGTAGCGAATGTTCATAAGAGGGTTAGTATTATGTTAACAGTTGTTGTTTGTTAGGAAGTGTTATTATGGCTGAAAGAAAAATGCCACAAAATTTAGAAGCAGAAATGTCTATATTAGGTGCTTGTTTTTTAAGTAGTTATGCTTTGGATAAAGTATGTGAAGAAGTTAGCAGTGATATATTTTTTAGCGAAGCTAATAAAAAAATATTTGAGGCTATATATGAATTACATCAAAATAAAATTCCTTTAGATTCAACTACATTAATAAATCAAATTGAAAAAAAAGATAATATAAATAGTATTGGTGGAGTTGAATATTTAAGTGAAGTAATAGATTCTGTAATTACTGCTGCTAATATAGATTATTATATTGATATAGTAAGAGATAAAGCTTTAAGAAGAAAATTAATTGAAGTAAGCACATCTATTACAACTAGTGCTTTTGATGAAGAAAGTGAAACTAATGAGGTAATAGATAATGCTGAAAAGAATATATTCAGTGTTACTAAGGCTCGTAAAGCAGGAGAATTTAAAAAGATAACAGATGTATTAAAAAATACTCAACAAAGATTGGAAGATTTAGCTAAAAATGATAAAGAAATAACTGGTATTGCTACTGGATTTTATGATTTTGATAAATTAACTAGCGGTTTACATGAAAATGAACTTATTATTTTAGCTGCTCGTCCGGCAATGGGAAAAACTGCTTTTGGTGTTAATATTGCAGTTAATGCTGCAATTAATTCTAAAAAGAATGTTGCTTTATTTAATCTTGAAATGAGTGCAGAACAATTAGCAATGCGTATGATTGCGGCTGCAGGTGGGATAGAACAAAATAAATTAAAAACTGGAAAATTAGAGCATAATGATTGGAAAAAGGTAAACGAAGCAATTAGTGAATTATCAAATATTAATTTATTTATAGAAGATGCATCGGGAGTTAGTGTATCTGAAATCAGAGCAAAGTGTCGTAGGTTAGCAACACAAGGGCCTGGTTTAGGATTAGTTGTAATAGATTACTTACAATTAATTGAAGGTGGAGCCAAATATGCTGGTAATCGACAACAAGAAGTATCTGAAATTTCAAGATCGCTTAAGACTATGGCGATGGAACTACGTGTACCTGTAATTGCTTTGGCTCAGTTATCTCGTAGTGTAGAATTACGTGAGAATAAGAGACCTATTATGAGTGATTTAAGGGAATCAGGTTCTATAGAACAAGATGCAGATATAGTTGGATTCTTATATAGAGATGATTATTATAATAAGACTGCTGCTGAACAAACTAACGTCAGTGTTACAGAGTTGATTATTGGAAAACATCGTAATGGTAGTACAGGTACAATTGAATTGTTGTTTGAAAGAAGTATGAGTAATTTTAGAAATTATTTAAAGAAAACAGAAGAAAGTTAAGGTGAATAAATGAATACGGTAAGTAAGATTATGGGGGTAATTGTTACTATCTTAATTGGAATTATAGTATTCTTTATGGGGATTGATTTAAAGAAAGAAAAAGAGCCTAATAATTTATATCAAGTATATTTAAATGGAGAAAAGATTGGTTTAATTGAAGATAAAGAAAAATTATTGAATTTAATAGATAAAGAACAAATTGCTATTAAGAAGAAATATAATGTAGACAAAGTATATCCTCCTAATGGTCTTGATATACAAAGTATTGTTACTTATGAAGACGACATTATTTCTATAAATAAAGTATATGAAAAGATAAAGGATAAAGAGCCATTTACTGTAAGTGGTTATAAAGTAACAATTACATATAAACCTGAAGAAAGTGAAGAAGAGGAAGGAAAAGAAATTATTAAAGATCCTATTACTTTAAATGTATTAAGAAAAGAAGATTTTGAAGATGGATTTTATAATACAATTGCAGCTTTCATAGGTAGCGAAGATTTAGATAGATATAAAAATGGTACTCAATTAGAAATAGTTGAAACCGGATCTAAAATAGAGAATGTTTATTGGCAAGAAGATATTAAAATAAAAGAAGATTTTTTGAGTGTAGAAGATCATATTTACATTAATAGTAATGATATAAGTAAGTATTTATTATTTGGTACTTTAGAAGAAGGTAAAAAATATACTGTTAAATTTGGAGATAATATTGCTAGTGTTGCGGAAGCTAATAATTTAAATGTAGATGAATTTTTGGTAGCAAATCCGAATTTTACTAGTGCTAATGTTTTACTTAGTGCAGGTCAAGTTGTTAATACTGCATTAATTGATCCTCTTGTTAATATCGTATATGAAACTGAAAAAATAGAGGATGTTGAGGTTCCTTTTGAAACTGAATATCAAGAAGATGATACAAAATATGTTGGAACTAAAGAAACTATACAACAAGGGCAAAATGGTGAAACAAGAGTTACTGAAAAGATACAGTATATTAATGGAGAAATTCAAGGTCTTGTTATTACTAATAAAACTGAATTGATACCAGCTGTAAATAAAATTGTTAAAAAAGGTACAAAAAAATATGCATCAACCGGTGGTTATGAATATTTTGATACAGATTTTTCTAATGATAGTTGGGCATGGCCTACTATAACTCCATACGTTATAACAAGTAGATATGGATGGCGATGGGGAGAATTACATAAAGGTATAGATATATCAGGATGTGGACATGGTTCACCAATATATTCAGTAGGTAATGGTGTGGTAGTAGAAGCTGGATATCATTACTCTATGGGAAATTATGTTTATATAGCCCATGGAAATAATTATTATACTATTTATATGCATATGGCTAAAGATATAGTTAGTGTTGGACAAACTGTGAGTCGTGGACAACAAATAGGTACTATGGGTAACACTGGACGTTCTACTGGAACACATTTACATTTAGGTTTTACTATAGGTTATCCTTATACTGGTGGCAAATTTGTAAATCCTTGTGGGAGCTTGTTCTCGTGTTAGTAAGTGTATTAGCAAGTGGATCTAAAGGGAATTCAACATTAATTAAAACAGATAAATTAAATATATTAGTTGATGCTGGTATGAACATGAAGTATTTAACTCAAAAATTAAAAGAACTTGATACTAAACCAGAAGATATTAATTATATATTTTTAACTCATACTCATAAAGATCATATTGGAGCTTTAGAAAGTTTTATAAAAAAATATAATCCAGTTATTTGTATGGGTGCAAAAATGTTTATGGATTTAAAATATTTAAATGAATATGAAGATATTATTATATTAGTAGATGAATTAGAATTAGAAGATATACATGTAGATATAATAAATACTAGTCATGATGCTAGTGAATCTAAGGGATATATATTTTCCAATAACAATTCATCTCTTGTATATATAACAGATACTGGTTATATAAATAATAAATATTTTGATAAACTTAGAAATAAAACTATGTATATAATGGAGAGTAATCATGATGTTGAAATGCTTATGCATGGGAGTTATCCAACTTGGTTGAAACAAAGAGTATTTGGTGATAAAGGACATTTATCTAATAATGCTAGTAGTTTATATTTATCAAAATTAATAGGAGAAAATACTAACTATATTATATTAGCACATTTAAGTCATGAAAATAATACTGAAGATATAGCAATTGCAACTTTAAAAGATACATTAAATGAATATAATATAGAGTTTAATAATATATATGTTGCTAAGCAAAATGAGAAAACGGAGAATTTTATAATATGATAAAAGTTATATGTGTAGGTAAATTAAAAGAAAAATATTTAATTGACTTAGTTAATGATTATTATGAAAGAATAAAAAAGTATCATAAAATAGAATTAATAGAATTAAAAGATAGTGATATAGATAAAGAAGCAATAGAAATTGGTAAATATATTAAGCCTGGAGATTTTATTGTTACTTTAGATATTGATGGTAATAAAATTAACAGTATAGAATTAAGTAAAAAAATAGATGATTGGTTAATGAATTATGGTAATATTACTTTTATAATTGGTGGTTCTTTAGGAATAAGTGATGAGATAAAGAAAAGAAGTAATTTTGCATTAAGTTTTAGTTGTTTAACTTTTCCTCATGGTTTATTTAGAGGAGTATTATTAGAACAAATTTATAGAAGTTTTAAAATCTTAAATAATGAAACTTATCATAAGTAGGAGTGGTTTTATGCATATAGGTAATGATTGGGATATAGTATTAAAAGATATATTTGAATCTAATAGTTTTAGAGAATTAATATTAAAAGTAAATGATGAATATAATAAAAATACTTGTTTTCCAATAAAACAAGAGGTATTTAATGCTATAAAATTAACACCATATAATAAGGTAAAGGTTGTTATAGTTGGTCAAGATCCTTATCATGGAGTAGGTGAAGCTCATGGTTTATCATTTAGTGTTTTATGTGAAAAACTTCCTCCTAGTTTACAAAATATATACAAAGAATTATATGATGATTTAGGAATTATACCAAGTAAGAGTGGAAATTTAACTTGTTGGGCAAATGAGGGAGTATTACTTTTAAATAGTGTTTTAACAGTTAGAAAAGATTGCCCTGCAAGCCATAAAAATCTTGGATGGCAAGATTTTACAGATGAAATTATAAAAAGAATAGAAAAAAAAGATGAAGTTGTTGTATATATATTATGGGGTAATTTTGCCAGAAGTAAAAAGTCTTTGATAACTAATCCAAAACATTTCGTTATAGAAAGTACACATCCAAGTCCTTTTAGTGCTAGAAATGGTTTTTTTGGAAGCAAACCTTTTAGTAAATGTAATAAAATTTTAATTGAAAATGGTAGTAGTGCGATCAATTGGGAAGTTAAGTAACTTCTTTTTTTGTTTAGAGAATGTAAAGTTGGTATGTAAACAAACTATAAATCTATTGAAAAGTATATTGTAAAGTAATATATTTAAAGTAGCAAGAATAGAATATTGCTATAGGGTTGGGTTAGTTAGCACTAATTCGTAAAAAGAAACTAGTTTTAACTAGTTTCTTTGTTTTTAAATAAGTAATAATAATAATTTTCTTTTATTATATTTTTACTCATTAATATTTTTTGATTTACATTTATATTTGTGGTTTTAATATAATTTTCTGGTATTATACTATTATTGTTTTTTGGAATGAATTTATTACTATTACTAAAATATTTTCCTTTATCGCTTATCCAACTATTATTCGAAAATATTGCTATTCCTTCTGTATTTGAAAGAATATCTTTTCCTACAATTAATCTAGAGTCGTATTCTATTCCAAATAAGTTTAATAAGGTAGGTAGTACATCTATTTGGCTTCCTATTTTTTCTATTTTAGTAGTGGGTGTGTTTTTATTCCATAATATAAAGTTGCTTCTATTGATCTCTATTATATTATCTTTTTCGTAGTTTGAAGCCTCGTTTATTTCGTCTATTGTTAATTCATATGGATAGTGATCTCCTACTAATGCGATTACTGTACTTTCTAATTTGTTAGCTTTTTCTAATTCTAAAATTAATTTTTCTAGTGCTTTATCTAATTCTATTTGTGTTGCTATATATGCCTTTACTTTTTCGCTGTATGGTAGATTATCAACTAAATTTTTATGTTTTTTGCTCATTGCATTTTTCCAGTTATAATTCATATGACCACTTACAGTAACGTAGTATGTCATAAATGGCTCGTTTATATATAAGTAATCTTCAGTAGTTGCTTCTATTAATTCTACATCACTTTCTGGCCATATATTACAATTAATTTTTTTTTCAAGTCCATTATTGCAACCAATATAATTGTTAAAACCAATTGATTTTAAATATTTATCTCTATTTTGAAAATTATATTGATTGTTATGATATGCAAAAGTTTTATAATTGATTTTGTTAAAAACATTTCCTATTCCATATTCAAAGTAGTTGTTTCCTTTTCTCCATATTTTGGATAGTAGGTTTATATTTGGATATAGACCAGTTAACAATTGAAACTCGCCACCAATTGTACTTAATATTACTGGTGAATAAAAGTTTTCAAAAACAAAAGCTTCGTTAGATAATTTATATAATGTTGGAGTTAATTCTTTAGATACTGCAATAGAATTAAAACTTTCTGCCATTATTAATATTAAATTTTTATCTTTATATAATCCTGTATATTTATTTTTATTTGTTCCAGAATCATTTTTTATGTATTCATTCATGGAATTTATTATTTCACTATCTGAATTTGTAAAGTTTATATTTAAGGTATTATAATCTACAACTTCGTTTGTTATATTTTCTTTGTTTTCTTGGATATGGGTTATTTTTTCTTTTTTATTCAATATTTTGTTTTTAACTTCTATAAAAGTTGATATATTTATTCCTAGTTTTTCTACTGATAAAGAATGATTATTGTTTTTATAAAATAAGTTATATGCTGAATATTCTTCTTTTTTATTAATTTGTAATAGTATAAGAAATATTATAATTGATGTTATTAAAAATATGGTATTTATTATTAATTCTTTAATATTTTTTTTATTATAATTTATTTTTTTGTTAAATATTAAAGTAAATATGAAAGGAATAAACATTATAATTATAATATGTGTATTTTTTATAATTGTAGTTAAAGTATCTTTTATAAATGATACAAGCTGATTTGCAAGACCTAAACTATTTATTGAAAAAAATACATCTAATTTTAATTTATATATAGTACATGTGCAAAAGTATAAAGTTATTAACAATAAAACAATATTTGAAATAATTTTGTTTGTCTTTTGGTTAAATAGTGATGTTATAAATGTTATTATTAAAGAAATTATTAAATTAAATAATAATATGTGTATTATGTTTGTGTTAAATATATTATTTATACAAAATATTTTAAATAATATTTCTAAATAATTTAACGTAAAAAAATTAATAAAAAATGATAATATATTTTTTAAATATTTATTCATGGTACTGCCCTATTAATTATAATTTAAAATCTTTTATTTCGTCATCAAACATATTTTTTCCATCAAAGTAGTTTCTTAATTTTATTTTATGTATTTTAGCTATTAAATTAGTTGGAAATTTTTTTATAATAAGATTTATTTCTGTAGTGTATTTGTTATAAAATGATTTGGCTGCTTCCAATACTTCATCACTATCTTTTAATGAATTTGTAATATCTAAATATTCTTCGTTATCATTTAAAGAGTTATAATCGTTTTTAACTTTTTCAATTAAGTTTTCTCCTTCAGTTATTTTTCTATCCATTTCGAAGTTAGATATTTTCTTTGTCTTTAATTCTTCTAATTCTTTAAAATAAGATATTTCTTTTTTTAATAATTTATTTATTATATTAGAAGATCTTATTATTAAATCATATTTATTACGTAATTCATTATCTATTATACTTTCTGATTCATTTATTTTTATATTTAATGATTGTAATTTATTGTAGTTTAATATATATTCTACTATTATTGTTCCTAGTATTATAATTATTATTAGTATTATTATCATTATTAACTTCATTTTATTTCACCTAGAATAATTATAGCATAAAGTTTATAATTATTGTAAAATATTTGTGGGTGTTTAATTATGAAAATAAAAAGACTTATTGTTGGTATGCTAGAAACTAATTGTTACATTTTAGAAAATGATAATGAATGTTTGATTATTGATCCAGGAAGTGATTTTGAAGTTATAAAGAATAATGTAGATAAAAAAGTAGTTGGTATACTTTTAACTCATAATCATTTTGATCATGTTGGTGCTATAAAGAATTGTTTAGAATACTATAAAGTAATTTTATATAATTTTGAAAATTTAAAAGAAGGATTCAATAAAATTTCTACATTTGATTTTTTAGTTAATTATAATCCTGGTCATACTATGGATTCTATTAGTTTTATATTTGATAATATTATGTTTAGTGGTGATTTTATATTTAAGGGTTGTATTGGCAGATGGGATTTGGGTGGAGATTTTAATTTGATGAAGGATAGTATAACTAAGTTAATCGAAACTAATATAAACTATAATATTTATCCGGGTCATGGGGAATCAACTACATTAAGTGATGAGAAAAACATGTTAGAAAGTTATATAAAATAAAAAATTATCGTTCGTGATAATTTTTTATAGTTGATAATTAACTCTTTCATCGAATTCAACAAAGTTTAAATATATCATTGGAATTAGATACCATTTTCCTGTTTCAGGATTACTTATTATTAGGTGATCTCTTCCTGCTTGTTCTATTATTCCGTTGTAAATAGAATCTTTCCAATCTAAAGAGTCAGGGAATGCTGCATATACTTTGACTTTTTTACCTTTATTAAGTCTAAGAATATTTTCAATGTAACTTTGTTCCATTGTTAAATTTGTTCCAACAGGTACTATAGTATCTGTATAATTGTTAGATGTTGCTGTTGGAAATGTTGGATTTTGGTAATATGTACCGTTCACTTATTTCACCTCATTTAAATATATGAATAATTTTATTCTTATATGTTGATTTTTTTAAAAAATACTAGTATACTATTGGACGAAAGAAGTTGATTAATTATGCGTGAATTTACTGATCAAGAAATTATTAGAAGAGAAAAAGCAGATAAGATTAAAGCATTAGGTATAGATCCTTATGGGAATAGATTTGATAGAACTGCTTTTAACTTAGAAATTAAAGAAAAATATAAAGATGTTGAACATGATGAATTTGAAAATATTAATGATGAATTTGTTGTAGCAGGAAGAATAATGTTTATAAGAAAGATGGGCAAAGCTTCGTTCTTTTCTATACAAGATAAAACAGGTATGATGCAAATTTATATTTCTATAAATGATGTTGGTGAAGAAACTTATGAATTATTTAAATCTGCTGATTTAGGTGATATCGTTGGTGTTAAAGGTCGTGTTATGAAAACTAAGACTGGTGAAGTCACTTTAAAATGTTTAGAGTATACTCATTTAGTTAAAGCCTTAAGACCACTTCCTGAAAAATTTCATGGTTTAACTGATATCGAAGAAAGATATAGAAGAAGATATGTTGATCTAATAATGAATGAAGATGCTAAAAAGATTGCATTTACTAGACCAAAGATTATTAGATGTATACAAAATTTTATGGATAATAGAGGTTTTGTTGAAGTAGAGACTCCAGTATTACAAACTTTATTAACTGGAGCGAGTGCTAGACCTTTTGAAACTCATCATAATACTCAAGATTTAGATATGTATTTACGTATAGCTTTAGAGTTACCTTTAAAAAGACTTTTAGTTGGTGGTATGGAAGCTGTATATGAGATTGGTAGAACATTTAGAAATGAAGGTATGGATCCTAAACATAATCCAGAATTCACTTTAATGGAAGCATACTTAGCTTATTCTAATTTAGAAGGTATGATGGAAATGACTGAAGCAATGTATAAAACTATTGCTAAAGAAGTTTTTGGAAAATATACTTTTAATTGGTGTGGAAATGAAATTAATTTAGATGGAACTTGGAAAAGAATTAGCATGGTTGATGCTATAAAAGAAAAGACAGGAATAGATTTTAGTAAAGAAATGACTGTTGAAGAAGCTATGAAATTAGCTAGTGCACACGATATAGTAGTGGAAAGTCATCAAGAAAATGTGGGGCATATTATTAATTTATTCTTTGAACGTTACGTAGAAGAAACATTAATTCAACCTACATTCTTATATGGTCATCCAGTTGAAATTTCTCCATTAACTAAGGCTAATCCAGACGATCCTAGATTTGTTGATAGATTTGAATTATTTATTGGAGGAAAAGAATTTGCTAATGCTTATACAGAGTTAAATGATCCGATAGATCAATTAGAAAGATTTGAAAATCAATTGAAAGAAAGAGAATTAGGAAATGATGAAGCTAATGATATTGATATGGATTTCATTGAAGCTTTAGAATATGGTATGCCACCAGCTGGTGGAATTGGTTATGGAATAGATAGATTATGTATGTTATTTACTGAAAGTGATTCTATTAGAGATGTTATCTTATTCCCAACTATGAAACAAAGGAATTAATTGAAAAATTAGTTCTTTTTTTGTGAAATTTTGTTGAAAAACACTATACAGACTACAAATTATGTTATAATTATTAAGAGGAGGTTAGAAAATGAAAAAGTTTTTTGAAAAACATGATTTAATTAAAATATCTTTGATTATGATTTTGTTAACATTAGTTTTAACATGGGCTATACCTCAAGGATATTTTAATGCAGGAGAATTAGTTGAAAGTGAAATTACTAGAATTGGTATATTTGATTTCTTTACTTATGGATTATTAGGTATGTATTATTTTACTGTTTTAGTTACTTTCTTATTTGTTTTAGGTGGTTTTTATCAATTTTTATCAAGTATAGAAGCTTATCAAAAGTTAACTAGTTCAATTGCTAAAAAAATTAAAGGAAAGGAAATAATATTCTCTTTAGTAATTAGTTATTTATTAGCAGTATTAGCTAGTATGGTTAATGAATACTATATTTTAATAGCATTTTTACCATTTATTATAACTATATTAAGTAAAGCTAAATTAGATAAAATATCTATATTTGCATCTACATTTGGTTCTTTATTAGTTGGTGTAATTGGTTCTATAATTAGTTCTAAAATTGTTGGAATGAATGTTACTTATTTTGGTTTAAAATATAGTGATAATATGATTGAAAGAATTATATTATTTATTATTGCATTTACTGTTTATAGTGTATTTAATGCTTTACATATTAGTAAATCTTTAAAAAATACTGCTAAAGAAGAAAAAGTAGAAGATTTATTTGAAAATAGTGATAGTAAAGATGAGAAAAATAGTATAATTCCAATAATAATTGTTGGTATTATTGCTATTATTACAGTATTACTTGCTTATTTACCATGGAAAGATGTTTTCCAAGTTGAATGGTTTACTAATGCTTATAATTGGGTAACTTCAGTTAAAGTATTTAATGTTCCTATATTCTCTTATATATTAGGTAATGTAAGTGAATTTGGTGCATGGGATATTTTTGGGGTTCAAATAGTAATGTTATTAAGTGTTTTAGTATTAAAACTTTGTTATAAAAAATCATTTAATGATGTTATAGAATCATTTGGTACTGGATTTAAAAAAACTAGTAAATTAGTTGTTATTCTATTATTAGCATATATAGTACTTGAGTTTACTGTAATGTATCCTGTAATACCTACAATAATTAGTAAGATATTGGGTTCTACATTTAATATTGCTACAACTACTATTTCAGGTATTATCACAGGTTTATTTACTAGTGAATATCAATATACTGCAAATATATTATATTCTTTCTTTACAACTAATTATGCAAATGATTTAAATGTTGTAGCTTTAATATTACAATCTACATTTGGATTAGTATCATTTGTTGCTCCAACTAGTGCTATATTATTTATTGGTTTATCTTATTTAGATATTCCATATAAAGATTGGATTAAACATATTTGGAAATTCTTATTGATTATGTTAGGTGCTATTATTTTAGTATCATTATTAACAATATATGGAATAGACAAATTAACTAAGATATCTTTTGTAGTATTAATGATTTTAATAGGTATTTGTTCAGTTGCTTTAATAATTTCTTTAGTAGCTTTATGGAAAATTTTCAAAAAAGCTGGTAGACATGGTTGGGAAGCAATAATTCCTTTCTATAACATTTATGTATTATTTAAAGTAGTTGGATTACCTGGATTATCATGTTTATTATTGTTAATACCAATTGTTAATATAGCTGTTATGGTTTACGTATATGTTAAATTAGCTAAAGCATTTGGAAAATCCGATTTATTTACAGTTGGACTAATATTCTTAGATGTAATATTTATGATGATAATAGCATTTGATAAATCTAAATACACATTAAAAAAGAATAAATAAAAGTAATGAGCGATCATTGCTTTTTCTTTAATTAATACTTGTAACAAAAAATAATTTATGTTAAAATAGTTGCGTAATGCAATGAATATGTCTAGTATTTTATGTAATGTTCTTTAAAGAGAGTGATTGTTATTAGCTGAAAGCAATTACAAGAATAACATAAAAGAAATTTCAACATAGGAGTGTTAATCGTATAATCTACGTTATAGATAAGAGTGCTAGGTAACTAGAACAAAGGTGGTACCGCGGAATTTAACAGTGTTTCGTCCTTTATATAGGATGACACTGTTTTTATATTATAGGAGGATATTATATGTATAATGAAAAAGTAGAAGAGTTATTAAATGAAGTAAAAAATATTTTTTTAAGTGTTAAAGATAAAACTGAGTTAGAATCTTTGAAACAAGAATATTTAAGTAAAAATGGTAAAATAACTCAAATTAATAGTTTGATTAAAGAAGTTCCAAATGAAGAGAAACGTGAATTTGGTATGAAAGTTAATGAAGTTAAAACGTACTTTAATGAAGAATATGAAAGATTAAATAGTGAATTTGAATTAAAAGCGATTAATGAAAAATTAGAAAGTGAAAGAATTGATATTACTTTACCTGGTAAAAAGGTTAAAAGAGGTAGTAAACATCCTATGAGTAGAATTCAAGAAGAATTTGAAGATATATTTATTTCTATGGGATATACAATATATGATGGTCCAGAAATTGAAAGTGATGAAAATTGTTTTCAAAAACTTAATTTACCAAAAGGACATCCAGCTAGAGATGCTCAAGATACGTTTTATTTAAAAGATGAATATGAAAAATTTTTAATTAGAAGTCAAACTTCTACTGCTCAAGTTCGTGCTATGGAAGAAAATAAAGAAAAAGGCCCTTTAAGAATAGTTTGTCCTGGTAAAGTTTATAGAAGAGATGAAGATGCTACACATAGTCATCAATTTATGCAAATTGAAGGTTTGGTAATCGATGAAAATGTTTCTATGGCAGATTTAAAAGGTACTTTGGAAGTGTTTTGTAAAAAAATATTGGGTGAAAAGACTCAAGTAAGATTTAGACCTAGTTTCTTTCCATTTACAGAACCTAGTGTAGAAGTTGATGTTACTTGTTTTAAATGTGGTGGAAAAGGTTGTTCATTATGTAAACAAACAGGATGGATAGAAGTATTAGGTGCTGGTATGGTTCATCCTAATGTTTTAGAAATGAGTGGATATGATAGTAAAAAATATCAAGGATTTGCTTTTGGTACAGGTATGGATAGATTTGCTATGTTTAAATATGGAATTCCTGATATAAGAACTATTTATGGAAATGATATTAGATTTTTAAATCAATTTGATAGAAAGGATAATGAATAATGTTATTAAGTAGAAAATTTGTCAGTGAATATGTTGATTTACCAGAAGATTTAAGTATAAAACAAATTGCTGATGATATGACAAGTGTTGGTAATGAATATGATTCTGCTCAAAAATTAATTAATTGTACTAACTTAACAGTTGGAGAAGTTATTGAGTGTGAAATGCATCCAGATAGTGATCATTTACATTGTTGTAAAGTTAATGTTGGTGATGAAATACTTGATATAGTTTGTGGAGCTCCAAATGTTCGTAAAGGTTTAAAAGTAATTGTTGCTTTAGATGGTGCAAAACTTCCCGGTGGAGAAATAAAAAAGGGTATGATTAGAGGTCAAGTTTCTAATGGTATGTTGTGTTCTAAAGCTGAATTAGGTATAGATAATAAATTTTTGGAAGCAAAAGATAAAGAAGGAATTCATGAATTACCTAGTGATGCAATAGTAGGTAGTGATCCTATAAAACTATTAGGATTAGATGATGAAGTTATTGATTTTGAATTAACTAGTAACCGTGGGGATTTATTGAGTATTCTTGGAATGGCTTACGAATTAGGAGCAATATATAGAAAAAATGTAAAAGATATGGATTTAAGTTATGTTGAAAACAATGAAGATATTAACAATGAATTTAAAATTGATATACAAACAGAAGATTGTACTTTGTTTTTGGCAAAAAAAGTTAAAAATATAACTATTAAAGAAAGTCCTGATTTTATAAAATCCAGACTTATTGCAAGTGGTATAAGACCTATTAATAATGTTGTGGATATTTCAAATTATGTAATGTTAGAAACTGGTCAACCTTTACATTTCTATGATTCTTTAAGTTTAGGAAATACTTTAATAGTTCGTAATGCAAATGAAGGAGAAACATTAACAACATTAGATGGTATTCTAAGAACATTAAATATAGAAGATATTGTAATATCAAATGAAAGAGAATCAGTAGGATTAGCTGGAGTTATGGGTGGCTTATCTACTGAAGTAGAAGATAATACTAAAGAAATAATAATTGAATCAGCTATATTTAATAGTATTAAAATAAGAAAAACTTCTAAAAAAATATTGAGAAGTGAAGCATCAAATAGATTTGAAAAAGGATTAGATCCTAAAAGAACTTATATGGCTATAGATAGATGCTGTAATTTATTAGAAAAATATGCTGATGCTACTATAGTTGGTGGTATGGTTATTTATGATAATGAGAAAAAAGAAGATAAATCTATTGATATAAAAGTGGAAAAAATTAATAAAGTTTTAGGAGTAAATGTTACAAAAGAAGAAACTATAGAAATTTTTGAAGCATTAGGTTTTAAAGTATTTGATAATAATGATTATCTAACTGTAGTTGTACCTTCAAGAAGATTAGATATTAAGATAACTGAAGACTTAATCGAAGAAGTTGGTAGAATTTATGGTATGGATAAAATAGAAGGGAAATTACCTGTATTTGAATCAAAATTAACTAAAAATAATAATATAAAAAGAGTTATTAGAAATTGGTTAGTTGATAAAGGATTAAATGAAACTCTATCTTATTCTTTAATACCAATAGAAGATGTACATAAATATACTTTAGATGAATTTGAAAGTATTAGTTTAGCTGATCCTATGAGTGAAGATAGAAATACTTTGAGATATAGTTTACTATCATCTTTAAAACAAATTTATGATTATAATAATGCTAGAAATAATAGTGATATATCTATATTTGAAATTGGTAAATCATTTTATAAAGAAAATGGTGAATATAAAGAATCTAATCATCTTGCTATATTAATGAGTGGAGATTATTATTTAGATATAAAAAATACCTCTGTTGATTTTTATGTAATAAAAGGTATAGTTGAAGAATTATTAGATTATTTAGGATATACTGGTAGATATAGTTTTGATGCAAACTCTTTATTACCAAATGAATTTCATCCAGGACAAAGTGCAAATATAATCGTTCAAGGGGAAAAACTAGGTATTATTGGTAAATTACATCCTAACGTTTCTAAAAAAGACATATTTGTATTTGAAATTAATTTAGATAAATTACTAAATTTATATCCTACAAAGATGACTTATAAAGATATTCCTAAGTATCCAAGTATTGTTAAAGATGTAGCATTTATTATTGACAAAGATATTACAAATGAAGAAATAGTTAAAGTAATTAAGAAAAATGGTGGTAAATTACTTGTTGATGTATTAGTGTTTGATATATATACTGGAGATAAAATAGATAAAAATAAAAAATCTTTAGCTTATAATTTAACTTTTAGAGATAATAATAAAACATTAACTGAAGATGAAGTTATGGTTATTTTTAACAATATAATCAGAGGCGTTGAAAATAAATTTAATGCTGTATTAAGAGATAAATAATTTGTCTCTTTTTTTGTAAAGTTTATAAATATAGATTGTTATCTTTAATAAAAGACAATATAATTATGTTAAGAGGTGTAATTATGTATTGTTATAATTGTGGACAAAAAAATAACAAAGAAAGCATGTATTGTTTTAATTGTGGAAATAAGTTATATGAAAGTGCAGTTAAAAGTAGTGGGAATAAAGAAACTAGTTTAGTATTAGGTATAATATGTTTAATATCATCATTTTTTTTCAATATATTATGTTTTGTACCTGGAATTATTAGTATTATATATGCTAAAAAGTATAAAAAAGAAAGTAGTAAATTAGGTATAGGTTTTGGATTAAGTCTTGGAGGAATGATTTTCAGTTTAATAATAATGATACTTTTTATATTATTAATTGTTTTTATTTTTATCAACTTTGGAGAACTTTCAATAGAACCTAATTATCCTAATTTACCTCATGTATAATGGAGAAATTAATTATGGTAGTACCAATACAAGTTGCTAATAGTATACTAAAAAAATCTTTTGAAGAATATATATTACTAACTCCATTAAAATTAAATTTTTTAATATATTTTTTATATAGAGATTATTTATTTAATTATAATAGTTGTTTATTTTCTGAGAGATTTACTTTAACTAAGTCAGGGCCAATTTTATATAGTATTTTTAATAAATTTGGTAATCAAAATAAAAATATTTTAACTTTTGGTAGAAATGCTTTAAAAGAAGTATCAGTAGCTAATGGTAAAAGTTATAGTATTTTATTAGATTATGTTTGGAATAAATATAAAAATTATAGTGAACTAGAGTTATTTGATATTATATCTAGAGAAAATAGTGCTTATCTTAATTCTATAAAATCTGGTGAAAAGTTTTTGTTAGATAAGTATATTTTAGATGAAGCGATTAATATACATGAAAAAGTTTTATTAAAAGCAAAAGAACTTCGTAAAAAAATATGAAGTTCTTTTATACTAATTATATGGAAAAAAATAGTATTAATTGATATAATTTAATAAGGATGGTGTTAAATTGAAAGATTTTTATAAAAGAGTAAAATATGGTATAAAAAGATCTAGTAAATCTTCTTTAATAGTATATTTAGTATTAAGATTTATGACTATTTTTTGTATGATTAGAGAATTAATGTTAGGTAATATAGAAAATGCTTTATTGTGTATATTATCTTTAATTCTATTTTTGTTACCTTCATTTGTTGAAAAAAAATTTAAAATAGATTTACCTAATGTATTAGAAATTATTATTTTTTTATTTATTTTTTCAGCTGAAATATTAGGTGAGATTAATAATTTTTATGGTTTATATGCTCATTTTGATGATATACTTCATACTATAAATGGTTTTTTATGTGCAAGTATTGGTTTTTCTTTAGTATATATTTTAAATAAAAATATTAGTACTTTTAATTTATCTCCAATATTTGTATCTTTGGTAGCATTCTGTTTTTCTATGACAATAGGGGTTTTATGGGAATTCTTTGAATATGGAATGGATAAACATTTTAATTTTGATATGCAGAAAGATACTTATATATATAAATTAAATACAGTTAGTTTAAGTGATAATGAAAATAAGATCATTAAAATATATGATATTGATAAAACTATTATAGATAATGGATTAGATGAAAAAATAGAGTTAAAAGGGTATTTAGATATTGGTTTAATTGATACTATGAATGATTTGTTTGTAAATTTTATTGGTGCTTTTGTTTATAGTGTTTTTGGTTATTTATATATTATTAATAAAGATAAATATAAGTTAGCTGGTAGGTTTATTACTAAAAAGATATAAGGGGATAATATAGATATAAGAAATTTAATAGGTAAATATGAACCATATAATGAGCAAGAAATAGTAGATAAAGATATATTTAGTATACAAGTTTTACCTATTAATGGGCATATAAAGGAAAAAAATATGTTTCTAGTCATGTACATTATGATATAATATATTTATTTCTAGCAGATGAAAAATTACCTTTAACTTATAGAAAAGATGAAAGTAAAGGTGTGAAGTGGGTAAATATAACTAAATTACATGAAGAACAATTAGTAGATTTTATTAAACCTATATTTGATAAAATTTTAAATAAGCTAAAAAATATAAAATAACTTATATTTTTTTTACGCATAAAATATATTGGTGGTAATATATTGGAATTAAAGATGCAATATTTGTTGCTAATTTATTTAATATTAAATTTGAAAAATTTGCGATAGAAGAATATTTAAAATATAAAAATAAGTAAATGAAAAGAAGTGTTTAAATGGATAGATTTAAGAAAGTTAAAATTGCAAGTATAATGGGAATAATTGGTAATTTATTCTTATTTATTATTAAAAGTATAATAGGATTACTAACTAATAGTAGTGCAATGTTGGCTGATGCTTTTAATAGTGGGGGAGATATTGTTTCTTCTATTATAACTTTTATTGGAAATAAGATAGCTAGTAAACAAGCTGATGATGATCATAATTTGGGACATGGAAAAGCTGAATATGTTTATTCCCTTATAATGAGTATAATTATGATTTTTTTATCTTTATCAGTGTTAAAAAATAGTGTAATATCTATATTTGAAAATGAAAAATATATTTTCTCTATATGGTTAATTATTGTTTGTATAGTAACTATAATAGTAAAATTTTCTTTATATATTTATACTAATAAGTTATCTAAAGAACAAAAAAATCTATTATTAAAAGCTAATAGTAGAGATCATATAAATGATTGTTTAGTTACTTCATTAAGTTTAGTTTCTATATTATTTACTAGAATTAATATTTATTTTTTAGATGGTGTAATAGGGACTTTAATTTCTATTTGGATAATAATTTCATATGTTAAAATATTTAAAGAGAGTTACGATGTTTTGATGGATAAATCTTTTTCTGATAGTACTAAAGATGAAGTATATAAAATTATTTTTGAACATAAGGAAATTAAAGGAGTACAACATTTTATTTCTACACCAATAGGTTATAAGTATAAGATAACTTTTACTATATTTGTAGATGGTAATTTATCTACTTTAGAAAGTCATGAAATAGCAGATAGATTAGAAAATGAAATAAATAATAGAATAGATGATATATATTTAACTATAATACATGTAAATCCATATGAAGAATGATATTTATTTTATAAAATTGTTATTTTAATATTGCAAAATTATTATAATTTTGATATATTAATTTTACATGCAGGTGTAGTACAGCGGTTAGTATGCGGCCTTGCCAAGGCTGAGACGGCGGTTCGATTCCGCTCACTTGCTCCAAATTGTTGATTAATTGATGCTTAATTGTATCAATTTTTTTATGCCCAAATCCCACTCGTTGCTAATCAATTGTATTTTATTTGTTGTTTATTTTACCATTTATATTAGAATTATTTTTAAAATAATTTCTAATATATTTTTTTATTGTGAGCAATGTATACTTTTTTCCATCTACGAAGAATAAGACATCATCTTCATGATATTCATCATAATGTAATACTACTAAATAATTTCCATTTTTACAAAAAACTAACATATGTGGTGTGATTGCATGTATATTAACCTTATCAAACATAACAATATAACCCTCATAATATATAACATTTATTCCATTATGTTTAGCTATCTTATTCAATTCTTCTTTAGTGTCATTGTTGAATATCATTATTTCTACTGAAATCTTACAAATATCGTTCACCTCCCGAAGTTAATAACTAACTTCACACAAACAATACCGCATAATTTTAATAATATCTAGTAAAAATTTAAAAATAAAACAGGCTAATTCAATAGCCTGGTATTTTTTTACTTCCTTTTTGGTCCTTTATTTTCATTTTCAGATTCTAAATACATATTTTCATTACTTTGATTTACTCCCAAAGCAATTTTTTTATTTATATTATCAACTAAATTTCTAACACCAAAACCAAATTCTATTCTTTCAAAATAATATAACATATCTAAGTCTCTGTGGGGAAATAAACGGATTGTTGCCTTGTGTTCTTGAACACTAATTATTTCACCATGCACGGATGTTCTTCTAAAACCACCAATCTTTTGACCAACTCTATCTAATATTACCAAATATATATCATCTAAAATTTTTCTTCTTTCATATGAATTTTGAGTTGAATTTAATTTCAAACAATATTGAGGAAGCATTTCTAATGTTTCAAATAAAAATCGATTATATTCATCATCACTCGTCATTTGATCAATACCTAAATTATGAAAGTCTTCTTCTGTTAATTGATAATTACTAGGAAATTGTCCCATCAACATAGCTTGAAAAATATTACATATTTGAAGAAGAATACCACTTTTCTTTGTATCGCCCCAATTAATCATCTTATAATACAAACTACTATAATCTTTAAAAATCCATTTACTAGGATTCACTGGTGAAACATTCAAAAATATGCCTGGAACAAAATCTTTATCCATGTAATCCATTGAATAAGGAAGTTTGCTTGCAAATTCATAAACAATTGAACAAATAACTTCATCTTCACTTATTTGATTTTTTTCTCCAAATTTTTTTAATTCGTTTCTTATCTCATCATTATTTATTACACTTAACATTTTCATAATATAAATCACGTCCAAAATAATTTTAACATATTTTCACTTATTTTACTATATTCCCATTGATTCAGTTAAATTTGTTGAATAATTGTATGTTTATTATAATCTAATGTGCAAATGATGCATAAATGTTTTGTTGAATGATTGCGCTATTAATTGTTGAATGAAATAAAGAATATTTCACAATATCTAGAACTCAAATTATTCATTTAATAATTCAACTAAATCTGTGTTTAGAATAATTTTTAATCATTAATTTTTTGTACAAAACTATTAACCCTTTGAGGTGAGTCAAAACACAAAATCCTTTATTTATAAGGTTTTTAAAATTCAAAGGGGTTTGGAAGTATACTCTCATTCGCTCCATTGAGTTTTTAGTAAAAATGTCAAAAACAATATGATAAATATAAACATGGTAATTATGGTGAAAATATACACATATTTCATAGAATAATAAAATGTCCACATTGTTGCCAGCATCCTCTTATGCTCATATTATTTTTTTATGGGATTTTAGTCATTTTTTTAATAAAATACTGCATTTGTGTACACAAACTTTCAAAAGAAAAAAGCATATTGATTACAATATACTTATCGAATTTAACTCTTTTATTTTTTATTAATTAATACTAATTTTTTAGGTTCCTCTTTTATTTCAAATGTTGCTCCAATGCTTGGTATATAATCTTCAGATAAAACTATAGGTCTTGCATCTAAATTTTTTTCAATAACATTTTGATGATAAGAAGAAAATGATTCTTTAGGAAATTCAATATTAGTAATAACGTCTATATGTTCTTGAGTCAAAGGCTTAAATTTTTCATTCATTTTACTTACACTACTAAATTCTATAATATCTTTTCTTCCTTCATATTCAAATTCAGATTTATCTGTACGTAAAGTAAATATATAATTACAAACATTCGGTTGAAGAATAGCATTTTTTAAATCTTCATCTAAATAACTTTTAGATTTAATGATATCAGTTAAAAACATATTAATAGCAAAATCCGAATTTAATATTTCTTTAATTAACTCTTGAAATTCTCGTTCTTTACCCTCAATAATATTCATATTAAAGTCTTTTTTCTTAAAAGATTTTTTTCTTAATAAACAATTTAATTCTATTTCATACATACGCATAAAAGCACGAGTAGGTACTCTATTATATCCATATTTTCTAAATATACTCTCTCTTATATTATCTCTATCTACTACCATTTCTGTTTTATTTTTTGAGTTAGAAATCATATTGAAATAATAATTACTTTTTTTATCTTTAGTGAAATATACATATTCTCTTAATTTATCTAGTTTTTCATTGTTTTCTAAATATTCTTTTCTTAATCCTAATAAAATATGTTTGTAAGTATAATTTTCCATTTCCAAAACCTCCATTTATCTATTTTATTATAACACATAAATATAAAACTTATAGTTAATTCTAATAATTTTTTATTATAGAAAACATTATTGCCCACAACACACATTAAAAAAACCTTTTCCAAATTCTGTTTTTTTAATCATTCCTTTTTTAATAACCAATGTATCTAAAAATTCAGCTTTGTAATTTTTAAAAATAGTACTATTTTCTATTAAATTATATACTTTTTTATCTACATAATAACTATCAACATCAATATCAATTAATTTTAATCTCTCCAAATTGTTTAAACTTTTAATTAATCTATATTCAGATATATTGATATAAAATCCGTCATCTAATAAATAATCTAGTATTGGAGTTGTTCCTTCTATTTTTTTATGTTTTAATACATAAACTGGTATAATGTGTTGTCTATAAAGTTTTGTAAAAACTTGAACATCTATTGAATCCATTTGTTTTATAATTTCTGAAAAACTTGGATGAACATTTTCTTTTTTTGTAATATCCATATCAGAAACCATTAAATTTAAATACATCTCTCTAATATCTATTTTATCCCAATTATAACTAATAGCTTGCGCTGATGGAATAAAAATACTAGGATCGCAATCGACAATATTCTCTTCTTTTTTTATTTCTAATTTTTTTTGTAACTCTAATTCTAACTCTTTAACTCTAAACTCTCTATTCATACACCACATTTTAAGTGGAGAAAAAGCATTTTTTATTGTTCTTGGAATTAGTGATAAAGTTTCCCCTGTTTCAATAACAGTAGTTTTAATTCCATCCTTATATATCTCTTTTTTTACATCATCAGGTATAATTTCTACTAAATCTTTTATTTCTTTCATAAAATGCTCCTTTTAAAAAAATAATTTACAAGAAATATATTAACATATTTTAAATATTTTTAATATAGTAAAAATTATTTATTGAAGTACCATACAATTAGATTTATAATTATATTAAAGATAGAAAGGAGAATTTAATATGTCATTTATTTTATTAGTTATAAGTTTGGTCCTTATTAAATTTGGAATGAATATATTAGGAATAATATGTTTAATTATAAATACTATTATTTGTGCAAAAAACTTAAGGAGTAAAGGAATCTTTAATATACTTATATTAATACTTAATATCATAATTTTAGGTTTCATTATATTTAGTATATTTACATATACAAAAAAAGTTAAAGATAATATTGATGAAATTAAATCATGTCAAATTGCAGATGATATCGAATGGCAAATAAAAAATAAAATGGATAATTATGGAACTGAAAAAATTTTTTATGAAGCTTGGTCGAAAAACAAAGAATATATTGTATCACTTAAAGATTTAGGTTATTCAAATTTAGCTTGTAATTGTTATGGATATGCTATTTTTATATATGACAACACACCAAATTCCAAAGCTTTCATTAAATGTGATGGATATATTACAGAAGGATTTGATACTTCGTATATTAAATAAATTGATAAAAAATCAAATATATTTTTACGCTTTTCAATATTGACAAGATTATTTAATTTTTATAAAATATTGTTGAAAAAGGTTGTTACCACTAGCGCATTTGCTCCATAAGAAAAAACGCTTGAACCGATCAAGCTTTATTACAACTAATTCAGAAATGAATTAGTTTTTTTATATGTCAAACTCAATTATATTAGGTTTATGTGAACGTTTTTTTACTAATCGCTTTATTTCATACTGAGCAGATGTAAAAAAAACATCATTATTATGAGAATAATCATATAATGTATCAATAACTTTTATTTGATTTCTCCAATCAAAAGAATACCAACATAAATCATCTAATAAAAGTGGAATGTTTTGAGTTTGACAATAATCAATTATTTTTGATAAATTTTCTAAATATTGAAAAGAATTAGAGAGTAAAATGTTTTTTTCTTCAAATTTTTTATTTAGATAAAATAAAGGTATATTTTTTTTAGATGCCATATCTTTTAAAAATCTGGTTTTACCACTACCATTCAATCCGTATATTAAATTAAAATTATTAGTTTGTATTGTTTTACCATTATAATTATAAGATGAATTACTATTTACAACTATTAAATTTAGTTCTTTTCTTAAAATTTTGTTATATTCATCAATACTTATGAAATCTTTCAATGCAAAATGATAATCATATAAAATCTCTTCACAATTTACTATCTTATTATTATAATTTAAAAAATATAAAGAGAAAGTCATAGGATATTCAGTATCTTTAGGTAAAGAGAAAAATTCATCAGCTAACAATTGTGTTTGAAAATTATCAAAATTTCTAAAAATCTCTTCCCGATGTTTTAAATAGCGTATGTCTAATATAAAAATTTTTCTAAAATCATTTCCGTTTATTTTTTGAATTGTTTCATAATATGGAACTTCTAATATACAATCTTTATTATCCCCATTTCTTTTATAATGATATATAATTTTTTTTGGCATACAAACTCCTCCTTTTTTATTTTAAATAAACTGATACTCTAAATTTTTTATAATAATATTTTTTGTAAACATTGATTAGAAGGTTTGTTATATTTTTTTGAATTACTAATCAAATTATAATAGGCCAATTTATTTAAAGCACCATTCATTATATTGCTTTTTATTAAATATTCTAATTCCTTTTCTGAAAACAAATCAAATGATATTAATTCATTACTATCTCTTTCTGTTTTTTCTTCTTTAAAACAATCTTTTGCAATTACAATATATGTTATAGAATTATCAATTCCAGGAGAAGTATAAGCTTGATCAATTATATATATATTATTAGATATATAACCTGTTTCTTCTTTCAATTCTCTTTTAACTGCTTCTATTACATCTTCATTATTTTCTATGTATCCTGATGGAAACTCTGCTATTATTTTATCTTTTATTCTGTTTTGAAAAGTAATTATATATTCATTATCTTTAGTTATTGAAACTACTATTACAGAATCTTTTCCATTATTTTTAATAACTTTTTCTTTTTCAATTACTTTTTCATTTGGTAATTTATATATTTCTCTTAAAATATCAAGAAATTTTCCACTATATAATATTTCTTTTTTTATAAATTTACTATTAACTTTATTATATAATTCATGAATTTTATCTAATAAAACTTTCTCTTTATATTCTGGACTTTTTAAATAGCTTAAATTTTTAATTCTTTTTCTTGTTTCTTCAATACACTCATAAATTGTTTTATTATTTATATTATTTAATTCTTCATTAAAAACTTTTCTAACTTCTTTAGTAGTAACATACATTTCAGCTTTAATTATTATTTTATCTTTTTCAAAATCAGACATATCTTTTTTTAAAACACTTTTATTATCTCTATTATATACACTACTTTTTATATTTTCGTATTCTGCATATATATAAGAATCAGGCTGTCCAAAACAAGGACCATAGCAATCTTCGCTTGAATCATAATATCCAGTAAATATATATATTGGTTTATCAATTTCTTTTTTATTATTTAATAATTCCATATTATTTTTCTTCCCTTCACTTGTATTTTACAAACTTTTTGTTGATAAGTACAATATATTTATGTTATCATATCCATAAGGAGTGCTTATAATGAATATAGATTTAGAGTTATATAGAGTTTTTTATACTGTTGCAAAATACAAACATATGACTAAAGCCAGTGAAGAATTACACATATCTCAACCAGCTATATCACAATCAATAAGGAAATTAGAAGATAGCTTAGGTGGTACTTTATTTTTACGAAGTAATAAAGGTATGGAATTAACAGAAGAAGGTAAAATGTTTTATCAATATGTTAAAGGAGCTTTGGAATTAATTAATAATGCAGAAAATGAATTTACTTCTTTCAAAGATTTAACAAAAGGAGAAATTAATATTGGATGTTCAACAACTTTAACCAAATTAATTCTAATAGATGTTTTAAAAAAATTTCACACTGATTATGCTAATATCAACATTAACATAATAAATGATTTAACAAGTAATCTAATTAATGATTTAAAATTAGGTAAATTAGATTTTGTAATTTTTAATGAAAGTAATATAAAAGAAACTAACTTAAATTTAGAAAAAATAAAAGAATTAAAACAAGGTTTTGTTTATAATCATGAATTTTATAATGATGAAATTAATAAATTTGAAGATTTAAATAAATATCCTTTAATATTACAAAAAGAAGAATCTAATAGCAGAAAATTATTAGATTATATAGCATTACAAAATAATGTTAAATTAATTCCTAAAATGGAAGTTATAAGTCAAGAATTAATTACAGAATTTACAAATATTGGTTTAGGCATTGGTTTTGTTATAATAGACTTAGCTAAAAGAAATTATCCAAATTTAAAAGAATTAAAATTAAATAAAAAAATACCAAATATAAATGTTTATTTGGCGACTAATAAATCAATAACATCAACTTTTGCAAGTAAAACATTTATAAATTATTTAAAATAATTTTAATCATCTTGCTTATATCTTGTCGGTTATCTTGTCGGTTAATTTCATATTGATATATTAAATTACATATGATAAATTAAATATGAAAAAGGTTGTTACCAATAACGCATTTGCTCCATTGAGGTTAATACTCGCACACTTTATATGAGTGTTTGATTTTTTTAATATTAGAAAATAAAAAATCATATACAAGAGAAGAACTAAAAGACTTTGGATATTCTATTGATGCTCAAATAAGGGAAAAATGAATATTGTGAAAAAAGAAATTTAAGAATAATAGATACTTATAACGGTGCTATAATTTTATGCATTATATAAAATTATTTGTTTTTAATTGTTTTATATTTGTAAGTATGATAGTATAAAGATTAATTAAGTAGGAGGGATATTATGGTAAAAAAGTTGAAAATTATTCCTAATTGGATAAAATTAGATAATGCTGCAACAATATATCCATCTACTTTAACTAGAAAATATGCATCTATGTTTAGAGTTAGTGTAACTTTAAAAGAACAAGTAGATGAACTTATATTAAATAAGGCTTTAAAGATAATTTTAAAAAGATTTCCTACTTTTAATTATAAACTAAATCAAGGATTGTTTTGGCATTATTTTAAACATATTAATAGTGTGCCTATAATAGAAGAGGATGTTAATAATCCAATGATTAGGATAAATTTTAAGGAAAATAAAGGATTTATGTTTAGAGTTCGTTATTATGATAAAAGTATTTCTTTCGAATGCTTTCATGCTCTTACTGATGGAACTGGAGCTATAACATTTTTACTTTCTTTAGTTGCTGAATATTTAAAAATAAAGAATAAAATAAGCATTGAATATTCAGATAAAATATTAAATCCTAAAAAATCCCCTAAAAAAGAAGAAATTATGGATAGTTTTCAAAAATATGCTAGAAAAACAACTTTTTTGGAGCAAGAAAAAACTGCATATCATTATAAAGGAACATTAATAGATAGTCATTTATTAAATATAATAACTGGTGAAATTTTAGTTGATGATATAAAAAAAATAAGTAAAAGATATGATTGTACTATAACTCAGTTTTTTGTATCTGTTATATTATCTAGTTTACAGGATATTCAAGAAAAAGAAAGAAGAAAAAATAATAAGCCTTTAAAAGTTTTAGTTCCAATTAATTTAAGAAATTTTTATAAGTCTAATACTATGAGAAACTTTTCTTCATATGTTAATATCGGTATTGAAACTAAGTATGGGCATTATAATTTTGATGAAATTATTAAAATAGTAAAAAACAGTATGGGTTTAATGATTACTGAAAAGAAGTTGAATGCAAAAATATCTAGTAATGTTAAATTAGCAAGAAATTATTTTATTAGATTAATTCCTATGTTTTTAAAAAAATATATATTATCTTTTAGTGAGTATTTAATGGGTGATAGGTATTGTAGTACAACGTTTTCTAATTTAGGTAATATTGATTTACCTAATAGTATGTCAAAATATATTAAAAATATTAATTTTATAATTGGAAGATCTCGTAATAATCCGGGAACAATATCATGTGTTAGTTGTAATGATAAATTATATATATCTTTTTCTAGAAGAATAAAAGAAACAGAGTTAGAAAAATTATTTTTTACAAAATTGGTTGAAATGGGAATTCCTGTTTTAATAGAAAGTAATAATAGGAGGTAATTATGTCATATTGTGTTAATTGTGGGGTGAAACTTGCAAAATCCGAAAAAAAGTGTCCTTTATGTAATACAAAAGTTATTAATCCAAATTTAAAGGATGAAGTTTCTTATTCTGTATACTCAAATCAAATTGAAAAATTTAAAAGTGTTGATTTTAAGTTTTTAGTAAAAATATGTTATTTTGTTTTATTTGTTTTAGCTTTAGTAACTGTATTATGTAATATAATTATTACTCATTCTGTTACGTGGTCTATATATGTGGTTTTTTCGATTATATGTTTTGGTTCTTTATTAAGTTATTTAAATTTTAAAAGTGTGTATATTTCACATACTTTGGCTTTTGTTGGAATAGAATTGTTACTTTTTGTAATTGCTTATTTAAATAGTGGGATGCATTGGTTTATTTATTTGGTTTTGCCATTTATATTTATATTATGGATATATGTTATGTTATGTACTTTCTTGATAAAAAAACGAAGAAAGAGTTTAATTAGAAGTATTGTTTTATGTTTAGTTGTTAGTTCTGTTGCTATAATTGGTATTGAAAGTAGTATAGATTTATTTAAATATGAAAAGATTTCTTTAACATGGTCTTTATATGCGATTTTACCAATTTTGATAATAAGTATATTATTATTTTTAATATCATATAACAAGAAATTATTGGATGAAATTAAACAAAGATTATTTATTTAAATAATTGTAATAATAATCCTTTTAATAAATATGTTTTAATATGAGAACAATAATACATGATTTAAATGATAAAGATTTAAAAAATATAAGCTTTAATACAGATGATAAAATATTGTCATCTAATTGTTGTAATAATAATTGTATTGGATGTTTTTCTTGTTGGATTAAACATCCTAAAAGATGTATTTTTAATGATGAATTTTTTTCTATGTGTGATTATTTAAAGGACTCTAGTGAACTTATAATTATTAGCAAAAACAGATATGGTTGTTATAGTCATAGTGTTAAGAAAGTTTTAGAGAGAAGTATAGGATATGTTTTACCATATTTTACTATTAGAAATGGTGAAGTTCATCATGAAAGTAGATATGATGAAAAGTTAAAACTTTCTATTTATATTTATGGTGAAGTTTCTAAAGAAGATAAAATGTGTTTAGAAAGGTTAGTAAAAGCAAATGCTATAAATTTAAATGCTCAATCTTATAATGTTAAATATATTAGTAAATTAAAGGAGATAAATAAATGTATACTTTAATTAATTGTAGTCCAAAATTAGAAAGTAGTAATTCTTTAAAGTTTTTGGATATTATTTCTAAAGAATTAGACAATTATGTGTTTTTTAGTATAAATAAAGATAGTAGAGAAGATATAATATCTAATATATATAAATCTGATGTGATAGTATTTGCGCTTCCTTTATATGTTGATGCTCCTCCTTCAAAATTGTTAGAGTTTTTTGATTATATTATTGATAATAATATTAAATTTGAATCTAAGTTGGTTTATTTTGTTATAAATTGTGGCTTTAGAGAAGCTGAACAAAATGTTACAGCTTTAAATATAATTAAAAATTGGTGTAAGAAAGTTAATTTGAAATATTGTTCATCAATATTAATAGGAGCTGGTGAAGTAGTTGGTAATAAAAAATTTAGATTTATTTCTAAGAAATTTTTGAAAGATATAGAGAATTTTGCAACTTTTATAAAAGAAAAAAAAGAAACTGAAGAATTTTTTACAACAGTAGATTATATAAACAATAATATATATTGTTATTTTGCTAATATGTTTTGGAATAGAAATGCTAAACATAATAAATTATCTATTTCAGATATTAAGAAAGAATAGTTTTTTTTTAACTATTTTTTTATTTTAGATAAATTTATGATATAATTTTTATATAATTTATTTTTGAGAGGTATATTATGTTAGGAAGTATAATTGATTTTATTGGAGAAAGTTATTTATGTGCTAAAAATATATATAATATAATAGGGACAGTATTAAGTATTATGTTAGCTTATAAAGCTATATATTGGGCTATAGGTTTTTTATTTACTAGAAAGTTTAAACCTGCTAAGAATTATCATAAATATGGTATTTTAATTGCGGCTCGTAATGA
Organism: Bacilli bacterium; assembly: GCA_017411405.1. Classification (GTDB taxonomy): domain Bacteria; phylum Bacillota_I; class Bacilli_A; order RF39; family UBA660; genus UMGS1124. The sequence goes on along the minus strand of JAFQQE010000015.1, from coordinate 34,222 downwards.
AGAGGCTGTTATTGGTAATTTATTAGATAGTATTAATAAACAAGATTATCCTAAAGAACATTTAACTGTATTTGTTGTTGCAGATAACTGTACTGATGATACGGCTGGAGTTGCTCGTAAGTATGGAGCGAAAGTTTATGAAAGACAAGATCCGACTCGTAGAACTAAAGGTTTTGCTTTGCAATTTTTATTTGAAAATATAAAACGTGATTATGGTATTGAATCTTTTGAAGGTTATTTTATATTTGATGCAGATAATTTATTAAATAAGAATTATATAACTAAAATGAATGATGCTTTTGATAGTGGTGAAAAGATTATTACGTCTTATAGAAATACTAAGAATTTTGATGAAAACTGGATTGCATCTACGTATGCTTTACATTGGATACGTAGTATACGTTCTAATCATAGAGCAAGAAGTGTTTTACATTTAGCTACTAATATTCAAGGTACTGGATTTTTGTTTGCTAATGAAATAGTAAAGAATGGTTGGAATTATACTGGGCTTACAGAAGATAGAGCATTAACTGCTGATGCTGTTGCGCGTGGGTATCAAATAACTTACCAAGATGAAGCTGAGTTTTTTGATGAACAACCTATAAGTTTGAAAGTAGCTTTAAGACAGAGATTACGTTGGAGTAAAGGACATTTGTTAGCATTTTTAGAAACAGGTCCTAAATTATTTGTTAATATATTTTTTGGTAAATTTTTTATAAAAGATAAGTGGGGTATTGAAGATAAAAAACGTGGTTTTTTTTCTGGTTTATTAGAATCTATCAGGCATCGTTTTGCTTCTTATGATACTTTGATGCAATTAACTCCTTTAGTAGTGTTTAATTTTGCTAGATGGTTATTAGTTAGTGTTTTAATATATGCTTGTTTTTCTTATGGTAATGGGGTAACTGCTTATCTATTTGGTGGTAGTAGTATTTTTGCTAAATTTTTATCATTTATATTTAATAAACCGATTATTACAATAAATTCTGGAATAAGTGCATTTTTCTTATCAATGTTACTTGCTATATGGTTAAGATTACTTTATAGAATGGGTGCTTATATAAAAAATATGTGGGTTGCTATATACGTATTTATAGTAGAAAGACATAGAATAAAAAAAATTCCTTTTTTAAAAAAAGTGTTGTTTACTTTAACTTGGCCTACATTTGATATTATTGGTCGTTATACAACATACTTTGCAATATTTAAAAAAGTAGAGTGGAAACCTATACCACATACTAGTAAAGTAACAATAGATGAAGTAGATACTTCTAATGGGGTGAAATAATGAAAAAATATATAGATCAAATATATTATGAAGGTTTAGGTAAAAGTATATATTATCCATTAGAAAAATTAATTAATAAAATTAATAATAATAGTGTTAGAAAAATAATTAATATTATTTTAAAAAGTTTATATTTTATAATTGCACTTTTTATAGCGATTATGTTATGTTATTTTACAATTTAAGTTCATTTAATTATGAACTTTTTATTTTTTAAAATATATGGTATAATTGATTAACGAAGAGGGAATATTATGAATAAAGAAGTAATAAAAAAGTATAGGAATAAAACTATTAATTTATATAAAAAGTGTAAAAAAAATGTTATTAATTATATAAAACATAATAGATTGTTTTTATCATTTATATTGTTGACTTTTATAAATTGTTTTTTAGTTAGATATTTAACAGTTGGTAATTGGTATAATGAAAAAACATTTTTTATAGATTTTGCTATTGGAGTATTTTTTGGTTCTTTTGCTTATTTGATTAAGCCTAACAAACAGTTTTATTATTTATTTACATTATTTATTGTAAATGTATTGATATGTGTTATAAATTCTATATATTATACTTGGTATTCATCTTTTGCATCATTTAGTTTACTTTCTGCTTTAGGTCAAGTGGGTGAAGTGGGAGATGCTATATTTGAAAAACTAAAAATTATACATTTTATATATTTAGTACCAATATTTATATTTTGGTATATTAATGTTAGATTAAAAAAGAAGGATTATTTTAGTTTAGTTAGAAAGATAGAAAAGGGTAAAAGATTATTTTTATATACTATATTAGTAAGTATCATGCTTTTAGGTATTAATTTATCTATGATTTCTAAAACTAGTTATGGTAGTTTAGTTAAACAATGGAATAGAGAGAGCATTGTTAAAAGTTTTGGTATTGTAATATATCAAGGTAATGATTTAATTCAAACTATGGGTAGCAAATTAAATAGTTTATTTGGATATGATGAAGCTTCACGTAAATTTGTAGAATATTTTACGAATAAAGAAAAAGAAGAATCAGATAATAAGTATACTGATATATATAAAGGGAAAAATGTTATATTTATGCATTTAGAAAGTATGATGACTTTCTTTGTAGATTTAAAAATAAATGGACAAGAGATAACTCCTAATTTAAATAAACTAACTAAAGAAGGGTTATATTTTAGTAATTTTTATCCAGAAATAAGTGTAGGTACAAGTAGTGATACAGAGTTAACAGTTAATACATCTTTACTACCTGTATCTAGTGGAACTGTATTTGTAAGTTATTATGATAGATATTTTGAAAGTATAGAAAAATTACTATCTAAAAATGGTTATTACACTTTTAGTATGCATGGTAATAAAGCTAGTATGTGGAATAGACATAAAATGCATCCAAGTCTAGGATATCAAGATATGTATTTTGAAGATAAATATAATATAGATGAAGTAGTTGGATTAGGGTTATCAGATTTTTCGTTCTATAAGCAAATAACTCCTATTTTAACTAATATTGAAAATAATCATGAAAATTATATGGGTACAATAATTACATTATCTAATCATACTCCTTTTGAAGATCTAGATGTATATGGGAATTTATTAGACTTAACTTATACTACAACTATAGTAAATGATGATGGAGTAAAAGAAGAAGTAACTTATGATTATTTGGAAGGAACAAAATTAGGTAATTATATTAAGAGTGCTCATTATGCTGATAAAGCATTAGGAGAATTTATAAATTCTTTATATGAAAATGATATAATGAATGATACTGTATTTGTTATGTATGGAGATCATGATGCAAAATTATCAAAAAATGAATTTAATTATTATTATAATTTTGATTTTACGACTGGTGAAATTAAAGATGAAGAAGATCCAACATATATAGAATTTGATTATTATCAAAATGAATTAAATAGAAAAACACCTTTAATAGTGTGGACTAAAGAAGATGGATTAAAAAAAGAAGTAAAATATTATATGGGTATGGTTGATGTTTTACCAACTATTGGCAATATGTTAGGTATAAAAAATGAATTTGCTTTAGGACATGATATATTTGAAACTAAATGGAATAATATTATACCTTTTCCTAATGGTAATTTCTTAACTAGTAAAGTTTACTATAATAGTAGTAAAGAAGAATATATGCCATTAACTAATTCACCAATAGATGAAACTTATATAGAAGAATGTAAGTTATATACAGAAACAATTATTGAACTATCTAATGATATTATTGTATATGATTTAATAAAAAATGAAGGAGATCGTATAATTAAATAATGAAAGCTAAAAAAATATTGTTAATAATTTCTATAATTGTATTTATATATTTTGTAGGTGGTATAGTATATAGTTTTACTAAAAATGAATTTATAGATAAAAAGATTGATAAGAATGTTACTATACGAGGATATAGTTATATATTACATGATAATGATACAAGTATATATAAGGATGAATTTAAGAAGTTAAAAAGTAATTTAGAGAATGAAAGTATAGATTATTTAGAATATGCTAAGAGTGTAAGTAAAATGTTTATTATAGATTTATATTCTTTATCTAATAAAAAGAATATGTATGATATTGGTGGTGTAGAATTTGTTTATCCGTCTATAGTTGATAATTATAAATTAAATGTTGAAAATACTTTATATAAGTATATGGAAGATAATAGTGATGGTGAAAGGAAGCAAGAATTACCATTAGTTAAAAAAGTAATTATTGATTCTATAGAAGAAAATACTTTTGTTTTAGGTGAAGAGGAATATAGTGGTTATAAAGCTAATTTAAGTATAGAATATGTTAAAGATTTAAAATATGATACTAAGGCTGAAGTAGTTATGATTAAGGTAGATAGTTATTTATATGTTGTTGAAAAAAATTAATAAAAAAAGATATTCCTAGAAAGAATATCATAAATAGATTTAGTAAATAGTTGGATTATTTCTAACTATTTTTTTAATGTTCACCTAAATCCATTACTAAAATACCAATATTAACTAAACCAGTTAAACCTACTAAAGAATATATTATTCTAGGAATAATAGATTCTGCACCAAATATAGCTTCTACTAAATTAAAATCTAATAATCCTATTAAACCCCAATTTATAGCTCCTATAATTGTTACACTTAAACATATTTTTTGTAATGTGCTCATAATAACCTCTTTTCTGTTATTATTATGGATCGTTTTAATATATATATACGTATTATTTAAAATTTTTTTAATTTAAGTAATAAATAAGATTTATAAAAATATATTTAATTAGAAAAGGGGAAGTTATGAAAAAATATTTAGTTATATTATGTTTGTTTTTATTTACTTGTGGGTGTGGTAAGAGTGGTAATGATAATGTAATTAATAAATTTAAAGATAAAATTAATGATAGTAATAGTTATTTATTAAAAGGTACTATGGATATAGTTAGTAATGAAGATACATTTAATTATGATATAGAATCTAGTAAAAGTAAAAATGATTATTATAAAGTTAGTTTAATTAATAAGACTAATGATCATGAACAAGTTATTTTAAAAAATAAAGATGGGGTTTATGTTGTTACACCAGATTTAAATAAAAGTTTTAAATTTCAGAGTGATTGGCCAAATAATGGTAGTCAATCTTACTTATTAGATGTTTTAGTTAATGATGTCGTCAATGATAATAACGTATATGTAGGAAAAGAAGATAAAGTTAATTATATACAGTGTAGAGTAAATTATCCTAATAATAATGCTTTATATAGTGAAAAAATATATTTGGATGATGATTATAATGTTAAAAAAGTATTAGTTCTTGATCAAGAAGGCAATGTAAAGATAACCTTAAATGTAAATAGTATAGAATATAAACCTAAATTTAATGACGAATATTTTTCTTTGGAAAGTTTAATAACAGTTCCTGAAGAAGAACAAAATATTGATGATATTAAAGATAAGGAAGAAACAGATAACAATCAAAACAACGTTTCAAGTAGCGAAGATACTGAAAATACTAGTAATATATTAGATGAGATTATTTATCCATTATATGTGCCTCAAAATACTTCGTTAAGTACTCAAGATACTATAAATACAGATAATGGTAACAGGGCGATATTAACTTTTGCTGGAGATAGTCCTTTTGTATTAGTAGAAGAAGTTAGTCAACGATATGATGAGATGGAAATTATTCCTGTAAATGGTGAACCTTTAATTATGTCAGATTGTATTGGTGCTTTATCAAGTAATTCTTTATATTGGACTAGTGGTGGTGTTGATTATTATTTAAGTAGTACTAGTTTAGATGGTGAGGAATTAATGACAATTGCAGAAGGATTAACAGGAACTAGTATTATAGTTTCAGGAGAAAAGTAAATAATATTTACTTTTTTTTCATATTATTAGTATGAATATTTTTGATAATGAATTAGAAAGACTTGATTTTGAAGATTTTATATGGGTTATATTTATTATATTATCTTTACTTAATATATTTGGTGATAATTTATTAAAAGAATTTATTAAAAATAAAGATAAAACTGATGAAGTTTATGCTAATAAAATATTTTTCTTTGTGCTTATTATTAGTTTGTTTATATATATTTATTTTTTTATTAGAAATTTAAATGCTTATAATAAAGTTAATGAAGAAGAAAAACAATTATTTTTAATTAAACTTATAGGTAGCAGCTTATTAATTGCAGGAATATGTTGTTTAATTTATTTTCAATATAAAAATACTGATTTTATTGGTGCTCCTGTAATATAATGTAAAGCATAAAATTTTTTTGTTTAATCCTTTAAATTTTGTATTATAATAATATTAGAATAGGGAGGATTATTGTGAAGTGTGTTAAAATTGTAGAAGAAAAGAAGTTAGAAGTATGTGAAACGGAAGAACCGATAAGTAAGAATGGTAGTGTTGTTTTTAAAGTTACTGCTTGTGGAATTTGTGGTAGTGATATACATTATTGGGAAGTTGGAGAACCTAAGGGTTTAATAATGGGGCATGAATTTGCTGGTACTGTTATTGATCCGGGCTCTAGAAGTGATTTAAAAGCAGGAGATAGAATTACTGGTTTACCTATTTCTCCGTGTGGATATTGTAATGCTTGTAAAAGTGGTAATCCTCAATATTGTAAGTTAACTTGGTCTAAAGCTGTAGGATTATCTTTATCTAATAATGGAGGTTATGCTGAAGTTTCAAGTTGTAGAAGTGATTTAGTAAAAAAATTACCTGATAATGTTACTGATGAAGAAGCTGCTATGGTTGAACCTAGTGCAGTAAGTTTGCATGCAGTTAATTTAGGTAATATAAAAAAAGGAGATAATGTTCTTGTTATCGGAGGCGGTATAATTGGTTTAATGTGTGCGGAATTTGCAAAACTACAAGGAGCTAAAAATGTTACATTATTAGAAACAAATGATGAGAGAGGTAAAAAAGCATTAGGATATGGAAAAGTTGATGAATATTATAATGCTTTAGATGAAAAAATAATTCCAGAATTAATAAAGAAGACTATTGGTGGATTTGATGTTGTTATGGAATGTTGTGGTAATAGTCCTGCTGTAAGCGAAGCTATTATGGCTGTTAAACCGGGAGGTAAAATAGTTTTAGTTGGGGTGGCGTTAGGTAATGTAAATATTCCTTTAGTAATGAGTGTAATGGGAGAAGTTACTTTACAAGGTGCTATTGCTTATACTCCACAAGAATTTGAAAATGTGATTGATATGATTTCTAAGAAAGAAATAGATGTTAAAAAATATATTGATGATATTGTTTCTTTGGATAGAGTACAAGAATCATTTATACGTTTGACTAGTGGAAAAGATTCTGCTATAAAGATTATTATAAAACCATAAAAGATGTATTTTTAGCATCTTTTTTTATTTTTCTCTTGAGTTTAATTAAATATATGCTAAAATATTTTATAGGTGGTTATAATGGTAAAGAATAGAATAAAACAAAATAAAATTGTTAGTGGCGATGAATTAAAGATAAGAAATTTAATAATTCTATTAGTAAGTGTTATTGTTATTTGTGTAGGAGTATATTTTTTAACTGAGCATGTATTAAATAAAGAAACTGAAAGCAATCAAACTGATAAAAAAGTAGAAATAAATTATGATATCGCTAGTATTGGTACTATGTTTAATAGAATAGAAGATGAGTATTATGTTATTTTGTATTCTAGTAAAGATAGTGGTAGTGAATTAGATAGTGTTCTAGATAGTTATAGAAGTAGTGATAACTATATTAAGACTTATTATGTTGATTTAAATTTAAAAATTAATAAAAGTGCTTTAAAGGGAAAATTAGTTGAAAAACCTAATAATAGCAATGAGATTAGTGTTAAAGAAGCTACATTATTTAAAATTGAATCTGGTAAAGTTACTAAATGTTATAGTGGAGTAGATAATATAATTGATGTTTTAAAATAGATGAATTATCATCTTTTTTTTATTATTAATTTATGATAGAATTCTATTATGGAGGGGACTTATGAAAAAGATTAAATTAAATTTTATACAAATTGTTTTGTTAATAACAGTACCTACTATAATTATGTCTATAATTAGTGGCTCTTTAATATATAGTAGATTAAATTATGCTGGTAAAGTTAGTCATACTAATAATAAGTATGTTAACGAATTTATTAATACTTATAATAGATTATTAGATGATTATTATGAAGATTTAGATGAGAATGAATTAGTCGATGCAGCCATAAGTGGTATGTTAACATATGCTGGTGATGATTATACTATATATATGAATGAAGATGCTACTGAGGCTTTAAATGAAAAATTAGAGGGTATTTATGAAGGAGTAGGGATTAGAATTACTTCTAATGAAAAAGGTGAAATATATATATTTGAAATATTTGAAGATAGTCCTGCTAAAGAAGCTGGTTTAATGGTTAATGATATCATAGTTTCTATTAATGGAGAAGATGTTTTTAATAAAGGTATTGAAGAAGCTTCTAAAATTATAAAGAATTCAAAAGATAAAAATATTAATATGTGTATAAAGAGAGATGATGTAGAACAATGTTTTGATATAACAAGAAAAACATTAATAGTTCCTGCTATAAATAGTTCTATAAAAGAAGTTAATGGTAAAAAAATAGGTTATATTAATATTAAAACTTTTTCTAGTACTGTTGATACTCAAGTAGAAGCAACTTTATCAAGTATGGAAAATGATGGAATAGATTCTTTAATAATAGATGTTAGAGGTAATACAGGAGGATATTTAACTAATTGTACAAATATTATAGAAATGTTTTTAGAAAAAGATAAATTAATGTATTCTATTAAATCTAAAAAAGAAAGTATAGATTATAGAGATAGTACAGAAAACAAGAAAAATTATCCAGTTGTAGTTTTGATAAATGGAGGAAGTGCTAGTGCTAGTGAAATTTTAGCAGCATCTTTAAAATATAGTTATGGCGCAACTATAGTTGGTGTAAAGTCATATGGAAAAGGTAAAGTACAAACAACTGGAGAGTTAGAAGATGGAACTATGATAAAATATACTAGTGCTTTATGGTATACTCCAAATGGAGATTCTATTGATGAAGTTGGCTTAGTTCCTGATATAGAAGTTAAATTAAGTGAAACATTTATAGATAATCCTACAGAAGAAAATGATAATCAATTAAATGAAGCAATAAGAATATTAACTAGTGAATAGTTAATATTTTTTTGTATAAAAAGTGTAAAGTTTTATTTTTTCGACAATAATTGACAATGCTTTACATAATTAGACAACACTTTACATAATATTTTCTTTTAATTTGTCGTTTACTATACTATAATTAATTTGCGTGTTGTAATTAGAGGGAGAAAAATATGAAAAATAAAATACGTATATTGGTAGTTGATTCTTTAGACGAACAAATTAGTAGTATAGAGAAGTATTTTAGTAATCACGCTTTAATTAAAGTAGTAAAAACTTATAAAGATGGTTTAAATGCATTAAATTATATTGAATCTAATCATAATGAGTTTGATGTAGTAATAATGGATTTGTTATTACCTAATAAAGATGGATTATCTATTATTAAGTATATGAAAGAAAATAATATTAATAAAAATATTATTGTATTAACTGGGTATAATTCATTAGATATTGTTAAACAAGTTAGTTTTTATAATATTAATTATTTTATGCTTAAACCATTTGATTTAAAAGATTTAGAGAATTATTTATTAGATAATAAAGTATGTAAAAATAATGTTATTGATATGAATAAGGAATTACAAAGTAATATTACTAGTCTTTTACATTCGTTAGGTGTACCTAGTCATATTAAAGGATATGAATATATTAGAGAAGGTATTGGGTTAATGTATAATGATCCATCTATGTTAGGGGCTATTACAAAAGAAATGTATCCTGAAATAGCAGTTAAGTTTAATACAACTAGTAGTAGAGTAGAAAGAGCAATAAGGCATGCTATAGAGGTTAGTTGGTCTAGAGGAGACTATGATTTAATGGAAGAAGTATTTGGACATAGTGTTGATTATGATAGAGCAAAGCCTACTAATTCAGAGTTTATAGCTACTTTAGCAGATAAATTAAGATTGGAAAATAAGTGAATAAAATATAAATTTTATCCTCATTATATACATAAGATATATAAGGAGGATTTTTTTATGAAATATAATAAGGATTATTTAAATAAAGTTTTAAAATTTGCAGAAGAAGAAATGTTAAAATTAAATCATCCATATGTAGGAAGTGAACATTTAATACTAGCTTTGTTGAAAAATAAAGATATAACTAATATTTGTGATGAATATAATTTAACTTATTCTTTATTTAAGAATGAATTAATTAATATTATAGGTATGTCTAATATAAAAACTACTACTATTTTACATACTCCATTATTAAAAAGTATAATAAATGATGCAAAAAGTGATGCTAAAGAGAATAATAATGGTATAGTTACTTCTTATCATTTATTAACAAGTATATTAGAAAGTGGAGACGGTATAGGTGTTAGAATACTTATAAGTTTAGGTGTTGATTTAGAAGGTATATATAAAGATTTAAAAAGAAATTTTAATCCTTTATGTAATGAATTAAATAAATATGGTTATGATTTAAGTGATAATAATAGTGTATTAATTGGTAGAGATAAAGAAATAGAAAATATTATAGAAATTATGTTGAGAAAAAATAAAAATAATCCACTTTTAGTAGGGGATGCTGGGGTAGGTAAAACTGCTATAATTGAAGCTTTAGCAGGAAAAATTTCAAGTATAGAGAAGTTTAAAGGATATAAAATATTTAATTTAGATATGTCGTTATTGTTAGCAGGAAGTAAATATCGAGGAGATTTTGAAGAAAGATTAAATAATGTTATTAAAGAAGTAATAGAAAATAAAAAAATAATACTTTTTATAGATGAGATACATACTATTATGAAAGCTGGAGGTAGTGAGGGAGCTATAGATGCTGCTAATATATTAAAGCCTTATTTAACTAAGGGAGAATTAAAAATAATAGGGGCTACTACTACTAATGAATATGAAAGATATATTATGAAAGATAAAGCTCTAGTAAGAAGATTTGATGTTGTTAATATAAATGAACCAAATAATGATATGGTAAAGGATATATTATATAATTTAAAAGATAATTATAAAAAGTATCATAATATAAATATTAGCAAAAGTAATTTAGATATGATTTTAGATTATAGTAATAAGTTTATATTGGATAAAAAGAATCCTGATAAAGTATTAGATGTATTAGATAGTGTGTGTTCTTATGTTAACAATAATAATAGAAAAAAAATTACTAAGAGTGATATAGAAAGTGTTATTAGTAGAAAGATAAATAGAAAAATAAAAATAAATACTGATGAAGTATTAATTAATTTAAAGAAAAGAATATATGGTCAAGATAATGTATTAAGTAATATTATTAATATAATTAATAATGATAATTTTAGTAGTGTTTTATTATTAGGTGGTATAGGTGTTGGTAAAAGTTATAGTATAGAGGAAATATCAAAAGAAATGGGGATTAATTTTATATCTATAGATATGTCTTTATATAATAATTATTATAGTATTAATAATATATATGATGGAGATAGTAGTATATATAGTAAAGTTAAAGATAACAGTATTATATTATTTGATAATATAGAAAAATGTAATAATAATGTATTAAGTAATTTATTAAAGATAATAGAGTGTAGAAAAATTAAAGATAAAGATTTAAGTAATTCGAAGATCTTTTTAAGTGCTACTAATAAAATAAAATTTAATATTGGATTTAATAATAGTGTAAGTACTATTAGTTATAATAATAAAGAAGTATTAGATAGCGTAGATTATATTATAAAGTTTAATGTTATAGATGAAGAAAGTGTTTTAAAATATGTATTGTATAATGATATAAAAGACTTTGATATAAAATCGTGTGATTATATTAATTATGGTTTTAGGGGTGTTAAAATAAGTATGAATAGTAAAAATTTAATTAAATAGCTAATAGATTTTTCTATTAGTTTTTATTAAATTGTGGTAATATATTTATTAAGAGGTGTATTTATGAAAAATGAATTTTATGTTAAGTTTTATATTAGTAAGTATTTGTGTAGATTTTTCATAAATACTTATAATTAATAGTTTATTAAAATATAGTTAGGAGATATAAAATGAAATTATATAATACTTTAACTAAAAAAGTTGAAGAGTTTATTCCAAGAAATAAAAATGAAGTGTCTTTATATACTTGTGGTCCTACGGTATATAATTTTGCACATATAGGTAATTTACGTACTTATATATCTGAAGATGTTTTAGAAAAAGGACTTAAATTTTTAGGATATGATGTTAAAAGAGTTATGAATATAACTGATGTTGGGCATATAGTAGGTGATGCGGATTATGGTGAAGATAAAATGTCTGTTGCGGCTAAGCGAGAGAAAAAATCTTCATATGAGATAGCAAAATATTATACAGATTGTTTTTTTGCTGATTGCGATAAATTAAATATTCGTAAGCCTGATGTTGTATCGAATGCCACAGATAATATAAATATGTACATAAAAATAATTTCTAAACTTTTAGATGATGGTTATGCTTATATTGCAGATGGTAATGTTTATTTTGATACTACAAAATATGATAAATATTATGAATTATCTGGACGTAATAGTGATGATTTGATGATTGCTGTTAGAGAAGATATTGAAAAAGATGATTCTAAACGAAATCCTTTTGATTTTGGACTATGGTTTACTAATTCTAAATTTGCTAATCAAGAATTACAATGGGATTCTCCATGGGGAAAAGGATATCCTGGCTGGCATATAGAATGTTCTGGTATTTCTATTAAAAATTTAGGAGAATATTTAGATATACACTGTGGTGCAGAAGATGCTATTTTTCCACATCATACAAATGAAATTGCACAAAGTGAAGCATATTTAGGACATAAATGGTGTAATTATTGGCTTCATTTAGGTTTTTTAAATGATGAGACAGGAAAGATGAGTAAAAGTAAGGGAGAATTTTTAACTGTATCTTTACTTGAAAGTAAAGGATATAATCCTTTAAGTTATCGTTATTTATGTTTGAATTCCTATTACCATAATCAATTGAATTTTAGTTATGAAATATTAAATGGGGCACAAAATGCTTATAATAAACTAAAAAATAAAGTTTCTAAATTAAATAAAGGTGAAGTAGATAATAGTAAATATAATGAATATATTGAAAAATTTAGTTCAGCTATAGAAGATGATCTTAACACTTCTAATATGATTACTTTAGTTTATGATGTTTTAAAAGATGATAATTTAACAGATGAAACTAAATATGCAATTATTGAAAAATTTGATGAAGTATTATCATTGGATTTAACTAAAGTTACTAAAAATGATGAATTAGTAAGTGATAAACATGATTATATAATGAGCAAAATTGAAGAAAGAAATGAAGCTAAAAAGAATAAAGATTTTAAATTAGCGGATGAAATAAGAGATAATTTAGCAAAAGAGGGTATAATATTAATAGATAGTAGGGAAGGTACTACTTATAAATTGGAGGTATAGATGGATAATTTAGGCTTATATTTTTTAGCACTTATAATTCCTTTAATTGCGCAACTTTATGTTAGTAGTAGTTATAAGAAATATAAGAATATTGATAATTCGAATAAACTTACTGGATTCGAAGTTGCTAAAAAGATATTAGAAAAAAACGGATTAAATGATATGTATATTGTAGAGACTAAAGGTAATTTGACTGATCATTATGATCCAAAGAGAAAAATTGTTAGGTTAAGTAGCGATGTGTTTCATGGAACAAGTATAGCGTCAATTGCTGTTGCAGCACATGAGTGTGGACATGCTATTCAAGATAAAGTTGGTTATAGTTTTATGAAAATCAGAAGTTTTATATATCCTATAGTTAGCTTTGGAACTAAGTTTGCTTATATAGTTTTAATGATAGGCTTAATTGCAAATATGCTAAATCTTATATGGTTAGGTATTTTATTAGTTGGTTTAGGTCTTTTGTTTCAATTAGTAACTTTACCAGTTGAGTTTGATGCTAGTAAAAGAGCTTTAAAAGAATTAGAAGGTAATATTGGAGTTGCGACTAGTGATTTAAACGGTACTAAATCAATGTTAAATGCAGCAGCAATGACTTATGTAGCTGGAGTATTGTCTAGTGCTTTAGAAATATTAAGATTAATATTGATATTTACGAATAATAGAGATTAATTTCTCTATTTTTTGTTAAACGATTGTATAGTTGATTTTAAAGTAATTGACATATTAAAAATTTGTAATACAATTAAAATAGAGGTGGATTATATGGTATATAAGTTCGATGATGAAAACAAATTACGTGAATTTGATGGAGAAAAATTTGTACTATTAAAAGAAAAAAATGTTAAAAGCCCAACTAATATATATAAGGAAAGAATTAAAGAAAGAGATAGAAAAAGAAAAGAAATAAAAAAGACAGCATTAACTATATTATTGGCTGGTACTATTACAGTTGGTGCATTGATAGCAGCTTTTTGGCCAAAAATTGAGAGACAATATGAATTAAATAAAGCTAATAATTTTATGGATAAACAAATAGGAGTTTATTTAGATCAGGCTAATATACCTTACCAATTAGAAGGTAAAGATATAATTTTTTCTGAGAGTGATACTTATGCAAAATTGGATTCTATATTAAAAGATAAAGGGTTTACTGAACATCAAATTTTATACATTGTATATAAAACTTGTGATGTTAATGAATTTCATAAGATGGCTCAATTTTATGGTTATCTTAATGGACAAGACTTTTTAGATAAACATTATCTCGATGGTAATAATAGAAGTTATGGTGGCGATATTATTAAGGTTGGCTATATAGATGTTTTAGAAAATTATATTCAAGATGAATATGTGGAAACTGTAGAACAACTTAAAGAAAATTTAGAAAAAAAGGGGAAAAGTATATAATGAAGGATACTATATTAGTTAATTATTATGAAATAGATGGTATGGATTATATTATAGTAAATGAAATTGACTATGATGGTGTACATTATATTTATTTGTGTAATGAAAATGATAAAGATGATATTTTAATCAGAAAAGTTGTAGATGGTTATTTAGAACTTTTAGATAGTGAAGAAGAACTAAGAGAAGTAATGAGTTTAATAATAAAATAAAAGAAATCAGTTTTAATTGATTTCTTTTTCTATTCACTTTTTAATTCAAATAATATATCTCTTAATTCCATAGCTC
Source organism: Bacilli bacterium (assembly GCA_017411405.1). Taxonomy (GTDB): domain Bacteria; phylum Bacillota_I; class Bacilli_A; order RF39; family UBA660; genus UMGS1124. The sequence goes on along the minus strand of JAFQQE010000015.1, from coordinate 19,164 downwards.
GTTCAAAATCCATGTTTTTAGCAGCTTCTCTCATTTCGCTTTCTATCTTAATTAATAATTCTGCTTTATCTTTTTTGCTTAATTTTGTGTTTTTTTCTTGTTCTACTTCTATTTCATTAGAAATTACTTCTTTAATAGATTTTATAATAGTTTTTGGAATTATATTATGTTCTTTATTATAATTATCTTGTATTTCTCTTCTTCTTTTTGTTTCTTTTATGCTATATTCCATCGCTTCACTAATTTTATCGGCATACATTATAACGTGTCCTTTTTCATTTCTTGCGCATCTTCCGATAGTTTGTATTAAACTTCTTTCACTACGTAAAAATCCTTGTTTATCTGCATCCATTATTGCAATAAGACTTACTTCAGGAATATCTATACCTTCTCTTAATAAATTTATTCCAACTACTACATCATAGTTACCTAATCTTAAATCTCTTATTATTTTCATTCTTTCTAAAGTTTTTATTTCACTATGTAAATATGCTACTTTTATTCCTATGCCTTTTAAGTAATTAGTTAATTCTTCTGCCATTCTTATAGTTAGAGTAGTTATTAAAACTCTTTCATTTGATTCAATACGTTTATTAATTTCTCCAATTAAATCATCGATTTGCCCTTCGGTTTTTCTAACATCTATTGTAGGATCTAAAAGTCCTGTTGGTCTAATAATTTGTTCTATGTAATTATTGTTTACTAAGTTTAATTCATAATCTCCTGGAGTTGCAGAAACATATATTACTTGATTTATTTTATTTTCGAATTCTTCGAATCTTAATGGTCTATTGTCTAATGCACTTGGTAATCTAAACCCATAATCAACTAACGTTTGTTTTCTCATTCTATCTCCATTATACATTCCTCTTATTTGAGGTACTGTAACATGAGATTCATCTATTACTAGCAAGAAATCATCTGGGAAAAAATCTATTAAACAATTTGGAGTTTCACCTTCTTCACGTAGTGCAAGGTGTCTTGAATAATTTTCAACACCATGACAAAAACCTGTTTCTTTTAGCATTTCTACGTCGTATTCTGTTCTTTCTCTAAGTCTTTGTTCTTCTATATATTTATTATTTTCTTTAAAATATTTTAATCTATTTTTTAGTTCTTCTTCAATACGTTCTATTGCTACATTTAGTTTATCTTCACTTGTAACGAAATGACTAGCTGGAAATATTGTTATACTTTTTTTATTTTGTTTAATTATTCCTGTTAAAATATCAAATTCACTAATTTTTTCTAGTTCGTCTCCGAATAATTCTATTCTAATTCCATTTTTCTTTTCAGCAATAGGAATTATATCTATGATATCTCCATTAACTCTAAATGTTCCTCTATGAAAATCTAACTGATTACGTTCGTAAGTCATTTCTATTAACTTTTTTAGTATAAAATCTCTTTTTATTATATCTCCAACGTTAAGTATTAACATTTTTTCTTTATAGTCTTCAACACTACCAATACCGTATATACAGGATACACTTGCAACTACTATAGTGTCTCTATTTTTTAAAAGAGAAGCTGTTGCGCTATGTCTAAGTTCATCTATTTCATCATTTATACTTGCATCTTTTTCGATGTAAGTATCGCTACTTGGTACGTATGCTTCAGGTTGATAATAATCATAATATGAAACAAAATACTCTACATGGTTATTTGGAAATAATTCTTTTAATTCACCATATAGTTGTCCAGCTAATGTTTTATTGTGTGCTAATACTAAGGTTGGCTTTTGAACGTTTGCAATTACATTTGCTATTGTAAATGTTTTACCTGTACCTGTTGCACCTAGTAATACTTGATGTTTTTTTCCTTTGTTTATTCCTTCAACTAAATCTTTTATAGCTTCAGGTTGATCACCATTTGGTTTATAATTTGTTATAAGTTCAAACATAATTTTTCTCCTTTCTATTATTTTGATTTCTTTTTCGCTTTTTATTATAAGTTATTAATTATTAAAAAACAAGATTCTTATTATCTATCTTGTTTTAAAGTTTTTATTTTAATTTCTAATGTATCTGTTATATCTATATCATTTAATAATTCTAGTTGATTATCTTCTTTTATAATTCTGTATATTACATTTATAAAATCTTCTGTTTTGATTTTACTAATTATATTTTCTTTATCAACAACATGGTTATACCAATTTAAAGCAATATTATATTCATATTCTTCCCAATGATTTAATTCATCTAATATTTCTTTTCTCCATATTTTATTAAATGACTCTTTTTCTTTCTTACTTATTATTTCATGAAGTTTATAATTTAATACTTGTATTGTTGGTATTTTAATTTTTTTAATACCTTTTTCTTTTAATATGTTTATAAATAATTTTAAAGCATAAATTTTATTTGGCTGACCATTTCCTCTATACTTTTTGTATATTAATTTATCAATTTCTTCTATTTTATTTCCATTTCTATCATTTTGTATTGCATATATATAGCAAGTATCATTATAAGTATCATAATATATATTTGGTAAAACATGAATATTATAGTCAGTTAATATTTTGAAAGACATATGTTTTGTTGATTCATCCCATACACTATTTAGTGAATTTACTACAATAACTTTATGATTGTAAAAATTATCTATTATGTGTTCGTTAAATCTATTAAATTTATATTCTATAAATAAGTCTGTTTTGCTAAAGCTTGCTTGTCTTTTTAAGAATTTTTCTACTTCGTTAAAATCATTAGGTCCCATGCGTAACCATATTGTTTTTAACACTAGATTAAGTATTTGTCTTGGATTATTGTTTTTGTTATAGTTCGTATAAATATTTATTAAATTATTTGTTATTTCTGTTAAGTAAGTAAAAAATTCTAAGTGATTTTTAACATATAACGTTGGACAATCGTTATTTTTTAATTTATGTAAAAATTCAATATCTTCTTTTTTTATACTTGGTGTCCATCCATTCTCTAATTCGAAAGGATTATTCATTACCTCATAAAATAATTCATAAGCTTCTTTATTAAATATAATATTAAATCTAGGTACTTCTGTTTCATTATATATTTCATATATAGTACGATTTATAAATAATTCTACTGTTTCTTTAAAAGTTACTTTTCTATTCATAATATACTTCCTTTTGAGTTAATAGTATATATTATTATGTTTTTATTGTAAAGATTAAATATTTTTTTGATTATGTTCAAAGTTATGATTTGGTCTAATAATTCTTTTTTAATTTCTAACTTTTATATTTAATTGACAATTGACTAGCAAAATAAATTAATGTAAAATTATATATATATAAGGGGTAGTGATTATGAAAACATTTGTTTTTGGACATAGAAATCCAGATACCGATAGTGTGTGTGGTGCTATTAGTTTAAGTTATTTAAAAAATAAATTAGGTTTTAATACAGAAGCTAGAATATTAAGTGATATAAATAAAGAAACAAAGTTTGCTTTAGAATATTTTAACTTTAGTATACCTAAATATTTAAATGATGTTAAAGTTAAGATTAAAGATATTACTTATCATAAAGATTATATGATAAATGAAGATGCTAGTATATATAAAACTTATCATTTTATGAATCTTAATAATATAACTGGTATACCTTTAATAGATAATAATAAGAAATTTGTTGGTTACGTTTCTTTAAAAGAAATAGCTCATTCTATGATAAATGATAGTACAAGTTTTTTAGATACTAATTTTGATAATATAAAAGATACTTTAAAAAGTGAAATTTATTATAAAGCTAGTGACGAAATAAAAGGTAATATTATTTTTGCTTCTTTTGAAGACAATACTTTTATAAATAAAGTTACATTAAATAGTGATAGTATATTAATAGTAGGAGATAGACAAAATATTATAGAATATGCTATAGAGAAAAAAGTCAAGTTAATTATTTTAATAGGTAATTTTTCTTTAGATGATAGTACTTATTTAAATGCAAAAAATAATGGAGTTAATATTATATGTACTCCTTATAGAAGTTTTGAAACTTGTAAGTTATTAGGTTTATCTAATAGAATTAACACTATTAAAAGAGCTGAAAATTGTATATGTTTAGATATTAATGATTATATGTCAGATTTTATAGATATATCAAATAAAACAAAGCATACTAATTATCCTATTGTTAGTAAAAATGGCGTATGTCATGGAATGTTAAGATTAATTGATATTAATGATTATATTAAGACTAGGGTTATATTAGTTGATCATAATGATAAATCACAAAGTGTTGTTGGCTTAGATGAGGCTGAAATTGTTGAAGTTGTAGATCATCATAATATTAGTGATATTATTACTAGTATGCCTATAAATTTTAGAAATATGGCAGTAGGTAGTGTTAATACAATAATCTATTTCTTATTTAATGAAAATAATGTTAGTATACCTAATGATATTGCTGGTTTGATGATAAGTGGAATTTTATCAGATACTATGGTATTAAATAGTCCTACTACTACTTATATGGATAGATTTGTTGTTATGGATTTAGCTAAACAAATTGGAATGGATTATAAGGATTATGGTATGAAATTATTAAAAAGTGGTATGAGTTTAGAAGGAGAAACTATAGAAAGTATAATTTATAGAGATTATAAAGCTTATACTGTTTTGGATAAAAAATTTGCAATTGGACAGGTATTAAGTCTTGATTTTAAAGAATTTGAATTAAATATAGATGATTATGTTAAAGCCTTAGATAAGATTAGTGAAAATAATAATTATATAATGACATCATTATTTGTAACTGATATTTTAAATAATAATTCTTATATAATATATAGTACTAAGTCTGAAAATTTAATAAAAGATGCATTTAATTTAGATAGTATTTATCAAGGAATAAAGATAAATGGAATATTATCTAGAAAGCAACAAATATTACCAAATATAATACGTGCTATCGATAAAATATAAAAAGATTACAAAAACGTAATCTTTTTTAACTATTTAAACCATCTATGTATCCAATTATTTTATTTTTCTTATCTTTAGTCATTTTATCAAACATATCAAGTAACATTAGGTCAGTTACATCAAAACCATTTTTTTTAATACTTAATAGTGGCATATCATCATTTATCCTACCTAATAAATAATCTGTAGATGTCCCAAGAAAGTCTGCCATTTTAATTAAAGTATCAACTGATGGAAATGCTTTACCTGATTCATATGCAGATATAGTTTCTTGACTTACTTCACAAGCAATGCTAAGTCTAACTTGAGTAACTTTCTTTTTTTCTCTTATTTTTTTAAGATTTTCCATAAATTCACCTCTCTAATAATTCTTGTCAATATTATTGTATAAGAAATAATTATATTTTTTAGATAGTATAAATGTATTTAAATACGCATGATAATTGTTACTACACGAAATGTTTTTCTTTTTATTAAATGTATTATATAATTTATATATAAGTTTAGGAGTAGTTTTGTATGGCTTTAATAATTGAATTATTTTTTATTATTTTTGGTACTTATTATATAGTTCGTAAAAAATCTTTAGATAATAAAACTAAGAATATAATATTTATTTTTTATTTTTTAATATTACTTATTTTTAATATGATATTTTTAAAAGAAGTTTCTTTATATTGTAGACTTAATATTAATGTAGATAATGTAGATAATAAAAAAAATGAAATAAAATTATATAGTAATAGAGTTGATGAATTATTAAGTATAATAAATGATAGTGATAATGATAAAATAAAAAATGAGTTAGATTTAATTGCTCTTGAAAATTCTAAGTTACAAGATGATATTTCTGATTTGAAAGATAAAAAGAAAAACTTAGAAAAAATTTTGAATAATTTGATAAGTAAGTATGAAGATTTAGAACAAAAAACGAGTTTTATGATAAAAGATTTTCCTACTTATCATCAATTTCCAAATTATCCTAATGGTTGTGAAAGTGTATCTTTATATTTAATGTTAAAATATCAAGGTGTGGATGTTACTGTAGAAGAGATTGTTAATATATTAAAAAAAGGAGATGCACCTTATAGAAAAAACGGTGTACTATATGGAGCGGATCCAGAAATAGAATTTGTTGGGGATCCAAGACTTAAGACAGGATATGGAGTTTTTGAAAAACCAATATTAGATGTTGCTAATCATTATAAAAGTGGAATGAAAAATATTACTGGTTCAAGTTTAAGTGAAGTATTAAAAATTGTATCAAATGGAAAACCAGTTCAAGTATGGGCTTCTATTAATTTAAAAAACACCTATATTTGTGCTAAATGGAAATCAACTTCAACAGATAGATATGTCGAATGGAAATGTGGATTACATAGTTTAGTTATAATAGGGTATACTTATAATAAAATTATTACGTCGGATCCTTATACTGGTAAAGTAGAATATTATACCAAAAATCAATTTGAGAAAATGTATGAAATTTATGGAAAGAGAGCTATATATTATGAATAATAGGAATAAAGTTATAATTGTTTTTATATTAGTCATTTTTCTTTCATTATTATTTTGTTCTAATGAAGTAAAGAATATTTTTTATTATTTAAAATTAAATAATAAATATGGAGAATTAGTGAAGTTAAGTAATACTTTAGAAAAAGAATTAGAATATTTAGAAAATGAATATTGTATTTTGATTAATAAAGATAATATAAAAAAAGATTTAATAAATAATACAAATGAACTAAAAGAGAAAAAGGTAGTATTAAAAAAAGATATAGAAACTTTAAATAATAAGATAAAAAAAGAAGAAACTAAAATAAAAGAAATAGAAGAGTATCTTAATAAATAATTTGTCGAACAAAAGAATAACTGTTTTATTCTTTTTTTTTATTTCATAATGTTATTTAGGAGGATACATATGGAACTCAATGGACTAAATGATGATGAGGTAAAAATTAATCGAAAAAAGTATGGAATAAATAATGTAAGTAATAATAAAAATAATAGTTTTTTTTCTCTATTATTAGAATCGTTTGGAGATCCTATTATAAAAATTCTTTTGATAGCACTTGCTGTTAAAGTCATATTTTTATTTAGGGATTTTGATTGGTTTGAAACTTTAGGTATATTAATTGCAATATTTTTATCATCTTTTATTTCTACTATAAGTGAATATGGTAGTGAAAAAGCATTTAAAAGATTACAAGAAGAAAGTAGTAATATATTAGTCAAAGTAAAAAGAAATGGTAATTTGGTTAAAGTTAATATTAGTGAAGTTGTTGTAAATGATATTGTTATAGTAGAAAGTGGTGATTTAGTTCCAGCAGATGGAATAGTATTAAAGGGGAATTTGTTGGTTGATGAATCTGCACTTAACGGAGAAACTAAAGAAGTAGAAAAGAGTATAAATAATGAGATTTTAAAGGGAAGTATAATTTGTGATGGTGAAGGATATTTAAAAATAACTAAAGTTGGTAAAAATACTATATATGGAAATATAGAAACAGAAGTAATGGAAAAAACTATAGATAGTCCTTTACGAACAAGATTAGGTAATTTAGCTAAAGTTATAAGTAAAATTGGATATGTAGGCAGTGTATTAGTTGTAATTAGCTATTTATTTTCTGTAATTGTCATAAATAATAATTATGATATTGTATTAATAATGGAAACATTAAGTAATCCTACTTTAATGATAGATTATTTAATTTATTCTTTAACTTTATGTGTTACTGTTATTATAGTTGCAGTACCAGAAGGATTGCCTATGATGGTTGCTTTAGTTTTATCAAGTAATATGAAGCGTATGTTAAAAAGTAATGTTTTAGTTAGAAAGATGGTTGGTATAGAAACTGCTGGTAGTATAAATATACTTTTTACAGATAAAACTGGTACTATTACTAATGGAAAATTAAGTGTTAAAAAAATCATAAATTATAAGGGAGAAGTATGTGATAATTTAAAATATAAAAATATATTTTTAGATAGTTTACTTTATAATAATCAAAGTAATTATAATAATGGTAATGTAATTGGGGGGAATAGTACTGATCAAGCAATAATAAACTATATAAAAAAAGAAAAACAAGAAGATTATGAGCATGTAGTACTTTTTAATAGTAAGAATAAATATTCTGTTACTAAGTTGGTTAATAAAAATATATATTATTTTAAGGGTGCAAATGAAGTTATAATTGATAATTGTGATTATTATTTAGATGAACTTGGATATAAACAAATTTTAAAAGATAAAAGTAAACTTTATAGTGTTATTAATAATTTAACTAAGAGTGGGTTAAGAGTAATCAGTGTGGCTTATAGCAATAATTCAACACTAGGTAATTTATGTTTTATAGGATTTGTAGTTATAAAAGATGAGATTAGAGAAAATGCTAAGGAAGGTATAAAGTATGTGAATGATGCATATGTTCAAACTGTAATGATTACAGGAGATGATAAAGAAACTGCAACAAGTATAGGAAAAGAAATTGGATTAATAAGTAATAATAAAGATATTATTTTAACTCATGATGAACTTAGCAAAATGAGTGATAAAGAGATATCAGATATTATTATTGATTTAAGAATAGTTGCTCGTGCTTTGCCACAAGATAAAAGTCGTTTGGTTAAAATTGCTCAAAGTAAGGGTTTAGTTGTTGGAATGACAGGTGATGGTGTTAATGATGCTCCTGCTTTAAAGGTAGCTGACGTTGGTTTTTCTATGGGAAGTGGTACTGAAATAGCTAAGGAAAGTTCAGATATAGTTATTTTGGATAATAATTTAATTTCTATAGCAAATGCTATTTTATATGGAAGAACAATTTTTAAAAGTATTAGAAAATTTGTTATTTACCAATTAAGTGTAAATTGTTGCGCATTAATATTAAGTATTATAGGTCCATTAATAGGTATTTCTACACCTATAACAGTAGTTCAAATGTTGTGGATAAATATGATTATGGATACGTTGGCAGGTCTTGCTTTTAGTTATGAAGCGCCGTTAAATGAATATATGAAAGAAACACCTAAAAAACGTAATGAATCTATAATAAATAAATTTATGTATGCTCAAATTTTGCTTACTGGTATTTATACATCTTGTTTATCTATATTTTTCTTATCTAGTGATATAATAAAAAATATATTTAGATATAATAAAGATAATATTTATATTATGACAGGTTTTTTTGCATTATTTATATTTTTAGGTATATTTAATGCTTTTAATGCTAGAACTACTAGAATTAATTTATTTAGTAATATAAAAAAGAATAAAGTGTTTATATTATTATTTAGTTGTATTAGTATAGTTCAATTATATTTAATATATTTTGGAGGTAGTTTGTTTAGAACTTATGGACTAAGTTTTAAAGAGTTATTAATTGTTTTTCTAATGGCATTTAGTATAATTCCTATAGATATAATAAGGAAATTATTATTTAAAAGAAAAGGTGTTTTTGATTACATATAACCATTTATAATTGAGCGTGTTTCCTTTATGGTTATAAAGGCATTATTATCTAATTCATTTATTAGATTTGTTATATCTTTTAGTCTTCTTTTATTAGTTTCTATTAATAATATAATCTGATTAGTATTTTTACTTAGTATGGTTACTCCAAAATTGTTATCTTTAATTTTTTTTGTATTTTTAATTTTATTAGATATTACTAATAATTCTACATTAGTTTTAATAAATCTATCTGTAATGATAGTTCCTATTATAGTACCTGTTGTATATCCTCCTGAGTAACTTAAAACTATAAATAAATTTAATTCTGTATTAAGTGCTGTACGAGCTACTAAGAACCATATTGTTATTTCTAAGAATGCTATTATTGCTACTATACTAGTTTTACCTCGTAATACAAATGTGGTTCTTATTGTATTTAAAGATACGTCTAATATTCTTGCAAAAAATATTTTTATACATGTAAATAATAGAGTCATATAATCACCATTATTAGTATGAAGTTTATTTTTTTAGTTATACTAATATAGGTGATAGAATGAGTATTATAAATATATTTTTATTTTATTCTATAATAGGTAATGTCTTTGAAAGAATAGTAATGTATTTTATTGATAGAACTTATGTAAGTGGTTTTATGGGTACAATATTTACTCCTATATATGGTATAGGTGTTCTTTTGATTCTTTATTTACATAAAAAAATAAATATAAATAACAAGTATTTAAAAATATTTTTAGAGTTTATTGTTTTTGCTATTATATTAAGTATATTAGAATATATTGGTGGTGTTTTGATATAAAATATATTTAATAAAATATTTTGGAATTATGATCATTATAAATTTAATATAGGTTTATATACTAGTTTAGAGACTGCTTTTATATGGGGGATAGTTTCTTTATTAGTTATTTATTTAATTCATCCACTTTTTATGAAATTAGAAAAACGTATTCCTAGATTAGTTACTGTGATATTAAGTATTGTTTTTATAATAAATTTAATTTTTATTTTTATAGTTAAATAACCTATAAATTAAGATTTAAATAACATAGTATATTTTGGAGGTTATAATATGTTATTTGAAACTAATAAGAATGATTCCTATAATTTAAATTTAGATTATTTTAATTTGAATAAGATAGATATTGATAATAGTTTTAATAATTATGATAAATTTTATGAAAAAAGAGATAATTTAAATTTAGAAAATGGGTTTTATTTAGGTAATATTTATAGTGATCTTTATAAGCCATATAAAAACTATAAACCTAAAAAAATAAATGCATATAGTGAACAACAAAAGATGTTATTAAAATTACAAGAGTTAGATTTTATAATAAATGATTTAAATTTATATTTAGATATTTATCCTAATGATATGAAGTGTTTTGAAATATTTAAGAAATTTACTAAAGAATATGATAGTTTAAAGCAAAACTATTATGATAAATATCAAGTATTGGAATTATGTAAAGATAATAAAAATAAGTATACGTGGCTCGATAACCCTTGGCCTTGGGATGGGGGATATTATGTTTAAGTATGATAAAAAATTACCTTATCCTGTAGATATTAAAAAAAGTGATCTTAAAATGGCTAAATATATTATTACTCAATTTGGAGGTTCTAATGGTGAGATAAGTGCTGCCTTGAGATATTACTCTCAAAAGTTTAGTATGCCAACTGAAGAGGGAAAAGCTTTATTAAATGATATTGCTACTGAAGAGTTAGGACATTCAGAAATGATTGCTACTATGGTTAGTCAATTAATGAGTGGGGCAAGTATTAAAGAATTAGAAGATGCAGGGCTTTCTAGTCAATATACTGAACATGGGAAAGGAATATATCCTAATGATTCTAATGGGGTACCTTTTACTGCAGCTTATTTTAATAGTGTAGGGGATCCTATAGCTGATTTAGTTGAAGATATGGCAGCTGAGCAGAAAGCACGCGCAACTTATGAACATTTAATTGATTTAGCTCATGATGAGGATGTTATACAACCTTTATTATTTTTAAGACAACGTGAAATAGTTCATTTTAATAGATTTAAAGAGTTATATGAAAAATATGTAAAATTAGGATATTAAAGTAAAATTAAATGTAGAACAAAGTCTACATTTTTTTATTTTACTTATTTTTTGTGATGTGATAAAATAAATGTAATGAAAGGGCTGATTAGTATGAAAAAAGATAGAGTTGTGCCTAAAAAAAATTATGTAATATTACTTTTTATGATTACTATAATAGTAATATTAACTTTTATAATATTTGATTTAAATAGTAAGTATACTTCAAGTAAACTAGAGAGTAGTTATTTATCTGGATATATTCCTGAAATAACTTTAAATGAGGTTAATAATGTTTTATCTGAACCAGAAAGTGAAATGTTTATTTTAATAACAGAGACTAATAATAAAGATGTATATAATTTTGAAAATGGATTAAAGAAAGTTATTAAAAAGTATGATTTAGTAAATAATTTTATTTATATAGATTATTTAAAAAATAATAATTTAAACAAAATTAATTTATTGTTTGATAGTAACATAAAAGCTGTTCCTGCAATAATATACTTAAAAGATGGTAAATTTGTAAAAAATATAGATAGCAGCGAATCTTTCTTAAATGCTGGAGAATTTGAAAAATTATTAGAGGAGTATGAATTAAATTAATGTTAAATGTAGTATTATTTGAACCTGAAATACCAGGTAATACTGGTAATATTATGAGAACTTGTGTTGCAACTAATACAAAACTTCATTTAATCAAGCCTTTAGGATTTAGTTTGGATGAGAAATATATAAGGCGAAGTGGTGTAAATTATATAGATAATTGTTCTTATACAGTATATGAAAATATAGAAGAATTTTTTAGTAAAAATGAAGGTACTTATTATTTTTTAACTAGATATGGTAAAGTTCCTCATACTAGTTTTGATTATAGTAATACGGATGAAAATATTTATTTTATATTTGGGAAAGAATCAACGGGTATTCCGCCTAAGATTTTAAAACCTTATTTAGATAAGTGTATGAGAATGCCTATGACAGATAAAGTACGTGCTTTAAATTTATCTAATACTGTTGCAATTATGATTTATGAAGCTTTAAGACAACAAAATTATAGAGATTTGTTATTTACTGAACCTCATAAAAGTGAAGATTTTATTGTAGAAAATGGATAAAAGAGACAATTAATTGTCTCTTTTTCAATATCTTAATTATTTGTTACAATTACAGTTTCCACTGCATTTATTATCTGTAGTACAATTGCAATCTTCGCCACAATTACATTCATGTGAGCAATCACAACTTTCTTCACAGTTACATTCTTTACAATTGCATTTGTCTTCAATAATGCTAATTGCATTAACTGGACACATTTCACTCATTTCTATTGCTTCATCTGTTACAGTTTCACTTATTAGACTAGCTCTACCTTCATCGTCAAATGTAAAATTTTCAGAAGCAACACTACAACACATTCCGCAACCAATACATCTTTCTTTATTTAAATTTACCTTTTTCATTTTTTCCTCATCTTTCTTTCAACTTTATTATAAATCAATAAATACTTTTAATCAACGAAAAAAATGTAGAATAATAATTAATTATGTGATATCATTAACATGATAGGTGATTATATGAATTCGAGAATGGATAAATATGCAGAAACTCCTAATTTAAAAAGTAGAACAGAAAAGAATAAGAATTTATATGAAGAAATAAAAAATGCAGATATAGATAAATTCGAATTAAATAATAATGCTACTATATTAGGTGAAGATATCAATAAAATAGATGTTGATAAAATTAGAGATATGCTTGATAAACGATATAGAGATTCTATACCTAAAAGAAGTAATAGATTTGATAATGAAATAGAAGATGAAGAAGATGAAAAGAAGTTTGATACAAAAGAATATGATATTAATACCATATTAGAAAAAGCTAAAAAAAATCAAGATGTTGATTATGATAGAGAAAGACTAAAAAAGGTTCATGATACTCAGTATGATATTTTGAAAAATTTAAATCTAGATGATGAGAAAGTTGAAATAGAAGAAACAGAAGAAAATATAATGAATTTAATTAATACTATTACAGCTTTAGAATTAAAAAATAAAGAAAGTAGTGGAAATACTACTGCTTTAGATTTATTAAGTGATCTAAAAGAAAATGATACTGAATCTATATATAAAACTATGCAACTTGATAAGGATAATATTACTAGTTTTGAAAAAGAAGGATTAGATGAAGAAGATTTAAGTATAGAAGAAAAGTACGATGATTTTAAAGAGTTAGAACGTGATCTTAATTCGAATAATATAGCTATAAAAGTTGTATTAATTGTATTTTTAATTATTATGTTAGTTTTAGTATTTATATTTGTTAATAATTACTTTAAATTAGGACTATTTTAAATATAGTTCTTTTTTAATACATATATTTTAATATGAAACGTTTTTATAAAAAGAGAAATATAGTAATTAAAAATAAATTTATAATAGTTATTATATTTGTTTTATTTTTTGATATAGTAATATTTAATTTATTTAATAGATTAAGTGATAATATATATTTTATAGTTAGAACAAAGATAGAGGAGGTTACTAAATATTATTTAAATGATACTATAAAGAAATATTTAAATGTTGAAGTAAATGATTATATATATGTTAATATGGTTAATAATAATATTGTAAGTATTGATATAAATAATGAATTATCTAATAAGTTGTTATTTCAAATTATAAATGATTTAGAAAAAAATATTAAATTAATAGAAAGTGGAGAAGTAAATGATTATCATAATTTAGAAATGATTAAGTGTGATAATGGTATTGTTTTATATGTTCCTATAGGAGTTGCTTTTAACAATGCTGTGTTTGCTAACTTAGGACCTAAAATACCTATTAAAGTTAATTTTTTAGAAAATGTAGATGCTTATGTTAATGTAGAGGTTGAAAGTTATGGTATAAATAATTCATTAATTAATTTATATATAAATATAAGTATAGAAGAAGTTTTAGAAATGCCTATAGATAAAGAACGTAATAAAATAGAATATAAATTTTTAATAGCAAGTAAATTGATTAGTGGGAAAGTTCCTAATTTATATGGAGGAGTAAATAGTAATTCTAGTATAGTAAATAGTGATGTAAACTAATATAAATAATCTAGAATTTAGTGTATGATAGTGATATAATTTTATAGTAGGTGGTGATTACTTATGAATAATATTTTTATTAATGAAGCTATTAGTAGTGGTATAAGTAATTACTTGCTTATTAAAAATGGTAAGGATTATGATAAGGCTCATATATTTGAAGTATATATTATAAGATGTTTATGTAAAATATATGGTGATATAAACATATTAAATCCTTATAGAATTAATAATGAAAATAGTTTTAAAAGTAATTTAATAATGTATGGTTTGAATTTAGAAACAATGAAAGAATTTATATCTTTAATGGATGAATATTCTAAATGGTTAAATAGTAAAAAAGAAGTTGGTAAGACTGATATAACTAGTAGAATTGAAATTATACTTATTAATATGATTATAGAAAGAAATAAAACTATAAAGGTTACTGATGAAGAAATAGAATTTTTTGACAAATATTTTGATCCATCTAACAATAATTTTGCTACTTTACATAAATTAATTACAAAAGATGTTAATATAGTTCCGATGTATTGGAATAGAAGAAAAGTATTATTAAATAGTGATATAAAATTAAAAAAAGTTAGAAATGATTTATTAAGTTCATCTACTTATGACAAATATGGTATAGATAAGAATGAATTATCTAAGATGAGTGAAGAAAAAGTAAAAAATATTAATAATAGAATTATAGAAAATGAAAAAAGAGAAAATAAAAGATCAAGTAAATTTATTCCTAAAAATATAATTATTACTAGTGGAAATGGATTTGTTGATACAATAATGTTATTAAGTATAATGACTACAGAAATTATGATAGGAATAATGATAGCGTTATATTTTATGAGGAGTTAATATGATTACAATAGGGGATAAGAATTTTGAATTAATTGAAAATTATAGAGAATGCTTTCAAAAAGAAGAATTTGAAAGTTTATTTACTGAGTATTTTTATGAATATGATTATATTATAGGAGATTATGCGTATAATAAATTAAGATTAAAAGGTTTTTATGAAGATACTAATAAAAAAGCTAAAGATTTAAACAAAATATCTAATAAAGATAAATATTTAGAAGAAAATTGTGCTTATAATTGCAAATATTTTATTTTAAAAAAGATTTAGTCTTTTTTTTTATTAAATTATGTGCTAAAATATTTTTAGAATAGAGGGGATAGTTGTGAATAATAGTATAAATATATTAGATCATACAAATCAAACTAAAAATGTAGAATTGATAAATTATTTTAAATTAAATAGTAATAATAAAAATTATTTATTTTATTCTAATGGGGAAATTGTTCAAGATGGTTTAATTAAAATGTATGTTGCAAGTGAATTTGTTGATTTATCTAATGGATTAACTGATGAAGAATGGGCTAGTTTAAAGAAAGTAATGCAAAATATAATAACTGGGAATAATGGTGATATTAAGTTTTTAAATTATAATAATCAAATTAAACTTAATGAAAGTAAAGCAATAGCGTTAAGTCAAGCAAATATTGATATAATGAAAAAAGTATACAGTGAATCACCTAAAGAAGAAACTGTTCTTAATAAAGATTTATTAGCAAATAGTTTTTCTAATGCGAATGTAGTTAATCAAGTAGAACCTGTTCAGTTAAGTTCTATACCAACTATACAAAATGGACCAAGTTTAGAAAATGAACCTGTAAATTTGAATGCTGTGCCTAGTATAGAGCCTGTAACGATAGAGCCTACTATGCCTACAACTGTTGAACCAATTGTTGAAACAAATATTCCTAGTATAGATGTACCAACAATTAATGAACCTGTTGTTAATAATCAAACAGTTAACGTAGTTCCAGAAGTAAGTGTACCTAATATTCAATTACCTAATCAAGAACCAGTTATTAACTCTGGTATAAATGATACAGGTTTTGAAAACATTAATGAATTAGATAAATATAAAATAGAAGATACTGTTCCTACTAATAATGTTGGAATAGAAAGTGGATTTAAAGTAAGTGATCAACCTAATATATTTGATCAAGTTAATTCTGGTACAAATACTTTAGATCAATTAAATAAATCTAATGAAGTTATTGAATCTCCAGTAGTTAATGTACCTACTAATAATAAAGATATGAGTAAATTAATTGAAATTAATGAAAGAAAAGCTAAATTATATGAAGAATTAGCAAGCTTATATAGAGAAGAAAATAAATTATATGAAACTAATGGAGAAATAAATAATTTAGAAAATACTGCTTCTAATTTATTTAATAATAATGGTATATTGGATGTAAATAATTTTTAGATAGACAAACTAAGTATAAAGCTTAGTTTTTTTCATATTATTTAGTAGTGATAGTATGAAAAATGTTATATATACTTATTATAATATAATGCTTTATGATATAAATAGAGATAAAAATAATTATTATTTTTATTATAATAATGAGTCATATTTATTTTATTTAGTAGAAAATGAAGAAGAAGTAGTCAGGTTTGTTTATAATTTTTTTAAAAATAATAATTTGGATTGTTATGAAATTATTAGAAATAAAGACAATAATTTATTTACTTTGGTTGATAATAAAAAATATTCTTTATTAAAATTAAATGGTATATTAAAGTATGAAATAAAATTTGAAGATCTTAGATATTATCCTGTAGAAAAAAGTGCTCATAATTGGGGTAATTTGTGGAGCGATAGATTAGATTATTATGAAATTCAAATAAGAGAATTAGGTTATAATTATCAAACTGTATTAAATTCATTTGGTTTATTTAGTGGTATGGCAGAAAATGCTATATTATATTTTAATTTAACAAAAAGTATGTTTAATGAAGATGAATTAGTTGGTATTGTACATAATAGAATGAAGTATCCTTGTTATGAAATAGATTATAATAATCCATTAAATTTTGTAATAGATTATAATGTTAGAGATATTGCTGAGTATATTAAATCATATATTTTGTATGATGATTATGATGTAAATAATGTTTTAATTTTATTAGATAGATTAAATATAAATAAATTAATGTTTAATTTGTTGTATTCAAGGTTATTATATCCTACTTTTTATTTTGATGTATTTGATAAAATAATACTAGAAGATGGGGTAGATAATGATATAATACCAATTGTTGAAAAAACAGAAGTTTATTTAGATACTTTAAAAAGTATTTATTATAAGTTTAAAGATAAATATGATATGTTTAATGTTGAATGGCTAAATAAAAACGTAGAAAACTAAATCTCTACGTTTATAACTCCTTCTATATCAGGTATTCTTTCTTTTATAAGCATCAATAAATTATCATTTAATGTATAATCTTGGTATCCACAATTTGAACATGCTCCAAATAATTTTACATATAAATAATTATCTTCGTATTTAATAAATTCTATATCTCCACCTTCTAAATTTAAATAAGGTCTAATATCATCTAATATTTCTTTTATTATTGTTATTTTTTCTTCCATAATTTGTTCACCGTTATTATTATACTCAAAATATTTTACTTCGTAAATAAAATTTGTTATAATATTTTATTGAGAGGTGCAATTATGGAAGACTATAAAGTTGGAAGTATTGTAAAGGGAGAAGTAACTGGTATAGAATCTTATGGTATATTCTTAAAAATAGGAGATACTAATGGTTTAATACATATTAGTGAAATTGCTAATAATTATATATCAAATATCAATAAATATGTAAATATTGGAGAAAAAATATATGCTGAAATAATTGATATAGATACGGAAAATAATAGATTGAAGTTATCTATTAAAGGATTAAATTACAAGGAATTTTATAGTAATAGAAAAGTTCAAGAATCTGTTAGAGGTTTTTCACCTTTACAACAAAATTTAGAAAAGTGGATGGATGAAACTTTAAAGGAAATGGAACATTAATATGTTCTTTTTTTATAATAAAAAAAATTCACAAAACGTGAATTTATAATCATAAGTGGTGTCGCGTCGGGAACTCGAATCCCGGACCCTCTGATTAAAAGTCAGATGCTCTACCTACTGAGCTAACGCGACGTAAATCATAAAAAATAAGATGGCTGCCTCGGGTGGGTTCGAACCACCGGAATGTCAGAGTCAAAGTCTGATGCCTTACCACTTGGCTACGAGGCAATCTAAAGTGGTGGAGGGACATGGATTTGAACCATGGAACCCGAAGGAACAGATTTACAGTCTGCCGCGTTTGACCACTTCGCTATCCCTCCATAAATAAGTGGTGCCGACAGAGGGAGTCGAACCCCCAACCTACTGATTACAAGTCAGTTGCGCTGCCAGTTACGCTATGTCGGCACAATAAATGGTGGGCGATATAGGACTCGAACCTATGACCCCCTGCTTGTAAGGCAGGTGCTCTAACCAACTGAGCTAATCGCCCGTGATAATAAATCACATAAATTAATTAAATGGTGCCCAAGGCCGGACTTGAACCGGCACGAGGGTTGAATCTCGCAGGATTTTAAGTCCTGTGCGTCTACCTGTTCCGCCACTTGGGCGACACCAAATAAGCATCTTAATTAATTAAGACTATTTGAGTATAACCTAAAATTAATTTTAAATCAATACTTTTTTTTAATTTTTTTAATTTTTTTTGT
>JAFQQE010000014.1 GCA_017411405.1 Bacilli bacterium | reverse complement strand
GCAAAAAAAGTTAAAATAATAGATTTTCTTTTATTATTTCCCATATATTTATATCTCCTTTCATACTTGAAAAAATAATAAATAAAATAAATGCTATAAATATATAACATAATATTCTTCCTAAAGTTCTTCCAAAAGAATAAAAAATTGAATTAAACATTATTTAAACCTCCTAAATAGTCTTGTAAAGATTTTTAAAGGTAGATAAAAGCAAAATATTGACATTATCAAAAAAACCGTTAATATGGCGTCAAAATCGTTTCTATAATATACTTCTGTAGTTAATTTAGAATTATCTAAACAAACGGGCAATGTTGTATATTGACTAAAAGTTTGTTCTCCATCTTGATATAAATAATTAGAATTTATATAATAATCTCTATATTCACTTGTAGAGTTATTATATGGAGTGTTTTTATATGCTCTAATAGTATTACTATCACGAACTACAAAACATCTGTAATTTTCTAAATCAGGAACATAAATCAAAATAGATCACCCCACAATTCAGTATCAATAAGAGATTTTAATTCGTAATATTTTTTTAATAAAATATTATATTTAATAAACCATTTCATAAATTACCTCTTTCCAAATAAAAGACTTCCCATAAAATCAAATAATACATATATTGCAATCATAGGAATAATTAAATCAACTAATTGCAACATAAAATTTATAGTTATTTCAAACATATTTTCTTTCCTTTCTAAAAATAAAAGCTAGATTGCTAGAATCTAACTTTACCTTTTGCAGCACCTTTAACTAGTTTTCTTAAGAAATATAATCCTAAAGAAGCAATAGTTAATGTGATTACCCAAGGCATTAAATCAGCAACAGTTCCAAATAAAGTTTCTGATGTAATACCAGTATTTAATGCAGATACAATCTCACTCATACTATTAGTTACAGTACCCTCCATAAGTACCTTTTCTCCTTTCTAATAATTATTTTTTATATAAACGTGATAATACAAAATACAAATGTTTATTTCTATTTGTATTAACTTGTAATTCCTCACAATTTATAACTTTAATTAATACCTCGTCAAATTGGTTAATATAGCCAATTTTTGGTGTTCTATACTTTCTTGTAATCTTAGTCTTGAATTTATTTTGATTTTGACTATAATAAATTAATAATTTTTCCATTTTTTAAAGTTATTGTTTCTAATCTTAATTGAGTATTAAGAGGGTTTTTATAATCTTGAACTTCTTTAAAACTACAATCAAGAACTTGTAAGAAATCACTAGTAGTAATTTCATTTAAAATATCATTGTTTGTAAAACTTGTAAGGTCAGTAAAACCTTTAGCATATTCATTATCTATTAAATAATCCTTATTTAATAAAATATAATTAATACAAGTGCATTTTTTTCCCTTTCTTATACTCGTTAACATTATTGAACCTTTCATATTTCTTCTTTCCTTTCTTAAAATACACGTTTGTGATACCACTATGGTATCTACCAAAATAATACCACCAAGATACCACCATGTCAATACCAAAATAGTATAATTTTAATTAGGAAGTGATACCATGAATTTAACTTTAAGAATGGCTATAGATTTATATAATAAATTAAAAAAAATCGCCTTAGAAGACGAAAGAAGTATAAATGGTGAAATAAATTTTATTATAAAAAAATATATAGACGAACGCGAAAAAAAAGACGAAAAATAATCGTCTTTTTATGTTAATTAAAATATTAATCATACTATATATTATATGAAGTACGATAATTTGTTGAATAAGTTGTATATATTATTATCTTTTATTTTATGTTTATATATATTTTATAGTTTATATTTAAATTAATATATTTTATGTAAATATATTTTATCTAAATTTTTATTATATGACTTATTATTTTATTTGTTTTATATATTTAAAATTTTTTATACATATTTTTATTTTATAATGATATATATTATCTAATATAATTCTAAGTACTTTATGATATATAAGTTGATATAACCTATTCTCCCCTATTTTATATATATTTAATGAATAGGGGGAGTGTTAAATTAAAAAAGATAATTAATTTTATCCTTTTTATACGCCTCTTGATTGAATTTCTGCAATTTTTTCAAATACTTCTGCAGCATTTTGTGTTGTTATTTTATCATAGCCTAATTCTCTTAATGCTTGTACACGTACTGTAATTAATTCTTGTGTTCTAGAAAGTTTTTCTTCATTTCTTTGTTCAATTTCTGATATAAATCTATCTCTAGATAAAATTACTCTATTTTTTGATGCTCCCCCACTACTAAATAAAGAAAATGCGGAATGAATTATACCTTCGAACATGAATTGTTTATCTTCGTTAAATGCGAATTCATTTGGCTCAGTAAATCCTGTTGATTTACTTACATAACCTAATAAATATTTTAATTCTGGGATGTTATCTACTGATTGTAATACATTATATAAATATTTAACTATATAGTAATTTTCTTTATTATCATTTTCAGTTAATTTTTCTTTTAATAAGAATGTAAAATCTGATAATAATATTTGTTCTTCTTTATTTAATCCTTTAACATCTATATATTCTAAACCGCATGATTTATTTATACAGTTTAATCTTTCTTCTACTTCATCCATATATTCTGTTGTTACTTTTATATTATCAATGGTTTCAGGGTCTCCATCTTCTATATTTAATAATTTATATAATAATACTTTTTTTTCTTTAGGCCATTTATTTATATTATCTAATTCTAAATAATTATATATCATTTGTCTTGAAACTCCTAAATATTTTGCTAATTTAACTTTAGAAATTCCTAATTCATTAAGTATTTCTTTTATTTTTTCCATATATATCCTACTCTCTAATGTTTATTCACTTTACATAATAATTGTAACTGAATGTATAATAATTTGTCAAGTAAAAGTAAAGAAAAAGGTTTTTTTATAAATTAAAAAGTACTTATTACAAGTACCATAATTTTTTGTTGTTTTTTCTTACTTCTTTTATTATTCCTCCACCTAAGCATTCGTCATCTTTATAGAATGTACATATTTGTCCTGGAGTTACTGATTTTATACCTTGTTCATATATTACTTCTACTTTATTATCTTCTAACCAGTTTAATTCGACTTCAGTTTCATCTTGTCTATATCTAAATTTTGCATTACATTTATCTATTTTTTCTTCATTGAATAAGTTTACATTATCTAAGATGCATGAAGTAGTTATTAAGTATTCATTATCATCACCTGTTGCTATATATAATATGTTATTTTCTATATCTTTACCTACTACATACATTCTTTCTTTTGTACCACCCATATTTAAACCTCTACGTTGTCCTATAGTATAACGATTTAATCCATCATGTTCTCCTATAACTTCATTATTTAAAACATTAATTACTTTTCCTTTTTTATTTATTATTTTATCTTTTATATAATCTTTGAAATTTGAAGTTATAAAACATACATCTGTAGAATCTTTTTTTGTTGCATTTATTAATCCATATTCACTAGCTATATGTCTTACTTTTTCTTTGTCTATACCTTCTAAAGGAAATAATACTTTATTTAATTGTTCTTTTGTTATATTACTTAAAAAGTATGTTTGATCTTTATTTTTATCACTACTTTTATATAATTTTCCATTTATTACTTTAGCATAATGACCTGTTGCAAAGTAGTCTGCATTATATTTTAACATGCTTTCATATAAAAAATTAAACTTTATTAATCTATTACATAAAACGCATGGATTTGGTGTTAGTCCTTTGTTGTAATCATTTATAAAATTATTTATAACTTTTTCTTTGAATATTGTTTTATAATCTAATATGTGATGTTCTATATTAAGTTTTTTTGCTACTTCTATTGCGTCTTTTGGATCGAACTCATCAGTAAATAGAAATGTTACTCCTATAACTTCATATCCTTTATTTTTTAATAATATTACTGCTACTGTAGAGTCAACTCCCCCACTCAATCCAACTACAACTTTTGTCATATAAATCACCGAGATAATTATATCAGTTTAAATAAGAAAAATAAATAGTTTTATTAATTTAGGAGCAATAAATATATTTAATAAATTGTATACAGTTATTGCTAAAATACTAAATATTATTCTTAATAAGATTTTTGAATATAAACTATATATACTTTCATTATTTTTATTTTTTAAAGATAGTATTAATGTTTTTACAAACTTATATAAATTTATTGTTATATATAATAATATTATTAAATATAGTAGTTTAGTTATAATAAAGTAAATAATGCCAAATAAAAAGCCTTTTAACATGCTTTTTTTGAGTAATATTCCTAATATTAAGCCAATACTTATATTTTCTATAAATATTGCTAAAAACGGTATAAAAACACCTATTATTGTTAATGAACATAAGAATATTACTATGTATATTATTATTGGATAAATTATATTACTAAATGTATAAGAATTATAATTAGTTATATGCTCTATAAAATAATCAAACATATTATTTATAATAACTTCATCTAAAGAAAATGATAATATAATACCTAGTGTAATACTTATTGATATTCCTAAAAATATTAAATTATATACTTTACTATATTTATTATAACTATCTCTAATAAGTTTCATTTTATCACCTATTAAATTATATTTTATACTTTATTTATTATTCATATTTTAGTATAATTATATTAATGAGGTGAATATAATGGCAAAAAAGAAAACTAAAAATAAAAATATTATGGCTAAAGTACTAGTTTGGATTATGTTAATTACTATGGTAGGTAGTATGTTAGCAAGTCTAATAATATATTTAGTGTAAAAAAACTGATAATCGTTGATTTATCAGTTTTATTTATTATATTTTAATTTTTTTGTTTCTTTATAATCTTCCAACATTAAATTATAATATCTTATATATTCTAATAATGATATAAATGTATTTTTATCACTTACTACTAATTTAGTATAATTATTTTTTAGATTAATAGTTATTCTTATTTTATTTATATATTTTTTATAAATATTTACAACGATATAATTAGGTATAAAACCTTCTATTATTACTTCTTTTTTATTAAAGTATATATTTAAATTATACCAAGTATATAAATAATTACATTTGTTAATAATATAGTCATAATTTCTTTTTAATTCAAAATCTTTTATTGTTTCTTTATATTCAGCATTTTTCATAAAATCACGCTTTCTTGTGTTATATAATAACAAAATATAAATTTATTGTAAATAAAAAGTAGGAGTTAACCTACATATTCATTAATTTTTCTTTAATTATTTTACTTACTAAGCTCATATCAGCTCTAGTACCTACAACAGACGATACTTCTTTAATTACTCTTCCCATATCTTTAATACTTTCAGGTTTAATTGAATCAAATTTTTCATCTATTATTTTATTTAATTCTTCTATCGATAAATCTTCAGGAAGGTAACTTTTTAATATAGTTAATTCTTTTTCTAAGTTTTCTGCAAGATCGATTCTATTATAAGATTTATATTCTTCTAAAGAAGCAGTTCTTATTTTAACTTGTTTTTTTATTATATTTAATGCTTCATCATCTGTTAATTCATGTTTTAAATTTATTTCTTCTGCTTGTAAAGCACTTTTAAGCATTCTTAGAACGGATAATTTAAATTTATCTTGTTCTTTCATAGCATTAAGTAAGTCTTCTTTAATTTTATTATACATAAATATCACCTATATTATGATTATCTATTTTTATTTCTCTTACGAGAATTTTTAATCATTTCTTTTTTTGCTTCACGTCTTTTAACGCCTGGTTTTTTATATTCTTTATGTTTTTTTAATTCAGAAGGGACTCCGCTTTTAGCAACTTTTATTTTAAATCTTTTTAAAGCTCCATCTACATTTCCATTTCTTACTTCTACTTTAGTCATTTTTACTTTTCCCTCCCTTCGTTTCCTAAATTATTATAGCAAGAAAATATAATTGTTTCAATAATTACTTTAAAAAAATTGTCAAAAAATTTAAATTATATATTTTAAATTCGTTATTATATCTTTATTTTTTATTTTTATATTATTTAATGTTCCATATAAAATAATTTCTATACTCATATTAGTTAATTTATTATATATACTTTTATTAAATAATGATTCTAATACTAATAAAAAATCATATTTAGTTATATCAGTATTAGAGTTAAATACATAATTTATTAATCCTTTTTTATAGTTTATATTTTTTAAATTATCAATATATTTTTTATTAAAACTAGTTAAATAGTATTGATTAGTATTATTTAGTTTAAGAATTTTATCTATTTCAAATTCATTTATTTCTTCTTTTAATTCTATAATAATAATTTTATTATTTATATTTTCTATAACATCTTTTAATAATGGTAATTTTGATTTTATTTTATTAGTACCAAAATTATAATTTGATAATTCTTTATATGTTAAATTATTTATATTTCCTTTACCATTACTAGTTCTATTTATTAATTTATCATGTAAAACAACGATCTTTTTATCTTTAGTAAGTCTTATATCTAATTCTATTCCTTGATAATTATTATTTATAGCATTAATAAAAGCTTCTAATGTATTTTCTTTTATATTATCATTAATTAATCCTCTATGTGCTATTAATTGCATAAAAATCACCTAAATAATTATATTCAAGTGGTTTTAATTTTAAAAATCTAATTCGCCTAATTCTAATCTTTTTGTCATCATTAAGTCATCTAATGCTTCATCTATATCTTGTTTAGGTTCTTCATATAATTCTTTTTTTGTTTCATTTAGTATGTTTAATGATTCAGTATTTTCTTCTATTATTTTTTTAGTAGTTGTTTCTTTTGTTATTTTATTGCCTTTATCATTTTTGTCATTATCGTCTTTTTTATTGTTATTTTTTTTCTTTTTAAACAGTAATATTCCTACTATAACTATTATTGCTAATGCTACTAAAGATATTACAACTATTAATAACGTATCATTATTCTTTTTGGGTACATCTTTTATAGTTGGAGCTACTGTTGTAGTTTTTTGTTCTTCTGGTTCTTCTATAACTAATTCTTTATTAACTATTATAGTGTATACTTGTTTATTTTTTTCATCACTACTTGTTACGGTAATGGTAATAGTATTTTCTCCTTCTTTCAAGTCTTTATTACCTTTTATTTCAACTTCTGCTTTTGGATCATCTGGAGTTGCAGTTATATTTAATTCCGTTAAATCTGTAGTTAAATTAGCTGAATAATCATTTGTCAATGAATCAAATTTTGGACTTAAATCAATATTTTCAATAGAAATATTTGAAAGATAAGCTGAACTGGCTTCTATTTCTCCTTTATATATATTTAAAATATAAGTTTGACTAGCTGTTTTGTCTTCACTACTAACTACTATTGCTACTTGATGAACACCAGTTTTGTTCAAAGTTACTTTCTTTTTATTAGATACTTCACAATCTCCTGTTGGACAAGTTATTTGCCATTCACAATATTCACAAGTAGGTGTTATATAAATTGATTTAAATGTATCTTTAATTTCAGTAATGTTATATTCTTTAATGTCTTTATTAAAGGGTTGGTCAAATGTACCTATTGTTGTTGTACCACTTGTTATTGTTATGTTTGATAAAGTTGAGTCAGAGCTTAATGCTCTAGTAGTTGTAGTTGTTGTAGTTGTAGTTGTTTGTGGTAAAGCTTTTATTGTTACTGCTTCTAAGGTTACTTGATAAGTTCCCATTATTGAAGGTATTACATCTATATCATTTTCTGTATTATTTGTAATTTTTAATTCAGTCAATGTTGTTTTTTCAGTTAGTTCTTGAACATTTATTGTACAAGATAAATTTTGGTTATTACAATCTCCTATTATGCCTTCTTTGATTGAACCAAATTGGTATATTAATCCATCGTTAGCTTTATTAACTTCTATTTTAATACTTGTTTCTGTTGCGTCTGTTGGGTCATATACAATGTTATATTTAACAATGTTTTTTTCTGTACTACTTACACTTTCTAAACTAAGGCTTGCTGCATTAGTTATTGCTGGAAATACTAGACTTAGTAATATTCCTACTATAAAATATTTTATTTTCATTTAATTTACACATCCTTTATTCTATTAACATTGTATCACAAATAATAAAAAATACAAGATATTATCTTGTATATTCTATTATATTAATTTTAAAAGTATTTCATTCATAATATATAATTTGTCTGGATTTATAAAAATATATCCATTTTTATATATTAAATCTTTATTTTTTAAAAGTGGTTTAACTGGAAATACTTCTTGTATATTGACTTCGTATTTATTAAAGAATTCTTCTAAGTTTATTCCTTTAATTTTTCTAAAACCTAACATAAGTTCATTTTCCATACGTTCTTTTATACCTACTATTTCTTGTTTTGCAACAAAGTTGTTTTCTATATATTTATTAAAATTCTTAGTATTTTCATAACGAATTCCATCTATATAACCATGTGCGGAAAGTCCAAATCCATAATACTCTTCGTTATTCCAATAATTTATATTATGTATAGATTCTTTATCAGAAAGAGCAAAATTACTAATTTCATAATGTATATATTTTTTACTTTTAAGTTTTTTTCTAATATAATTATACATTTCTAATTCTAGTTCTTCATCTATTGGTTTAACATTATTTATAGTTAGTTTTGTATATTCTTCTAATATTAAAGAATATGTACTTATATGGTCTGGTTTAAGTTTTAATATTAAATTTAAATCTTTTTTTAAATCGTTTATTGTTTCATTTGGAATACCATATATTAAATCTATATTAATATTATTTATTCCTGTATTTCTTATCATTTCTATTTTAGTTTTAACATCATTAAAATCAGAATATCTTTCCATAAATTTTAGTTTATCTTTATTAAATGATTCAACACCTATACTTAATCTATTAACTTTATTTTCTTTTAAAAATATAATTAATTCTTCGGTAATATCATTTACATTACATTCAAAAGTAAATTCTTTTATATTATTCAAATTTAGTATATTAATAATATTAAATAATTCTTTTAATTGATTCATATTTAAAGAACTAGGAGTACCGCCTCCAATATAAAGTGTATCTAACTCTTCACCATTATATCTATCTGTTATTTCTTCCTTTAATGATATTAAGTATTTTTTTATATTTGTTTCATTATATAGTTGTTTACAAAAATCGCAATATGTACAAATAGATTTACAGAAAGGTATGTGTATATATACTGAATTCATGTTTACCACCTATTTAAGTATATCAAAAATATAAAAAAAATACAGTAGTTTATTACTATATTTTAGGTTTATAATTTAATGCTTAATTAGTTGTTTTATCCTTTCCATCTATTTAAAACATCACAATTAGCACTATAAGGAGTTGGATTTGGCATATCCATTTTTATAAGAAGAGGTATTTTGAATGCATTACCGAAAGCAACTAAAGTTCCTGCTTGTAATGAATTAAGTTTGTCTATTACATCACCACTAATATTTGGTAACATTTTTTCTATATATTCTAAGTCTTTTGGATGTGTTATTTTTAAGATTAAAAAATTACTTGTTTGAGATATTACAGTTTCATTTAACTCCACTGGTCTTTGACTAATTAAATCTAATATAACACCGTTTTTTCTTCCTTCCTTTGCGATTCGTTCAAATATATTATAACCAAGTAAAAATACATCATTGTCTTTTACTACATATCTATGTGCTTCTTCAATAAACAAATGAAATGGAATACTTGCTTTATCTGTTCTTGATTTACCAAAATCGAATAACATTTTTGCTATAATTTTAACTAATACTTTTGCTAAATTATCATCTATACCTTCTAAATTAATATTTATAATTTGGCTTCTTTTGTTATTATTCATTATTAAGCTAGAAATATAATTTTCTAAATTAACATATTCATTTAAATTAAAGTATGCACTATTAGGACTATTAATGATTGAATTTAGTCTTACTTTTAAAATAATAGCAGCATCTTGAATAATTTTATTTTCTTGGAATCCTTCACCTATTAATGTAAAATTTAAGGCTATAGCTAAATCTTTTAATGTAAAGAATGCTTGCTCAGGAACTGTTATAGTTCTTTCTAATGAATCGTCTACAAATTTATTTAAATATTCATTTAATAATATACTTTCTCCAAATTCTCCGTTTCTGTCAATACCAAAGCATTCACTAAATATTCTAGTATATCCTACTCCCTGTATTTCAGTTTTTAAATTAAATTCATCAGTATTAGTGTTTGTTATGATTTCAAAAATATCACTTTTTTTAGCATTTGAGCTTTGATTTGAAAACATTATATTTAATATAGCTTTTGCAATTAAATGATTTTTTAATTTTTTAGCATTATCATCATTCCTTGAAAATATTCTAACTAATTTATACATTCTTTCAATTATAGTTATTTGACTATGTTCTGTTGCTTGTAATAATAATGCTAAATCATCTACTGATAGAAGAAAGATAGGTATTACAAATTTTCCATCTGTAGTATCTACTGGATTTGTTGTTAAAAATTTATATTGATAATTAGGGTTAATTTCAGATAAGCTTTTAAATGCATTTTTATATTCTCCATATGCGTCAAAAAAGAATAAATTAGCATTATATGTTAAGAAATTTTTATTTAAAAATATATTTTGTACAATTCTTGATACACTACAACTTTTGCCGCTACCTGAATTACCAAGTATAGATAAGTGATTAGAAAACAAGTCATTTATATCGGCATATATGTTTTGTTCTTTGTATATTGGACTTTTTCCAATATATATATTTGATTCTGTATTTTGTCCTAAAAGAATACTTAATTCTAAATCATTAATAACTCTAACATTACTTGATAATGATGGTTTTCTTATAGTACCTGCTATAAATTTTTCTCCTATAAATTCACCTTTTAAATCAATTTGTATTGTATCGCTTAGAACTGTTCTAACTTCACCTAGTAACTTATTATTATTTTCTTCAAAAATAACATATAAATTCATTAAATTAGGTATTACTACTTCATTTTTATTCATTTCAACTACTATCGTTGAATCTGTAATATTTATAATTTTTCCAAACATCTTAATTCTCCTTTAATTTATTTCAAAACAATTTATATCGTCTTCAGTAATTTTTATGTTTTTATTTGTATATAGTGTGGCAAGAATTTCGCCTTTTTTAACTTTATCTCCAATATTTTTATATAATTTAACTCCTGCAGAGTAGTCAATAGTTTCTCTATCATTTATTTTACCAGCACCTAATTTTAATGCTAATCTTCCTATTTTTAAAGCATCTATTTCTTTTAACGTTCCATTATATTTACTTTTAATTACCTTTATATTAGCATCGATTTTAAGTTTCTTTATATCTCCTTTTTGGCTTTTAACAAATTCTAAAAATTTATTATATGCTCTACCACTTATAATGGATTTTTCTACTTCTTCCTGTGCTTCTTCCATGCTTATATTTTTAGCAAGAGAGATAAGTATACTTGATATTTCTTTTGAAACTTCGTATAGTTTACAATCTTTACCTTTTAAGACTTGCATTGCCTCTTCAACTTCTAAGGCATTACCTATACTATTAGATAATGGTGTATTCATATCTGTTATTATTGTAACAACTTTTTTGTTGTAATGTACACCTATTTCCTTCATCCATCTACTCATTAAATTAGCATCTTTTTTAGTTTTTACTAATGCTCCTTTACCAACTTTTATATCTATTAATATAATATCTGCTCCACTTGCAATTTTTTTAGACATTATGCTTGAAACTATTAGCGGTAGAGATTCTGTTGTTCCTGAATTATTTCTTAAATTATATATAATCTTATCTAGTGGTACTAAATTTGTTGTTTGGCTTGAATCAACAAAACCTACAGTTTTTAAATTATGTAAGAATTCTCTTTTAGTTAATTTTACATCAAAATTTGGTATACTTTCTAATTTATCAATAGTTCCACCAGTTATTCCTAATCCTCTTCCACTAATTTTAGCCATTTTCAAACCACATGATGCTACAATTGGCCCAACTATTAATGTTGTTGAATCTCCTACTCCACCTGTTGAATGTTTATCAACTATATTTTTATCTATAGAACTTAAATCATAAACATCCCCACTTTTTATAAATATATCAGTAAGATCGATTGTTTCTTCTAAAGTCATGCCATTTATAACTATAGCCATTAATAAACTGCTCATTTGATAATCTTCATGTTGTTTATTTAGATATCCTAAAAAAGCATATTCTAATTCTTTATATGATAGTTCTTTACCTAATCTTTTTTTATTTATAATATCAATTATATTCATGTATTACCCTCTATTCTATATATAATTTTATCATGAAAATTAAAAAATATATATAATAAATTATAAATATATAAAAAAAATAACCTGAAATAGGTTATTTTATTTGACTCATTACTTCTTCAGCAAAATTTTCTTCTCTTTTTTGCATTCCTTCGCCAACTTCATATCTTACCATAGCCTTAACTTCACCGCCATTATTTTTAACGTAAGTTTTAACATCAATATCTCCGTCTTTAATGAATGCTTGGTCTAATAAACAAATTTCTTTAAAGAATTTCTTGATTCTTCCTTGAACCATTTTTTCAGCTATTTCAGCAGGTTTTCCTTCTTCCATAGCTTGAGTTTTGAATACTTCGCTTTCACGTTCGATAACTTCGCTAGGTACTTCATTTTCACATAGGTATTGAGGTTTCATAGCAGCAGCTTGCATTGCAACGTCTCTTGCTACTTCTTCATTTGCACCTTCAACAACAGTTAAAACAGCAATTTTTCCTCCCATATGTAAATATGAACCAAATGATTCGTTATCATTTTTTTCAATTACTTCTAATCTTCTAAAAGATAATTTTTCTCCTATTTTAGCAGTTTTTGCAATAATTAAGTCATTAATTGTACCATCTTCACATGAAAGATTTAAAGCATCTTCTAAAGTACTTACATTGCTTTTTAAAATAGTATTTCCAATTGTATCTATCATACCAGTAAACTCTTCGTTTTTACTTACGAAGTCTGTTTCACTATTAACTTCTACAATAACAGCTTTATTTCCTTCAATATATATATTTGCTAAACCTTCAGCAGCAATACGGCTTGCTTTTTTAGCACTTTTAGCAATTCCTTTTTCTCTTAACCAATCAACTGCTGCATTCATATCGCCATTAGTTTCTGATAATGCTTTTTTGCAATCCATCATACCTGCACCAGTTAAATTTCTTAATTCACTTACTTCTTTTGCAGTAATCATAAATATTCTCCTTTTTTATCTTAATTATTTATTTAAAGCATTTACTAATTCATCTTTTTTCATTGATGTATAACCAGTAATTCCAGCTTCTTTAGCTAATGCTTTTAATTCTGAAACTGTTTTTTTAGATAAATCAGTAGTTTCTTCTACTTTAGTTTCAACTGTTTCTACTTTTTCTTCTTTTTTAACTTCTTCAGTTTCTTTTTTTACTGTTTTTTTAGGTTCTTCTTCTGTAATATAATCAACTAATTCTAATCCTCTTGATTCACAAATAGCGTTATTTAATACACCTAAAACAACTTTAACAGCTCTTACTGCATCATCATTACCAGGTATTACGTAGTCTACATCATCTGGATCACAGTTAGTATCTACAATACCAAATACTGGAATATTTAATTTTCTAGCTTCTCTAATTGCATTTAATTCTTTTTTTGGATCAACGATGATTAATGCATTAGGTAATCTATCCATATTTCTAATTCCACATAATACTTTATTTAATTTATCGTATTCTTTCTTTAATCCTATTACTTCTTTTTTAGGTAGTAGTTCAAAACTTCCATCTTTTTCCATATTTTCTATTTCTTCTAAACGTTTAATACGTCTTCTAATAGTACGGAAATTAGTTAAAGTTCCTCCTAACCATCTTTCAGTAACATAGAAACTATTACTTCTTAAAGCTTCTTCTACACAAACTTCATTAGCTTGTTTTTTAGTTCCAACATATAAGAAGTTACCTCCATTGTCAGCAATTTTTTTAATTTCTTCATATGCACGTTCCATACATGCAACTGTTTTTTCAAGATCAATTATATAAATATCATCTCTTGAAGTATAGATGTATTCCTTCATTTTAGGGTTCCATCTTTTTGTTTGATGTCCAAATTGAACACCTGCTTCTAATAAATTATTCATAGAAACAACAGCCATAATTTCACTCTTCCTTTCGTTATTCATCCATTTACGTCTTCTTACCTCTCCAACAATAGCCACTAGGTTCAGTAATCAATAAATGTGTCTTTTTTGGTTTTTAAAACCATATGTATTTTATCAAAAAAATTATTTTTTTTCAATAAAAAAATCATAGTTTATGTTATTTTATGATTTTAGTTATTTTAATTCTTAGAATTATATGTTCTTCTGCCAAACTTAATACAATTATTTTTATTATCTATTTCTTTAACATCTATAATTAAATCGTTGTTATATTTATTTGTAACCATATTTATAATATCTTTTATAACTATACTTCCATTAATTTTATTAGCTAATTTACACTTTGTTTTAATTATTTCTTCTTCATTATAATATACATTTAAGCATAATACATAATAACTATCTTTTTTTAAGTAATCCACTACCATATTATATACTTTTTTTGTATCTTCAAAAGAATCTAATAACATAATATTATCTAAAAAACTAATTGATTTAACAAATGAATCTTCTATACTTAAATTTTTCACAAAACCACTTCCTTAAGTCTTATTATATAATAAAATTATTAAAAGTCAAAAAAAACTAAACTATTTTTTTATAAGTAGTTTAGTATTAATAACATTATTAGTTTTTTTATGTTCTTGATAGAACGCATTATAGAATGTTTGATCTTTTTTATTATTAAATTCAAACTTTAATTCAATACCATTATTTAATTTTATTGATAGTTTGTTTTCTGTTATAGTATTAGATCCAACTTCTTCTTTAGAAATGAATTCTTTTAATAAGTCATATATTTCATTATAAATTATATTAGTGTCTAAAATTGAAATATTCATTTCGAACATTTTTTCTGGATTAATATTTCCACGTTCTATTATAAAACTATATACATAAGATTCTTTATTATTATCATATTTATTAATTACTTTTAGTGTCCATGGTTTTATATTATCATAATTCTCTATATTATTATAATTATAAAGATTTAATAATAAATTTTTTACTAACTGAATGATTTTTATAGCTTTTTTACCTTGAATAATATCTAATAAATTTTCATAATTTTCTATATTAGTTTCACTTAATATAACTTTTTTCTTACCTAATTCTTCTTCAAATAAACTATAAAAATTTAAATCTTCTTCATCTTTTATTGGAAAAGATAATTTTACATTATTTTTAAAATTCATTACATATTCATCATAATTTATACTAAATTCTTTCTTTTTCTTTGATGTATAACTAAAGTATTTATTTTCTTTTAAGCTATTTAATAATATACCTAATATGTTGTTAATTTTATTTTGACTTTCAAATCTTAATTCAAATTTTTTCTCAGGTTTATTAGTACCTCTCATAATTTTAACAGTATAATGATAATTAGTATCTTTAGTATAATCAATTAAAATATTATATTCTTTAACGTTATAATAGTCAGTTATATTATTATATTCAATAATATCTGTTATAAAGTCTTTTAATAAAATAATTTTTGCTTCTGCTTTTTCATATTGTAAATCTTTTTTCATTAATAAAATCCCCTTTCTTTGAGCATTATATACTACTATAATATGTGAATTTTGTCAAATTTTGTTATTAAAAAATATATTTCATATATAATTTAATGGGTGATAAATATGATATTAAGTTTATTAAATTTATTTAAAAGTATGTTTTTTTTTACTGGGAGTTATTCTATTAATATATTTCCTGAACCATTAAAAGAAAATGAAGAAAATGAATGTTTAAATAGATTAAAATTAGGTGATAAAGAAGCAAGAGCAAAGTTAATAGAACATAATTTAAGATTAGTTGCTCACATTGTTAAAAAGTATGATACTAAAGAAAAAGAAAGTGATGATCTTATTAGTATTGGAACAATTGGCTTAATAAAAGGTATAGATAGTTTTAAACATGATAAGAATATAAAACTTACAACTTATTGCGCTAAATGTATTCAAAATGAAATATTAATGTATTTTAGAAATAATAAAAAGAGAATTAATGATGTTAGTTTGAATGATTCTATAGGTTTTGACAAAGATGGCAATGAAATTAACTTAATTGATGTAATTAAAAGTGATGAAGAAGATATATTAACCAAGATACATAATAAGGATTCTATAGAGACTTTAATAAAATATTTAAACATATTAAATAAAAGAGAAAAAGAAATTATTATAAAAAGATATGGACTATTTAATAATGATGAACTTACTCAAAAAGAAATATCTGAACAATTAAATATATCTAGAAGTTATGTATCAAGAATAGAAAAAAGAGCTATGCTAAAGATATATAAAAAGTTTTTAAAAGAAAACAAAGAATATTGAATAAAATTATAAATATGGACACATAATAATTATACCTGTACTATAGGCCCGTTCCCTATTAACAGACTTTTTGAGAAAATATTAATTAGAAAAGGGTTGATTTTAGTGTCCTATTATAATTCAAATGATCATTATTATAATGTAATTAGAAAAAATATTAAAAAATATCGTAAGGAAAAACATTTAACGCAACAACAGTTAGCAGAAGCTGCAGATTTATCTGTAGATTACATATGTGAAATAGAAAGTCCTACTAAAAATAAAAGTTTTAGTATAGTAACATTAGGAAGAATTGCAGATGTTTTAGAGATAGATATTAAAGAATTTTTTACTAAAGATTAAAATTATAGGAAATAATTATATTATTTCTTATTTTTTCTATAAAAAAAGGTGTTTACACACCTTTTATTTATCCGTAGAACCAAATCCACCTATTCTTGTTCCTGTTGCATTATCATTGTCTGTTGTTAAATATTTTTGGAACATAGCTTGAGCAATTGGTTCTCCTTTTTTTATATAGACCTCTTCATCTTTTATATTAATACATTGTATAAATATATGTCCGTCGTTATCAATGTTTCCATAGTAGTCAGAGTCTATAACTCCCATGCTATG
The DNA here is from genome assembly GCA_017411405.1 of Bacilli bacterium. GTDB lineage: Bacteria > Bacillota_I > Bacilli_A > RF39 > UBA660 > UMGS1124. The sequence continues at coordinate 115,442 of JAFQQE010000014.1, read as the reverse complement.
TGGAAATAAAATTCCTTGTTTTTTAGGTCCAGAACTTCTAGGTACTACTATAAGCACTTCATCACTTTGCATATAAGCTTTTAAGCCTGTTTTTATTAAAGTTGGTTTATCTCCTATTTTAAACACTGGTAAAACCGTATCTTCTGCTGCTTCAATATCGTAAGCTGCAGAATTGGTAGTTTTTCTTATTGGAAGATTTATTCCTTTATCTTCCCAACCAGCAGCTATTTCAAATCCTCTTGTTTTCATATTACTCGCTTTCTAAAACTATTTTATTTTTATTTAATGTTTCTTTAATATTTATAACTCTTTGATTTGATGACCCTCTCCACTTAAGAGTAGGATTACTTAATTCATCTTTATATTGTCCATCTATTAATACATCTATATATTTTACTATTTCTTTATCTTTTATATCATAATCATATAGAAAACCTGTCCATAGCCATATAGATTTATTTGGATAAATTTCTTTGAATCTTTTAGCTAATTCTGTTGTTGCTTTTAAATTTTTAGGATGTAACGGTTCTCCACCTAATATTGATAATCCTTCGATATACTCTTCTTTAGCTAGTTCTAATATTTTATCAATTGTTTCATTAGTAAATTCTTTTCCTCCATTAAAGTCATGAGTTTCAGGATTAAAACAATTTTTGCAATTAAATGTACACCCTTGCATAAATATTGATACTCTTATACCAGGGCCGTTAGATACATCCATTTTTCTGATTTTATGATATCTCATTTTATTCCTCTGCGTCTTTGTTATCTAAATGTATTACTCTTTCTTTAATTTCTTGTGTTCTTCCTTTATTCCAGAAATTTGTTCCGATGTAACCACATGTACGTCTAGCTACATTTAATTTATCATGGTTTCTATTACCACAATTAGGACAATACCATTCTAAGTTTTCATCTATTAAGATTTCTCCATCAAAACCACATTCTTGGCAATAATCAGATTTTGTATTTAATTCAGCATACATTATATTTTCATATATGAAATGAATAACTTCTAATATTACATCTATATTATTAGTTAAATTAGGAGTTTCAATGTATGATATAGCTCCACCTGGTGATAGTTTTTGGAATTCACTTTCTAATTTTAATTTAGTAAATGCGTCTATTTCTTCGAATACTGGTACATGATAAGAATTTGTAATATAATCTCTATCAGTTATTCCTTTTACTACTCCAAATCTTTCTCTTAAACATTTTGAGAACTTATATGTAGTAGATTCAATTGGTGTACCATATACACTATAATCTATTTTTTCAGTTTCTTTCCATTCTTTACATTTATCATTCATTTTTTGCATTACTTTAATGGCAAATTCTTTACCTACTCCATTATCTGTATGGCTATTTCCTGTCATGAATTTAACACATTCATATAATCCAGCATATCCTAATGATATTGTTGAATAACCATTATGTAATAGTTCATGAATTGATTCGCCTTTACCTAGACGTGCTAGAGCTCCGTGTTGCCATAAAATTGGAGCAACATCACTTGTAGCTTTACTTAATCTTTTATGTCTAATTTGTAATGCTCTATGACATAATTCCAATCTTTCTTCAAATACATTCCAGAATAAGTCAAAATCTTTGTCAGCAGTTAGAGCAACGTCTACCAAGTTAATTGTAACAACACCTTGATTAAATCTTCCATAATATTTAGGTTTCCCTGACTCATCTACGTAAGGAGTTAAGAATGAACGACATCCCATACAAGGATAACAATCACCATCTCCATTAGCATTTATTTTCAATTCTTTCATTACTTTTTCAGAAATATAATCAGGAACCATACGTTTTGCTGTACATTTTGCGGCTAATTCAGTTAAATAGTAGTATTTGCTATCTTTATTAATGTTATCTTCTTCTAAAACATATAATAATTTAGGGAATGCAGGAGTTATAAATACACCCTTTTCGTTTTTCATTCCTTCTATTCTTTGTTTTAAAAATTCTTCAATTAACATTGCTAATTCTTCTTTATATTCTTTAGTTTCGCCTAAATATAAACATACGCTTAAGAATGGCGCTTGACCATTTGTTGTAGTCATTGAATTTATTTGATATTGGAATGTTTGTACTCCATCTGTAATCTCTTTTGCTAAATCTTCTTTAGCATATTTTTCTACATCTGCTTTTTTAAATCCTCTATCTTCATATTTTTTTAAATATCTATTGTAACTTTCTCTTACAAATGGTGCTAAATGAGTTAATGTAATAGTACATCCTCCATATTGGCTTGATGATACTGCTGTAATTAATTGTGTTGCAATAGTCATTGCTGTTAGAAATCTATGTGGTTTTTCTATCATTACTCCATTTATTGTTGTACCGTTTTGCAACATATCTTCTAAATTAATTAAATCACAATTATGTAATGCATTTTGTGCAAAATAATCTGCATCATGAAAGTGAATAACACCTTCGTCATGTGCATTTACAATATCTTCAGGCAGTAAAAACCTTCTAGTTATATCAGTTGATGTTATTCCTGCTAAATAATCTCTTTGTGTTGTAACTACTTTAGCATTTTTATTAGAATTTTCTGTATTCCAATATTCGTTTTCTCCATCTATTAATTCTTTTATAGCTAAGTCTGTAGTATTACTACGTCTTACTAATTCTCTAGTGTATCTATATGTAATATATTTTTTTGCAAGTTCGTACTTACCTATAGTCATTAATTTCATTTCAATAATATCTTGTATATCTTCTACAAGTATTCTTTTTTTACCTAATTTTTCTATATATTTTACTATATTCTTTATTTGAGTAGATGAAGCTTGTTCTTCTTCTTCTACCTCATTATTTGCTTTTTTAATTGCTATTTCTATTTTTTCAGGACAAAAATCTACCATATGTCCATCTCTTTTTATAACCTTCATTTCACTTCTATCCTTCCTACATTAACATTGTACAATAAATAAAAATATTAACATGTTGCAATTGCAACATTATTTAAAAAATGATAAAATTTATATAGAAGGTGTAAATATGAATGATCTATTTTATAATATAAGTGATGATGAAAAAGAAAAAATATTACGTAATTTAGAGGCAAATACATTTAATTTTCAAAAAAATAAAACAATATTATCGAGTGTAAAGCAAGAAAATATTATAGGTGTCTTAGTAAGTGGTTATTTACAAATAATAAAGAATGATTATAATGGTAATAAAGTAATTATAGATGATCTATATGATAATTCTATATTTGGTACTACTATGTCTAGTATTTCTAGTAGTGAATATAGTATTGTAACTAAGGAGGATTCTAAAATAATAATTATATATTTTGATGAAATTATAAAAGCTAATTTTGTAGAACAATCTTATATGCAATTTATTAAGAATCTGTTAAATATTATGTCAAATAAAATTAATGCAAATAATGTAAGAATAGAAATACTATCTAATAAAACAACTAGAAATAAACTATTGTCTTATTTTAAAATAATGTCCAAAAAAAATAAATCAAATATATTATATTTACCCTATACTTTTACTGATTTAGCTGATTATTTATCTGTAGATAGAACTAGTATGCATAGAGAACTTAAGAATTTAAAAGAAGAAGGTTTAATTGAAATAAAAAATAAGAGAATAACTCTTAATTTATATGATGATAATGATTTTGAATAATCATTATTTTAATTTAAATAAATTTTTATCGACTTTACATATTGGACACTTGTAATCATCTGGTAAATTATCTCCGTAGTAAATATATCCGCAAATTGTACAAATCCAAGCTTTTTCTCCATTAGATAGTTCAATATTTATTAAATCTTCTTTATGATTTTGATAGTATTGATATGTCATTGGTTCATCATCTTTATATAGTTCACTTTTTATAACTTTACCAATAAATAGTGTATGTGTTTCATTTTCGATAGCATTTACTTTATCACATATAATATAACCTAGAGAATTTTTTATAATATGCAAATTATCAATAACTATGGTATCTGAGTTTTCAAATTTGTTATAGTCTTTAGAAGAATTCATTCCATAAGTTTTAATTACAGAGGTATCTGTATTAGTACCTATTATTGATAAAGCAAATGTATTATTTTCTTTCATTAATTTATTGGTGTAATTTCCTTTCATAACAGCTACTGCAATTAGTGGGTTATCACCACTACTTATTTGACTAACCGAATCTACACAACATCCGCCATTTTTAGTCGTTAGTATATACATTCCTTGTGATATTTTATTTAATATTTTATTCATATATTTTCTCCTTTTAATTATTATATGATATTTTAATACAAAAGAAAATAAAAAACTTGAATATGCATTCAAGTTTGTTTTTCATATGGTACGAGGATATAGTATATCCGAAACCTAAGTAATCAGTTAATAAATAACTAATCTCTATAAACATAGTATCATAAATTTCTATATTATTAAATAGATTTAAAGAAATTTATTCAAAAAAATGATATAATAAATTATATATAACCTGAAAAAAGGAATATTTAGGAGGACATAAATATGAATGGTATAAATTATTTGTTTAACGAAACTTCATTATATACTAAAGAAGTTTTTAAAATTTTTGTATTAAACGATGGAAAATATGAATATGATAAAAAAGAATTTCTAAGATTTATTTATTATGTCGGTTATGGACAAGATAAGTTAGTTAGTTATTGTCATTTATGCAAAAAAGAATTTCCGTTTAGTTACAAAACAGAATTATTTGAATTTACAAAATATTTTAAAGATACGGATTATTATATGATTGTTGCTGATAAAGATGGACAAAATCCTGGAAGAATAAGTATTAGTGATGGAATTATACTTGGTTTAGTTCCACCTTATGATAAAGAATTATTAGTTAATAATAAAATTTGGTATATGAATTATTTTTTCAATTGTACTCGTAATGGCAGTCATAAATATATGATGATGATATCAATTGAATTAAAAGATGGAAATTTTATTGTTAGAAAAATTGGACAAAATCCATCAATGCTAACGGTTAAAGGATTTGATTTTGACAAATATAAAAAAGTTTTAGAAAAATTAGATGCTTATGAAGATTATAAAAAGGCAGATTTATCTAATGCTGATCATTTTCATGTAGGCGCTTATGCATATTTAAGAAGAATATTTGAAAAAATGATAAATCAATATTTAGGGAAAACAGAATTAAAAGATGACCACATGGATACTAAAATAGATGCTGTAAAAGATTATTTTGACCCACGAATTAAAAATTTATTAAAAAACTTATATGGAATTTTAAGTGTCGGAATACATGAATTGTCAGAAGAACAAAGCAAAGAATATTATGAATATTTAAAAGCTATTATTGATATGCAACTAGAATACGTTCAAACAGAAAATGATAAAGATAAACAATCGAAAGAATTAGCGGGAGTTTTAAGTAAAATAACTAATTTAATCACAAAACAAAAGAAAGATTATTAAAACATAATCATCTTTTTCTTTATATAATTTTAAATCTTTTATATTATATAAAATAATAAAGTAGCAATGATTTAGTGCTACTTTGTTTAATTCTTTTTCTTCTTGACTAGACTATAACCTTTTTCTTCTTGATTTTTTTGTGGTAAATATTTATCAAAATTATCAAAATCCAAGCAACAATTTTCATACGCTTGTTTTACATTTTCTCTATATTGAGCATTACGATGTGCTCTTAAAATTTTTGTATATGGTGAATCTTGGTCTAGTCCTCCAATTTCATAATGATCTTCTTCAAAATAATGTGATATAGTTCCATCCATATGGGCTTTATATAGTCTTTGCTCAATATCATAATCTATATTAGGTAAATCTTCTCTTTCAATTTGAAATCCCATAAAATCGTGATAATAATCTCCTTTTTCATTCCTTTTTAAAGGATATTGTTCACTTAAAGAATCTAGATAATCAACTTGTGCATTTATACTATAATCATTATTTTGCATAAGTGTATGAATCTTTATATCATAAAAATCATTTCTATGCTCATTAACAAAATCTATTAGACTTTGAAGTGTTGGAAATGTTTCTTTTGTTAACATTATTTTTAAAGTTATTTTTGATTTAAAGTCTTTTTGATTTGGTAATTGCATAGGTCCATAATATGATATTCTAATTATATCTATAATACCATCTAGTTTTTTTACTACTTCTGGAAAATCATAATTTGTAAATATCTTTGTAAAGAAACCTGCCTTTTTAACCATTTTAGCAATTTCAACTACTTGAGGATGTAGAGTTGGTTCTCCACCATTAAGAGCAATAGTTTTGATATTATTTTCCTTTGCAAATTTTAATATATTTTTTATAGTTTCTAAATCTATAAAAGGTTTATAATCTTTATAGTATTTGCGATTAGGTCTATCTATGCAAAAAGCACAATTTCTATTACACTCTTTTGTCAGGATAATTAGAAGTTTATTAGAATATTTCATAAAATCCCCCTTGTTAGTGGCTAATATAATACCATTATTTTAGGAAAATGTCTATAATTCCATTTCAGAATCATCTTTTTCTTTACTTAATTTTAAATCTTTAATATCATCATCATCTAAAACATTATCTTCATACATATCATTAACAACATCAATGTATTTATCATCTTTATCATACCAATTATGAAGTTTACTATATAAGAATGATATTAACTTATCAAATTTATCTTTCCAATAGTCAATCGTATTTTTTAAACTACTTATTTTAGATTTTAATACTGGTAAAAAGAATTCATTAACGACATTATCGTATTCCAATATATCTGATAAAAGTTTTTTAACTGAATTTTCTATTGTTTCTTCTTTAATGTTATTTTTACAATCTTCGCACCTATAATAGAAATACCATTTATCTGCCTTAATTTTATGAGTAGCACCACCACCAAGTATTCTTCCACATTTTGGACATCTTAATTTTTGTAAGAAGATATAAGTTTGTGTTGTCATATAGTTCTTTTGATTTTTCTTCTTTTGTGTTTGGCAATTTTCCCATAGTTCTTTTGATACGATAGGTTCAACAACATTTTCATAATAAATAAGTTTATTTAGAGTTTTACCAGATACATAATCTCCTTTATAAATTTCATTAGATAGAATTTTTAGAATTCTTACATCTGTCCAGTTAGTTTTATCTATTTTTCTATTACAATTTATAATAGTAGGTGTTGTTTTAGAAAACTCACATATTAGTTCTAACTTCCTTTTTAACGATTCTTCAATAGGCAATTCTTCTTTAATAATCTTTACCATGATATCATCCTTTCTTTCTAGGATAGTTTCTTAAATACAAAAAACTAATCCATTTCTGAATTAGTTATTTATTAAAGCTCGAAAAGTTCAAGCAGTTTTCCTTATGGTAGCGAGAGAGGGATTCGAACCCCCGACACTGCGGGTATGAACCGCATGCTCTAGCCAACTGAGCTATCTCGCCGTTTATAAGAACAAATTAATTATAACAAATTAATTATGTTCTTTCAAGTATTTTTTAATTATTCAGCTTCTTTTTTAGAAACTTCAATAACTTCTTTTCCTTTATAATTTCCACATTCTGTACAAGCTCTATGTGGTCTTATTGCTGCACCACATTTAGTACAAGTTGTCATACCTGGAACTTCTTTTTTTAAGTGAGTACGACGCATTCTTTTTTTAGTTTTACTAGTTCTTCTAAATGGAACTGCCATAATATCACTCCTTCCTTACTTATTCGCTAATTAATTCCCATCCATCCCCAGATGTGTTGGAAGGTTGAACTGAGTTAGCCACAACACGAATGGGAATTTCCAATACAATATTATTCCATAAAATCTCAGATATTTCAAGTGAATTTTTGTTATTTTTATAAATTTCTTCGAAATTACCGATATTTTCTTCGATTTCAGTATCAAAATTGTATTCTACATCCTGTAAACTTATAGCACATGGTAATATCATTGTACCTTTTATATTTAAATTCAATATTATATTGTCTTCAAAATCTATATTTGCGCTACCATTTACATGTACATTTTTTAAATCTCTAATTTCGGTATTTTTATAAATGTTTTTATCTAACAAAACATCATTATCAATTTCTATTTTACTAAATCTATTTAAATAATTAACATCTAATTTCATATTACATCATTTTATTCATTTGTTGCATAAGTTGTTTTACTTGTTTTTGACTTGGTTTTCTTCCCATTCCACTCATAAGAGTTTCTATCATTTTTTCATTAATTGGTGGATTCTTTTTAAAGTATTTCTTCATATATGTTTTAGCTATTAAAAATCCAATTATTGCACCAATAATTAATCCAACAAGTACTAATAATATATCTCCTAGCATTATTAATCACTCCTTCTAATATTAATTATACTAAAAAAATTCTTTAATTACAACCAATACAATATTTAATTAATCGTATTTTTCTTTTTCCCATCTTGCATATATACCACAAGGTAATATTATATTTTTTGATTCTTCTTTAATTCCTAATTCATCAGAAGAAATATATCCTTTATATTTTTTATTTACTGTAAGTTCTAATATATTTTCTAAAACTGTCATTGATAATCCAGTTGTGTATGAATTAATTAAAAATAATATTGGATCATCTGATAAAATTTCAGTACATTTTTCAACTAAGTTCCATAAGTCTTCTTCTATATTCCATACTTCTTTATTACTTCCTCTTCCATATGAAGGTGGATCCATTAAAATAATATCATATTTATTGCCTCTTCTTATTTCTCTTTCTACAAATTTCACCACATCATCTACTATATATCTTATTGGTTTATCTTCAAGGCCACTTGATTTTACGTTTTCTTTAGCCCAATCTACCATGCCTCGTGATGAATCCACATGTACTACACTAGCTCCGGCAGAAAGACAAGCAACACTTGCAGCACCAGTATATGCGAAAAGATTCAATACTTTTACATCTGTTTTATTTTTTATTTTTTCTTTTAACATAGTCCAATTATACGCTTGTTCAGGAAATAAACCAGTATGCTTGAATCCCATTAATTTTAAATTAAATGTTAGACCATCATAATGTATTTGCCAACTATTAGGTATATTTTTATTAAATATGTTCCATTCTCCCCCACCCTTGTTACTTCTTACATATTTAGCATCAATATTACTCCATAAATCCTTATCTTTGTCTTTCCATATTATTTCTGGATCAGGTCTTAATAGTTTAACACCATTCCAATTTTCTAATTTCATACCCTCAGATGTATCTAAAATTTTATACTCATCAAATTTAATTGTTTTCATTTCATTTCTCCTTAAATATTTCTATATTATTTTATCATATTTTATAAATTAAAAAAAGTATCTAGATTAGATACTTAAATCATATTAATCATAGTAAGTACACTTAAAAAGTTATTTAAGAAATGTACTCCTATACTTAAAAATATATTATCTGTTTTATTATATATGTGTGCTAAGAATATACCCATTGTTACATATGATATAGATTGTACAATTCCTAATGCTAAAGGTATACCTTCTTCTAGAGGAAATACATGCATAACACCAAATATAAATCCACTTATAATTACAAACCATATACCTTTACCTAATACTTTTTTAAAACCTAATCTAAATAGTATTTCTTCATAGAATGGACCTAAAAAAGATGTTGTAAATACCATTAATATTGGAGCTACTTTTATGTAATCTTGTATCAGATTTTGATTAACACTAGTAAATGATGTTGTATCAAATCCAAGTAATGTCATTATAAGTACACTTATAAAACTTACTATATATTTTACTATCATAAATATAATAAATGTTTTAATTATATACCATATACTTGATTTTATATTACCCTTCAATTTTTTAAAATCTTTTTTTATATCTTTAAAATAAATTAATAATAGTATACTAAACATAATTAATGATAACACTAATTGATATATTACTAATCCTTTAGTACTTATAGTTGTTAAATCAATATTGAATAATTTTAATACTAATTTTAATATACTACCTATATTAAAAAAACATAGTAAAGAAAATAATATTTTTAATAAATTATATAATTTTTCTTTATTCATTTTACCACCCCAAATTATTAATAATGAGTACACTACTTATTAAATAGAAACTATATAATAATATAATAAACCATACACTATTTTGTTTTTTAAATATAAATGCTAGTATACAAAATAACATAAACATACTTAAGGAATTAATGATTACGTATCCTAATGTACCTTCTAAACTAACAGCATAAACTATGCTTGCTAAAAGCCCACTAAACATAATAAATGTATCGTTTCTCTTAGTTAATTTTTCTATACCTAATAATATTGTAGTAACATATAAGAACGGTTTTATAAGGTAATCATTCATTATTCTTACAATAAGATCCATATTTAATGTTTTATTAAAGATATTATAAAAATCTCTATCTAGTACAGTAATATCAAATATATCGCCAATAAAATTTACTACGTAATCAAATAAGTACATACCTATTACTAAACTAATTAAACTAACTACAAATACTAATAAAGATTTTAATATATTATTACTTAAGCATTTACTTTTAAAGTCTTTTTTATATATCACATATATCATAAAACACATTAATAATCTTATTATAATATTTATAATTAATTGTAATGTACTATTTAAATTATATATGTTTAAACCTAGTAATTTTAATACTTCTATTGAAAAATTCTCAAAATACATCAGTATTATTACTGATAATATCACACCTACTATACCACTAACTCTTTTATTCATATTTTACCACCTTGTATTTTAATAATATAATTTTTTTTAATATTTTTCAATACAAAATAGTAACTTTATAAACTTTTCTCTATAATATATATTTTATTATTTTTATAAAAACAATAAAATATATCTTTATACTCTAATCCTTTTTTATTTAATTTATTATTTAGCCATTCAATATTTTTATTAAGATTTTCTAAAGTATCTTGTTGTATTACCCCTTCTAATATTAAAGGCATAGGATAATCACTTTTTGTTTTTAATATATTGTATTTAAATATACTTAGTTTACCATTTGATTCTAAAAAAGCATATTCTACATCACTAATATTTTTTATACTTTTTTGTCTTAATTCTAACAATAGATCATCGATTGAATATCTTTGTTTTACTAATTCTTTAAAATTTAATTTGCCATTAAAAATTATTAGACTGGGTTTCCCAGTTAATACTTTATTTAATTTTCGACTTTTTAAAGATAGTTTAGATAATACTACTTCTAATATCACTAATATTATTATTGGAAATATAGCTAGAGTTATTGGTTCTTTAATGTTTTCTATGCTTATTGCAATTAATTCTGCCATAAGTATAGATACTATTAAATCTGTTACCTGCAATTGGCTTATTTCTCTTTTACCCATAATTCTATATGCTATTACTACAAAAAAATAAAAAAATGTTGTTCTAAAAATTGCTTTTAATATATCCATGTATATCACCAATATTATTATGGTTCCAAATATTATTTTCTAAACAAAAAAGAACAATATTATTTGCTCTTTTTATGATGTTTTATATTATAACTTCTAAAAGTATTACACATAGAATTAAATTCTAATTCTATTAGTGGTAATTTTAATCTTAAAACTCTATTATCTTTATAATGTGTACTTGCAAATTCTTTTAAGTTATTTAAGATTTCTTCACTTAGAAGCATATGTTCATCTATAGAAATTTCAGTTTTTGATAGTAGTATATCACGATGAACTTTTTCTACCGCTTCATTAATATTATTAATATCACTATTTTCATTAGTTATATACTCACATAATTTTATATAGTCTTCTTTAGTTTTTATATTATATACATTTTCAAATATATATTTAATACATAAGTTAATTGAATATTTATTTATCATTATTTTTTCTCACTTATTTGTTTTTTTATATTTTCTATAAATTCTTCTGTATTAAGAGTAGTTGTTTCTTTTTCTCCATGTAATCTATAACTAATTGTATTATTTTCTTTTTCTTGATCTCCTAATATTAAAGTTATTGGTATTTTTTTAGTTTGACTTTCTCTCATTTTATATCCTAATTTTTCATTTCTATCATCTAGTTCTACTCTTATACCATTATTTTTTAGTTCTTCAACTATTTTTCTTGAGTATTCTAAGTGATATTCTAAATTAACTGGTATAACATTAACTTGAACTGGAGATAGCCATAGTGGGAATACGCCTTTTGTTTCTTCAATAATGAATGCTGTAAATCTATCAAATGTTCCAAATATTGCTCTATGTAATACTACTGGAATTTGTTTTTCTCCGTTAGAATCAATATATGATAATTCAAATCTTCTTGGTAATAAAAAGTCTAATTGACAAGTAGATAATGTTACTTCAGGACCTACTGCTGGTTTTACTTCTACATCTAGTTTAGGTCCATAGAATGCAGCCTCCCCTATAGCTTCGAAATATTCAACACCTAATTCATTTAAAACACTTCTTAATTTTTCTTCAGCTTCATTCCACATATTATCATCATCAAAGTATTTTTCTTTGTCTAAAGGATCTCTTAAAGATAATCTAAATTTATAATTATTTAAACCAAAATCTTTATATACATCTAAAATTAGACTTACTACTTTTTTAAATTCTTCTCCAATTTGTTCTGGTGTTACGAAAAGGTGGGCATCATTTTGACACATACATCTTACTCTTTCTAAACCTTTTACAGCTCCGCTAGCTTCATATCTAAAATCTGTTGCAAATTCTCCAATACGAATTGGTAAATCACGATAAGAATGTAATTTGTTTTTATAAACTAACATATGATGTGGACAGTTCATAGGACGAAGTACAAATTCTTCTTCATCAACTTGCATTACTGGAAACATATTTTCCTTATAATGATCCCAATGTCCAGAAGTCTTATATAAATCAACTGTCCCAACGCATGGAGTATAAACGTGGTCATATCCAAGTTTTCTTTCTTTTTCATATATATAGTTTTCTAGTTGTTTTCTAATTATTGCGCCATTAGGTAGCCACAAAGGCATTCCTGCTCCTACTAACTCATGATTCATAAAAATTTCTTGTTCTTTTCCTATCTTTCTATGATCTCTTTGTTTAGCTTCTTCTAAAAATTCTAAGTGTTCATTTAATTCTTCTTCTCTTTCAAAGCAAACTCCATAAATTCTTTGAAGCATTTTGTTTTTAGCGTCGCCTTTCCAGTAAGCTCCGCTAAATTTAATTAGTTTAAAATGTTTTAGTTCTTTTACTGTTTCTACATGTGGCCCACGACATAAGTCAGTAAAGTCTCCTTGTGTATAGCAACTAATGACAGTACTTTCTTCATCCATTCTTTCAATCAAATCTATTTTATAAGGATCATCTTTGAATTTTTCTAGCGCTTCCTCTTTTGTTATTTCTTCTCTATAAATTCTTTTACCATCTTTACTTATTTTTTTCATTTCTTTTTCAATTTTAGGTAAATCTTCTTCTTTAATTACGTCATCACCTAAATCAATATCATAATAGAATCCTTCTTCTATAACTGGTCCTACCCAAAACTTTGCGTTTGGATATAGATGTTTTACAGCTTGTGCCATTAAGTGAGCACAACTGTGGTTAAGTATATTTAATTTTTCATTTTCTTTAATATTTATCATTTTATTTTTCCTCTCTTTTCTTTTTGTAATTTAAATTTACTTATTATAGATAAATTTCTAATTATCTCTGAACGCGTTCGTTTTATCTCTATACTTCTATCTATATTTTTTAGTTGTTCGTCGCATTTAAATTCAAATAATTGTCTTTTTAATCTTTTTACATTTTTTTCTGCTACAAAAACATCTTCTTCTGTTATTTCTGTTTTCAATTTATCACTTCCTAAAATAAAAAAGATGATACTCCAAGGAGTGCTTATGCACGGTACCATCCTATTATACTTAATTTAAATAACGGCTATTAACCGGGATTTATTAAATCCTCTAAAAAGTAGTAATTAATATAGTATTTTATTCATTTACACCTACCATGAACTCTCTATAAAAATAATTATACTAATCATGTCTTTTATCACTGATTTACAAGTATGATAATATCATACTAGATAAAAAAAAGCAAATATTATTTGCAAAATTTTATGTTTCCGAATGTTTCTATCATATTTAGTATACCGTTTACTGTAAAGAAGAATCCTAACATTAAACAAATATTTGTAATTTCCATATATATATTAGTTATGGTTAAAAAACCTAGTAATATAAATAAAGATAGAGAAAATATATTTATAAATATAGAATAATTATTTTTATTTCTTAAATCTTCTATTCTAATTAATTTAATAATAACCATAATTATCATCCAACCGATTAGTGTTATTGATATAACCATATTAGATTGTTCATTCATATATTTTATCCCACTAAAGCAAGCAATTATATTAGCTAGTGCTATATATAAAGAATTCATACCTGTTAAAGCTCTAGTTAATAAATAATTAGTAAATTCTAGTCCAAAATATAAAAGCATTACTATATAAAATATTTCACATCCATCAAAGAAAGTTATATAATCATTAAAGAAAAATGATACTCCTAATAATATAGTTAATATAGATGTTATAAATAGTACTATATTTTTTGTTTTTAATTCGTTTTTAGTTAGTTTTATATTCTTCATATTATCACCTATATTAATATTAATTTAAAATTAAAAAATTGTCAATTTTTATTGATTAAAAAAATTTAATATTATATTATTATAATGAAAGGAGTTTTATGATGGGAATACTTGTTTTTTTAATTATTATTGGTATTGTTATAATATTATCATCAATTAAACAAATTGATGAATATGAAAGAGGTATATTATTTGAATTTGGTAAATTTAAAAGAATATTAGAACCTGGTTGGAACTTAGTTTTTCCAATATTTCAATCTTATAAAAAAATTGATATTAGAACTAAAGTTACTGATGTTCCTGAACAAGATGCTATTACAAAAGACAATGTATCAATTAGGATTAATGCTGTAATATACTTTAAAATTTTTGATGCCAGTAAAGCAGTTATAGCAGTTGAAAATTATCATTATGCTGTAAGTCAACTTGCTCAAACTACAATGAGAAATGCTGTTGGTTCTGTTTCTTTGGATGAACTTTTATCAGAAAGAGATAAAATATCTTTAGAAATTTGTAAAATAATTGATGAAGCAACTGATCCTTGGGGAATAAAAGTAGAAAATGTAGAGTTAAAAGATATTAAACTTCCTCAAGAAATGGAAAGAGTTATTGCCAAAAATGCCGAAGCTGAAAGAGAAAAGAAAGCAGTAATTACTAAGTCTGTTGGTGAAGTTGAAGCAGCTAAAAATTTACGAGAAGCAGCAGAAATTATGTCATCAACACCAGGCGCATTACATTTAAGAACTTTATCTACTTTAAATGATGTTTCAAGTGATCAATCTAATACTATTATATTTGCAATACCTTTAGAAGTATTAAGAGCATTTGAATCTGATAAAATAGTAGATACTGTAAAAAAGGTAACTAAAAAAGAAAAATAATCAAATTTTTCTTTTTATTTTTTCTTCATATCACTAATATATTTTTTTAACTTAACTGCGTCAGGACCAAATATAATCTTTAATTGATTATCTATTTCTACTATTCCTTGAGCTCCCAATTTTTCAATAGCATTTTTATCAACTACACTTACATCCTTTAGTGTAACTTTTAGTCTTGACATATTTACTTCAGTATCCAATATATTATCTTTACCACCTAAATATGTTACAAGCTTATTAATTTCCATATTAAAATTTTTCTTATTTAATTTAACAATCACCAAAGATATTATTATAAGAACAAATGCTATTAATATATATTGCCAAAACATTTTTATCACCTCGTCTATATTAATTATACTATATTTTATATAAAAATAAAATCACTAATTTATAAAAGTTACATAAAATATATTGAGTATAAATGAAAGGGTGAATTATACATGTGTAATGAAAAAAATTCAAATTGTTCAAGCTGCATAAGTGATATATTGAAAGTAATACTTGTTTTACAACAAAATGCAAGCCCAGAAAGTTGTTTAGATTCTTGTGATAGACCTATGCTTGGAGGGGGTCCTAACTGCTTAGTATGTAATACTAGACCTGTTATGTTATATACATGTTGTGGGAACGGAACACCTTGGAGTATGCCTATAGAAAAGGATAACAATAATGTATGTTCTAATCCACAAGTAAGTGCTTGTTGTCCTGATTGTTCTAATGTATTTAGAGTAGAAAAACTAGATGGATGTTGCGCTACATTTAGAGTACTTGCACCTAATCCACAAGAAAGTTGTTGCAATACTATGCCTTATATTTCAACTAATAGTTTCTTTACAATGGATTTGTCTTGTGTTTGTGCAATTAAATGTTTAAGTGATACTTTTGTAGATTGCGTTTAAGAAGTGTATTTCACTTCTTTTTTTTGCTATTTTTTGTTAAAATATATTTATAGGAGTGAGTTTTATGATAGTTATAAATGTTTTATGTAATAATGATAAAGATTTAGAGTTTATAATAAAAAAATTAATTACTAACAATATTAATTATTTATATATAGATAGTAGTAAAGAATTGCATTTTAGAGATTATATTTTTAGATTTAAAACAAAAGAATATATTACTGAATCAAATTATTTATATGATTTAAATTATGTTTTTTTAATAATTAATTTAATTATAAAAGAAAGTGGTATTTATATTAGTGAAATAAAAAGCAATAATAAAAAAACTTCTTATCTTAATGAATTAAAACAAATTCAAAATAGTATTAAAGAAAAATTTAAAAATAATAATATAAATAAAAAGGTATTAAAAAAACAATTGAATCCTACTAGGAAAATATATTAAAAACAAGAGTTTTCTCTTGTTTTTTAGTCTTTAAATTCAAATATATAATCTTTGATTTTTACTTCGTCTCCACGTTTTGCTCCCATGGATTCTAAAGTTTCATCTATACCCATACCTTTTAATTTACGAGCAAATCTTTCTACAGATTCGTCTTCTGTAAATCTAGTCATTTCAAATAAAGTTTCTATTTCTTTTCCTTTTATAACCCATAGATCGTTTTCACGAGTTATTGTGTATGGTTTTGAATCATTAAATTTATATAATACATGGTTAGCATACTCTTCTTCTTTATATAGTTCAGTTTCGTCAGTATTTTCGACTATTGAAGCAAGTCTTAAAATAAGAGTATCAAAGCCTGTATTAGTTATTGCACTTATTTCATATATTTCTAGTTCAGGATATTTTTGTTTAAATCTTTCTAGATTTTCTTTAGCACTTTCTAAATCCATTTTATTTGCAATTACGATACTAGGCTTATTAATTAATCTTTCATCATAATTTTTAAGTTCATTATAAATATTTTCATAATCAACAATTGGATCTCTGCCTTCAAATGACCCCATATCTATTACGTGAGCGATTACTTTAGTACGCATAGCGTGTCTTAGAAATTTGTCTCCTAATCCAATTCCACTACTTGCTCCTTCTATTAATCCTGGTAAATCCGCAATAACAAAACTTTTGTCATTATCTAGTTTTACTACACCTAAATTTGGACTTAGAGTTGTAAAGTGATATGCTCCAATTTTTGGTTTACATGATGAAATCATGCTAAGAATTGTGCTTTTCCCAACACTAGGCATTCCAACAAGTCCAACATCAGCAAGCATTTTAAGTTCACATTTTATAAACTTTTCTTCTCCGGGTTCTCCTAATTCACTCATACGAGGTGCAGGTGTTTCGTGAGTTGCGAAAGCTCTATTTCCTCTTCCTCCTCTACCTCCATGACATACGATTACTTCTTCATCTGTTCTTGTTAAATCTGCGATAATTAATCCTGTTTCATTATCAGTAATTGTGGTCCCTAGAGGAACTTTAATGATAATGTCTTCTGCATTTGCACCATTTCTATCGCTACCTTTACCATTTTCTCCTTTATCACCTTTAACGTGTTTCATCATTTTAAGATCGATTAAAGTTCTTAATCCACTATCCGTTTTGAAAATTATATTTGATCCGTGGCCACCATTTCCACCATTAGGGCCGCCCATTTCTATATATTTTTCACGTCTAAAAGATGTACAACCATCTCCACCACGTCCAGCTTCAATTTTAATATTTATTTCATCTATAAACATTAATATCAACTCCTTTTTTTTAAAAGTTATTATATTTTAACATAAGTTTTATTTTAATTCAATTATAGTCTGCCCAATATTAAAGCCATCTAAGTAAAACCTATTTACTCTTTTATCTCTTTTTAGTAAAGAATGAATTTCATTTTTTAATATTCCTTCCCCTTTTCCATGTACAATAACTATCTTTTTATTGCTCATTTTTATATTATCATTTATAAAAGTATCTAAAACATATTTTATCATATCTCTATTATAACCATGTACATCTATTGTAGGTAAAATACTTAAAAAAGGGTTATTATAATCTTTCGACATTATTAACCCCGTTATTTTCATTTAAATTTGGTGTTTCTAAAGTTTCTACTGCATTTTTTACTAAGTTAGTTTCCGTAATTGTTTTTTCTTCTATACTATTTTTATTATCAGTTAATTTTGTATTAGAATCTATAGCATTATTAATTAGAGTATTATTATAATTTTTTATTATTTCATTAACTACATTATATTCAGGTATATCATTTAATAAATTGATATCATTATTACTATTTAACATAATTTTATTAGTTAATTTAATAGAATCTTCTATATTTTTATTATTTATTAAATTATATACTAATACCGAATAATATATATAATCTTTATTAGTAATATTTTTATTTATATTTTTTATTAATCTTACTTCATCATTAATGCAATATAATATGTCAAAATTATCTAATTTTATTATTAGATTAGTATTATATAAATCTATAAATTTTTGAAATAATTCTACATAGTTTTTTTCTTTTTTTAAGTTTGTTATACCTGTTGCTTCACTAGCAAAAGATAAATTAGATATAACATAATTACATTTATTACAATATATACTAGATTCTTTTGTATATTTTTCTCCAATATAAATAAGTGTAGAATTTGGATAATTATTAATTGCAGCTAAATTAGCTTGATAGTCTTTATCATCCATAATAATTACTTCTGGTTCTATATCATATTTATATTTAGTTAAATCTCCTTTTAAAG
Source organism: Bacilli bacterium (assembly GCA_017411405.1). Classification (GTDB taxonomy): domain Bacteria; phylum Bacillota_I; class Bacilli_A; order RF39; family UBA660; genus UMGS1124. The sequence goes on along the minus strand of JAFQQE010000014.1, from coordinate 96,219 downwards.
ATTTTTCGTTTATACATGTAAATTTATTTGATTTACTATTATATATTTTATATGATGTACACGTATTACCATCTGTATTCTCTATATAATCTACATTGACTTTGTTATTTGATAGTATTTCTTTTATTTTCTTTCCTGTATCATCATATCCTATTGTACCCGTTAAATATACTTCTAAATTATATTTTGCTAATGTAACACTTACTATACTACCTATAGAAGATATTGTCTTTATAGAATTTTCTATATTAAATATATCACCATCACTTGGAAATTCTACTAATGGTAGTATATAGTCATATACTGGCTTAGTTATTACTAACACTTTCATTTAAACACCCTCTATCCTTATTTAATTATAAATTATTAATTAATAAATTGCAATTATTTTAATATTTAAAAAGACTTTTTTAAAAGCCTTTATTTAATAATTTCTTTTCCTCCCATATAAGGTCTTAGAGCAACTGGTATATTTATACTTCCATCCTCGTTATAATTATTTTCTAAGAATGCTATTAGTGCTCTAGTACTTGCTAATACTGTATTATTTAATGTATGAACATAATATGTTCCGTTTTCACCTTTAGTTCGTATACCTAAACGTCTTGCTTGCGCATCACCTAAAGTTGAACAGCTTCCTACTTCAAAGTATTTTTGTTGTCTTGGGCTCCATGCTTCTACATCACAAGATTTTACTTTCAAATCTGCTAAATCTCCACTACAGCATTCTAATGTTCTAACTGGAATATCTAAGCTTCTAAATAATTCTACAGTGAATGACCACATTTTATTATACCATTCCATTGCTTCTTCTGGTTTACATAGTACAATCATCTCTTGTTTTTCGAATTGATGAACTCTATAAATTCCTCTTTCTTCTATTCCATGGGCACCTACTTCTTTTCTGAAACATGGGCTATATGAAGTCATGCATATTGGTAATTTATCTTCTTTTACTATTTGATCTTTAAATTTACCAATCATAGAGTGCTCACTTGTACCTATTAAATATAAGTCTTCTCCTTCGATTTTGTACATCATTGCATCCATTTCAGCAAAACTCATTACTCCATTTACTACATCACTTCTAATCATAAATGGAGGAATACAATAAGTAAATCCTTTTTCTATCATAAAGTCTCTAGCGTAGCTTAACATAGCAGAAGTAAGTCTTGCTGCATCTCCCATAAGGTAATAAAAGCCGTTACCACTTGTTCTTCCGCTAGCATCTTTATCTAATCCATTAATACTTTCTAGTATATCGGCATGATATGGAATTTCATAACTCGGAACTATAGGTTCTCCAAATTTTTCAATTTCAACGTTTTCGTTATCATCTTTACCTATTGGAACAGATGAATCGATTATATTTGGTATAATCATCATTTTTTCTTTTATAACTTTTTCTAATTCACTTTCTGTTATAGTAAGTTTCTCTATTTCTTCTTGCATTTCTTTTACTTTAAGTTTTACATCATTAGCTTCTTCTTGTTTTTTATCTTTCATTAGTTGACCTATAGAATTTGATAATTTGTTTTTTTCATTTCTTAAATTATCACCATTCATTTTAGCATCTCTATATTTTTTATCTAATTCATATATTTCATCAACTAATGCTAATTTTTCTTCTTGAAATTTCTTTTTTATATTTTCCTTTACTAAATCTTTATTTTCTCTTATTAATTTAATATCTATCATAATCTTTCTCCCTTGCTTTCTTTATATTATTTCCATATTTTAATGTAACCACTTTTAAATATTTTAATAAGTTATTTTTCATTATACCTCTTTTCTTTATAAAAAAAGAATGATACTCTAAGGAGTGCGATTTGCACGGTACCATCCTTTATTTAACTCAATTTTATAACGGTTTTTAACCGGTGATGATTAATCACTCTATTAGGTAGATAAGTAATCTTTTATATCAGTTTACACCAACCACTGACTCTCTTTAATAAAATTATATTACTATTGTCCTAAATCATCAATTTATACTCAAATTATATTATTTTTTTAGATACATTGTCAAGATTTTTACTTGTTTTTCTTTTAGTTTTCGCTTCTATTTTAATAGATGGTTCTATAAATCTTTTAGCCTTTAAATGATTTCGTATTTTTTTTAATTCGGTAATGATTATTAATGATACATAAGAATTAGACAAACCATACATATCTGCTATATCTCTTTGAGTGTACATATTTTCATTAAAGAAATATAATTCCATTATTTCCTTTTTTTTAATAGGTAACTTACAAATATAATTATAAATATCTTTAAGCATTTCGTCTGTTTCAATTTTTTCTAATAGATTTGCTTTCTTATCTATTAATGTATCTTTTATTTTTATTTCGTCAAAGTCTGACGATACACTATCTTCTATACTTTTTGCATCTATTCTTTTATTATTTCTTTCTATTTCCTTTACAATTTCTCTTATAATTGCTTTAGAAGCATATGTAGAAAATGCGATATTTTTATCAACATCAAAAAAATCAACTGCATTTATTAAACCTATTATACCAGTAGAGATTAGTTCTTGTTGATCGTAATAATAACAATTAAAATGTTTTTCAACTAATTTTATAACTAATCTTATATTATGATTTATTATCTTTTCTCTTGCATCAATATTACCATTTCTATATTCTTTAATAAGTTTAATTATTTCTTCTTGATTTAATGGCATAGGTAAGTCTTTACTCACAAATAAATCCCTATTAAGCATAATAACAACTCCTTTTTAATGTTAAATATAATACTATTTTTTGTTGATTTTGTCAAAATTATTTTAATAATTTAGTATATTCTTCGTTTAATATATTTTTTTATAATAACTAAAATACTATTAGTATTAACTTCAACTAATAGTATTTTATTTGGAATATTTCATTGATAATTCAGTTGTCTCTTCAGTTGTTAATTTAATTACATCATCTATAAATTTAATAACATTTACTTTATAATCTAAAAGAACTTTCTTTATTATTGTTCTTACTTCAGTTTCATCCATTTCTAAGAAATTTGCAATTTCTTTAGTTGTATAATATTTTCCATTTGCATATCCAAATTTTAAACTTATTACAATCATTTCTTTGATTGATAAAAATTTCATTAATTTTTTAAATATAGGTGATTTTAATGCCTCTAATGTTTTAATGTTATCTTCTTTTAAAATTATATTTTGTGATTCATTATTTGGTATTAGTGTTGCATTTTCTAAGATTTTTGAAGTCCCTTTAACAGAGTCGATATTGTCTTTCAATACTTCTTTTTCTGCTTTTTTATTTCTTGGTTTTCTATCTTTTATTATTTTATCTGGATTAGCTAACATTTTTTTCATTTTTGGAACTAAACTATAATAAAATTTTGAATTATTTTCCTTTGTCCAATTTGGAGATGGTTTAGGATTATCTAAATCTTCTCCGTATCTTAATTTTATTAAATTATTTTCTTCTTCGCTTAATTTAGTTTGAATAGTTTCAAATTGTTCTTTTGAACAATTTAGACACTCGAATATTGTTTTTAAATTTCTTGGCATAATCTTTCTTTCCTTTCTTAATTTATTATTTGTACCAGAATCATCAGCAAATCCTTTTTGAATCAAATTTTCTTTTATTTGTTTTTCAATTTTAACAATTAATCTACTAATATAAGTTCTGCTAAAGCCTAATAATTTGGCAATTTCTTCTTGAGTGTGTCTTTTATTATTAAAGCCATAATATAAACTAATAATTTTTTTATCTCTAATTTTTAAACTTTGTACTTGATTTCTGATCTCGATAATAGATTCTTTATTTTCTATTATTTCATAATCATTATTATCATCTTCTAATATATCTTCTAACATTAATTCTGAACCATCTTTATCTGTTCCAATAGGTGAATTAAAACTAGTATCATTCAAATGTTTTTTATTATATCTTATATACATTAAAATTTCGTTATTAATACAAGTAATTGCAAAAGCTGAAAAACTAACATTTTTTTCTAAGTTAAAATTATCTACTGCTTTTATTAATCCCATTATTCCTATTGATACTAACTCTTTAGATTCATATGGTGTATTATTAAATTTTTTTATTACTTGGTTCAAAACTAATTTTATATTGTGAGTTATGACTATGTTTCTTGATTCCAAACTTCCTTGTTGAGCTTGTTTTATATTATGAATAAGTTCTTCTTTTTTTAAAGGTTTTGGAAGTTTTGTTTCTAAAAAGATACTACTATAATCAATCATTATCATCTACCTCTCTAAGAAGTTCTTCAATAAAAGAAGTAAATATATAATAACATTCTTGTATTTAATTTGCAATATTTAACTTTATAATTTTTTACATACAATAATAAAAACTCTAACATTAGGCTTTGTAAGAGTTTTTTAAATTTTAAAAAAACTTATCTACATTTGTAGGCACTTTATCATTTTTTATTATTTCTATAATTTTTTCTTCTTTTTCCATTGATACATCTTTTCCTGTTATTTTAGATAAATCTCTTATTATACTTCTTAAAACAGTTTCATCTTTCATATTATTTTCATTTAATCTTTTAGCTAAATCTACTAAAGTTTCTTTATCAACATTTGTTTTCTTTTTTACTTTACCAAAAAAATCATCATTAAATTCCATAATAAACCTCCATTTAATTATATGTATTATGTTTTATTTTTGATAATTTTTTAAAAATATAAAAGCTAAATAAATAATTATATTATATAAAATAGAAATAAAGTTAATTCTTAAATAATATATATAACTGTAATTATATCTATTTATAAAATATAAAATAGTAAGAAATAAAAACATATATAAAATAGAAAATAATGATATAGTTAGTTTATTTTTTATAAATTTTTTAAATACTAATTTATTAATATAATGAAATATAAGTACTAGTAAACTAATAAATGGTAATTTATTTAATAGTATATCTAGTAATAGCAATAGATAAAAGTTTTTATTATTTAAATTAAATATATAATATATTATAAGTAGAGATATTATATTTAAATAATTATTTATTATATTATCTATTAAAATGATCATTTGAAATCTCCTACTATTAGTAAATAATTTAATTTATTAAAATTCACATCACTTTTAACATATACCTTTTTAGATATAGTATCATTTTCTACTTTAGTTACTTTGCCTATATAAATTTTTTCTTTTATAGTTCCATATGTACTAGTATAAACTTTATCATTTATATATACTTTATCATAATTACTTATATCATTTATTATAAAAATATCATCTTCATAACTATAATTAAGTTTACCATAACTATTATTAACTACTACACTTATATCTTCTAAATCTTTTAATGTAGTTAATTCACTCGTAGTATTATCTAAATCAGTTATTTTACCTACTAATCCATGTTCGTTTATTATAGCAAGCCCATTACTAATTCCATCTTTTTTTCCATATTCTATTTTATATTTATTTGTATTATAAGTTTCTTTATATATTACTTTAGATATTTTATAATTATAATTTATAGTATCTAATCTTTTATTAAAATTACTAAATTCAGTATAATCTTTCTTTATATTTTCTATTTCTTCATCTTTTAAAGTAATTATTGCATCATAATAATTATTATTTAGTTTAAACAAACCTAATATATTACCATAAAAATAACATATATTATCTCTTAACATTATTACTAATAAACAAATAATTATATATAAACTTATTTTTTTCATTTATTACACTCCTTAAAGAAACTATAATAGTTCTTAGTATTTGTTATTAGATGATCTAAAAGTGGTATTCCTACAATATTACATGATTCTATTAGTTTATTTGTCATATTAATATCAGCATTACTTGGCTTAATATCTAATGAAGGATGGTTATGTATTATAATTATACCTGATGCATTACATTTAATAGCATTATATATAATATCTCTTGGATGAAATAAAGTTTCATCTTTAGTACCAATTGTAATAACTTTATAATTTATCAATCGTTTTTTATTATCTAAATATATTGCAAGTAATCTTTCTTGTTTTAGCCCTATAAATAAACTTTTAAAAGTATCATGTACTATATCTGAATTATTTAGTTTCATTAAATTCTTTATTTCTAAGTTATTTACTCTTTTACCTAATTCTATACTTGCTTTTATAGTTATTGCTTTAACTAAGCCTACTCCTTTTATTTTACTTAATTCATATATATCTATATTATTTAGTTCGTTAATATTATCAATATTAGATAATATATTCATGCTAACTTCTTTTACAGAGTTATTTTTTGTTCCAGTTCTAAGTATAATAGATAATAATTCTTCGTTAGTTAAATTAGTTTCTCCTACATTTAATAATCTTTCTCTAGGTAATTCAGTTTCCGGTAATTCTTTTAATTTCATAAACTCTCCTTATATTTATTTATTATCATTTTATTTATTTCTAAAAATACTACTTCATTATTATTTGTCATAAGATTTTCATATTCATTTATTAATTTTTGAGTTTCTTTATTAGTTATTTCTATTTCTTTTAAATAAAAATCTATATTTTTTGAAGTTAAGTAGTTAGACATATTTTCTATATTAGATTGATTTTTTAATATTGCAGCATATACTCTATATAGTTCATTATCTTTTATTATTATAGAATCTTTATACATACTTGAATATGTATTTGCTGTATCTAAGTTTGTATATACTCCTATTTGAAATGCTTTATATGTATTAGTAAATATATTTTTTATAGAATTTGTATTACATATATAATATCCTATAAAAATACCAAATATAAATACTATTAATGGCTTAATAAGTTTTTTCATATAATCACCACATTTATAATAAAATATATAAACTATATTATTTGTCGAAAAAATTGAAATAACTATAAATTAATATTATAATAAAAGTCTATGTTTGGAGGTATAAAATGATTAAAGCAGGAGATTTAGTATATCAAGAAAAGACAATGGTTAATGGAATAAATTGTAAAGATAACAAGAATAATAGATTATCAGTAGTATTATTTTCTTTTTTTAATAATGATACCGAATATATATGTAGTTGCCCTATAACTAATCATGTAATAAATTTTAGAAAAGTTGATCCAAACTTTTTATACATACCATATCAAATATTAAGTGATAAAAAATTATGTGCTGTAAAATTAGATTCTGCATTTATTTATCCAATAAATGAAATTAGTGAAACGGGATTAAGTTTAAATAATAAGGTATTATTAAAATTATATGATGCTATATTGAATTTAGATAATAATTATAATATAGATCATTATAGATTTATCAAAGATAATTTAAGATCTTTAAGTAATGAGATTGAATTTGAAGAAAAAGCTAAATTAAAAGAAGAGATAAAATTAAGAAAACAATTAAGAAAAGAAAGAAAAAGAAATTATAAAAAATGTCATGAATAAATGGCATTTTTTTTGAATAATATTATTTTTTTTACATATTATTCATTGAAAGGTAAGTTGAGAGATGGAAAAGAAAGAAATAATAGAAAGTATATCTATAAGAGGAAATGGTAGTATTTTTTTAGGTGTTGTTGGTGCAGTTAGAACAGGAAAAAGTACTTTTATAAAGAAGGTTATTGAAACTTTAGTTGTACCAAATATTAAAGATGAAAATATGAAAAAAATGTGTTTAGATGAAATACCTCAAAGTTCTACTGGCAAGACAATAATGACAACAGAACCTAAATTTGTGCCTTCTAATGGCGCTAATATAAAGATCGATGAGATTGAAACTAATATAAAACTTATAGATTGCGTAGGATACGTCGTTGATGGTGCAACAGGATTTCAAGATGAACTTGGAAATCCAAGACTTGTAAAAACACCTTGGTATGAAGAAGAAATTCCTTTTGTTGAAGCAGCTGAAATTGGTACAGAAAAAGTAATTAAAGATCACTCTACAATAGGTATTGTAGTAACAACTGATGGTTCTATTGGTACTTTAGGTAGAAATGATTATTTAAGTGCTGAAGAGAAAGTAATAACAGAATTAAAACAAATAAATAAACCTTTTATTGTTGTTTTAAATAGTACACATCCTAATAGCGATGCTACAATTAATATTAAAAACGAATTATCTAATAATTATGATGTACCTGTAATACCTATGAATATTGAAAACATGAATGAAGTTGATATGTATAATATTTTAAGAAGTGCTTTATATGAATTTCCTGTAACAGATGTTTCTATAAAAGTTCCTGAATGGATTCATGTATTAGATAACAGCTATGAAATAAAAAAACATTATTTAGAGAAAATTAAAGAATGTGTAACTAGTGTAGAAAAAATAAAAGATGTAGATAATATGATAGAATATTTTAAAGATAGTCCATATATATCTGAATCTTATATTAGTGATGTAAATACTTCTACTGGAGTAGTTACTTTAAATTTAAATAGTAGTGATGATTTATATCAAGAAACTTTAAAAAATATTATGGGAGATGTTGACTTATCTAAAGCAGGACTTTTAAAAATATTCTCTGATTATTCAAATAATAGAGATGAAACAGAAAGTATTAAAAATGCTATTAAAATGGCAAAAAATACTGGATATGGAATAGTTTATCCAACACTTAAAGATATGAAATTAGAAACTCCTGAAATAATTAAACAAGGTAGTCGTTATGGAGTTAAATTAAAAGCTGTTGCTAGTAGTATACATTTATTAAAAGTAGATGTAGAAAGTTCCTTTGAACCAATTATAGGTACTGAATTACAAAGTAAAGAACTAATAGATTGTATTATGAAAGATTATGAATCGGAACCTGCTAGTATATGGAAAAGTGAAATATTTGGTAGAAGTTTAGATGAGATCGTTAAAGAAGGTATCCAGTCAAAATTAAGTATGATGCCTGAAACTACAAAGTATAAATTATCTACAACTGCTACTAAAATAGTTAACAAAGGCTCTAATAATTTAATAGCTATTGTAATATAAAAACACAAGTCTTTATTACTTGTGTTTTTAATTATCTATTTATTTTTTCTTCTATTCTAATTAATTGATTGTATTTACAAACTCTATCAGTTCTAGACATAGAACCTGTTTTTATTTGACCCAAATCTAATCCTACTGCTAAATCTGCTATGGTTGTATCTTCTGTTTCTCCACTTCTATGACTAATTATAGTTTTATATCCGTTTCTTTTAGCTAATTCTATTGTTTCTAAAGTTTCTGTGATAGTCCCAATTTGATTTACTTTTAAAAGTATTGCATTACCTGCGCCGATACTTATTCCTTTTTCTAAACATTTCTTATTGGTAACAAATAAATCATCTCCTACTAGTTGAATTCTATCTCCTAGTCTTTCTGTAATTGTTTTGAAACCATCCCAGTCATTTTCATCAACTGGGTCTTCTATAGAAATTATTGGATATGTATTAACTAGTTCTTCATAAAAATCTATTAATTCATTTGTAGTTAGTTCTTTACCATCAACTTTATAATATCCATCTTGATAAAACTCACTAGCTGCAACATCTATCGCTAAATTAACGTCTATTCCTGGTTTATATCCTGCTTTTATTATTGCATCAATTATAAGTTCAAATCCTTCTTTATTAGAAGCTAAATTAGGTGCAAATCCACCTTCATCGCCTACTCCAGTAAAATATCCTTTTTCATTCAATACTTTCTTTAAAGAATGAAATACTTCGGCTCCAACTCTAACTCTTTCTTTTATAGTATCTCTATTAGGTATTATCATAAATTCTTGAAAATCTAAATTATTATCAGCATGTGCACCGCCATTTAATATGTTCATCATTGGTTTAGGTAAGGTAATTCCATCTCCAATATACTCATATAAATCTTTATTATTTAAAATTGCGCTAGCTTTTAGAGCTGCCATACTAACTCCTAATATTGCATTAGCTCCTAAATTAGATTTTGTTTCTGTTCCATCTAATTCAATCATCTTATAATCTAATTCTTTTTGATTAGTTACATCCATACCAATTAGATTATCTCTTAAAACAGTATTAACATTATTAACAGCTTTAAGTACTCCCTTACCATTATATCTATAATCTCCGTCTCTCATTTCTAATGCTTCTCTAATTCCGGTTGATGCTCCACTAGGAACACTTGCTCTACCAACTATACCATTTTCTAATATAACATCAACCTCTACTGTAGGATTTCCTCTAGAATCTAATATTTCTCTTCCAATTATATCTTTAATTTTCATAATTATTTCCTCTCTATAATTAGATTATACAATTAAAATAATCTTTTATAAAGAAAAAAATATATAAAAGATTATTTTTTTATGCTTTTATATATTTTTATTATACTTATCATTTCGCTTGATATACCTTTAGAATCTTCATAATTTTTCATGTTATTTATTATTTCTTCTTCAAAATTATCTAGATTTATATATCTTAATTCAAACTTACCTTTTAATTCACTTTCAGTGTAATTGGTATTGTTTAAATTTGGTTTTTTATCCGTTTTAACTTCATAATAATATATTTCATTTTTTCTATTGTTTCCTATAGTTGGATAATCTTTATAGTATCCAGTTAATTTTGCAAAAGGCTTTATTGATTTTAAATTTAATTCTATTCCTGTTTCTTCTTGTATTTCTCTATTTACTGTATTAACTAATTCTTCGTTTGCTTCTACATGTCCTCCAGGAAATTGATACATATTATTAGAATAGCCCAAAAGTATTTCTTCTTTTTTATTTATTAAAATTATTTTAACTCTTTTTACTATTTCAGTTATATCTTCTTCTTTTAATATATCATTTATAATTATTTCTTTCATTTTTATCACCTTTCTATTCTTATATAAAAAGAAAAATAACCCATGGATGTAGGTTATTAGTCTTTAAATAATCATTGTAGAAGTCCCTTTTTAATCTTTTTAACTAATTAATTATTTTCTTTCTTTAGTCTTATAATCTTTTAACATTCCTCTTAAGAAAGTTAAATTAGCACGTCTAACTTTACCTTTTTTAACTACAGTGATAGTATCAATTGCTGGACTATTTAATGGGAATACTCTTTCTACTCCAACGCTACCAACTTTTCTTCTAACTGTAAAAGTTTTTGATACTGAACCATTAGTCATGTTAGTTATAATACCTTCAAAATATTGGATTCTTTCTTTTTTACCTTCAGTAATTCTTACTCCAACTTTAACTGTATAACCTACTCTTAATTCTGGTAAATCAGTTCTTATTTGTTCTTTATTAATCTTTTCAATTAATTTATTCATCGGTCTCATCCTTTCTAAATCTATTATTTTTTATAATCATGAATATATATTCAGCGGATTACGCTTTTAATCAAAAGCAATAGTATTGTATCATAAAAATAATTTTAATACAAGTATTTATTATCTAGTTTTCATTCTTTTTTTTGAGGTGAAGATATAATAGTTATTATCAAAATCACATATAAATAAATCTTTTATATCTTTAATTTTCTCTATAAATACGTTCTCGTCTTTATTGGATTTTAATTTTATATGACTATTATTTATAGTTATTTTACTTACTTCTCCTGTAAAGTAATCATTATACATATGAATATATCTATATTTTGTATAGCCTTCTAATATATTTAATGTATTATAAATATAGTAATTAAAGAAGTCTCTATTAATACTTAAACATATTTCATCAAATAAATTATAAGCTTTATATAAGTTCTTTTTATTTTGTTTATATATACTAAATAATAATAAATATATATTATATGGTGTTTTAATAGCTATAGATGAGTATTCTTTATTAAGTTTAAATATAAAAAAAGTTTTCAATATAATCACCATTACAATTATATTAAAAACTATATATTTATTTTGTCGAATTAAAAATTATAAGTTCATGTTGTGCTCTAGTTATTGCAACATAATATAAATATTTTTCATTAATAAAGTTATTTAATATTATTACTGAATCAAATTCTAATCCTTTTGCTGCATAAGCAGGTATAATAAGTAAGTTTCTATTAAAATTTTCTGTATTATTATCAACTATTTCTATATCTTTTATAATATTTTTTAAGTATTCTGCTTCTTCAATACTTTTTGTAATAATCGCTAGACTACTATATTTATTTTTTAAGTAATCAATTTCTTTTAGTAATAATTCTATATCAAATTTATCATGTATTTTTACTGGTGTATTATTTTCTCGTCTTACTGCACATACATGATTTAAACCTAATATTTTATTGCTATATTCTATTATTTCTTTACTAGATCTATATGTTTTACTTAGTTCAATATATTTAGATATTCCATCAAATTCATTCGATAATATATTTAAATTATCATATTTATAATAAGGATTAATTGTTTGGTTAATGTCTCCTAATATAGTAAAGTTAGCGTTTCTAAATAGTTTTTTTATTATTTTATATTGTATTAATGTATAATCTTGAGCTTCGTCTATTACTACTAATTTAGTAGATACTTTATATGGTATATCCATAAGTAAAAATTTTAAATATATAAATAAACTTGAATCTTCATAGTTTAATACTTTTTTATTTAAGTTCTTTATATTTTCATTTCTATTAAAATGTTTATTATATGCATTTAAGAATTCTTGACTATCAAAGAAATCTTTATATATATCTTTAATATTTGTTGTTATATTTATATTTTTTAAAAGTAACGCTTTTATTCTTACTTGATCTTGTTTTTTTCCATTAAAATATCTATTATTTATTTTTTCTGCTATATAATCAAATCTATTGAATAGATTAAATTTACTAAATCTATTTGATAATAGCTCATTTAATTCATTTTTATCTATAATAACTTCTTTGTACGAAATATCATTTTTAAATTTACATAGTCTTGTTATTGTACTTGCGTAATTTTCTATTATTGGTATTACTTCATCACTTAATTTAAATTTTATTAAATCATTATCTTGATAATTATTTTGATAATATCTTGCTAAAAACTCTGAATATGGTTCAACTCTCCAATACTCTTTAATATATTTTGATGCAAATTCATGAAATGTTGTAATTAAAGTATTATCTTCTCCTAGTTCTGGTAATACATTAGATATATATTCACCAAATATGTTATTAGGTGAGAATATTAATACGTTATTGCTATTTAAGTTTTCTATTTTATAAAGTAGGTATGCTATACGATGTAATGCTACGCTTGTTTTACCACTTCCAGCAATTCCTTGTACGATTAAGTTATTAGTTTTCTCATCTCTAATAACTTCATTTTGCTCTTTTTGTATTGTGTTAACAATATTTTTCATATGATCACTACTATTTTCTTTTAACACACTTTGTAATACATCATCATCTATATTAATAGTAGTATCAAATACATTATCAAGTTTTGCATCCTTTATCTGATATTGTCTTTTTAATGTAATTGTACCTTCTATTTTACCTTCAGGTGCCATGTAATATGCATCTTCTACTCCAAAGTCATAAAACATAGAACATATAGGGCTTCGCCAATCGTATACATAGTAATTTAAGTCTTTTTCTACATTAGTTATACCTATATATACTTCATGATTACCTTCGTTTGATTTAAAGTCAATTCTTCCGAAATATGGCTTATTTTGTATCTGATACATTTTTTTAAACTTTTTAGCCTTTTGTTCTAGAAAGAATACTTCCATATCATTTGAAGTTCTAAGCGTCTTCATTTCAGCTGGATCTAGTTCTGCTTTATTATCCCACATCATTCGCTGAAATTCTCTTAATTTTGTTTCCTTATCATATAAATCTGTACTAAGACTAGATATTTCATTTCTAATAATATCTACAGTACTTTCAAGTCTTTTGTTTTCAAGTAATAGTTCTTCTTTAGTTATACTCATTTTACCTCCAAATACTAATCTTTAAAAACTAAACAAATTAATAGTATAAAATATTTTTTATTTTGTCAATAGAAAAATAGAATTATTGCTAATTCTATTTATTTAGTTTGCTTAATAAATCCTCTACTTTTAATTCGCCTGTTTGAGTATTTTCTTTTTTAGTTTTTAAACTATCTAATTTAGCTTTTAAATCATCTTGCTTTTCTTTTACTTCATTTTGTTTTTCTTCTAAAGCTTTTTTTAGATTATCTAAACTATTATTTTCTTCTTTTACTTCATTTTTTACTTCTTCAGTTACTTCAGATTCTGTATCTGTTTTTTCTTCAGTTACTTCTTCTTTTGCATCAACAACTTTTTCTTCTTTTGATTCAGTAATTACTTCTTCTGGTTCTCTAGCTTGTTCTGTTTCTTTTTCATCAGAATCTGTTATTGCTTCTTTAACATTTTTATCTACGTTCAATTCGTCTAAAACTGTATCTAATTTCATTGTACGAGTATTATCATCTACATATACAGAAGAAAATTGTTCATTTTTTTCGTATGTCTTTTTTACTATGCTATCTACATATTCATCGATATTAGGTAATTCTGCACTAATGTTTTTTTCATCTTCTTTAGTTGTTTCTAGTTGATTTTCTATCACTTTTTCTTCTATTTCTTTAACAATTTCAGTAGCTTCTTTATTTTCTTCTTCAACTGATTCTTCAAGAGTCTCTTCAGTTTTTACTATTTCCTCTTTTTCTTCAACTATTTCTTCTTTAGCTTCTTGTTCTTTTATTTCATCTAAAGGAATTATTTTTGTCTCAGACATTTTCTCTTCTAAACTAACTTCTTCTTTTTGTTCTTTTTTTTCTTCTATTATATCTTGTTTTACTTCTTCTATAATAGGCTTTTCATCATTATCAAGTTTAGGTTCATCTAATATCTTTTCTTTTTCTTTCTTATCATTTCCTCTTACATTTACTATTAATATTATAATAAATAATAGTAATAATGCTGCTCCTACTATATATACTATTTTTAAAGTAGTATTATTAGAATAGATTTTATCTAAGAAATTTAACATTGTATTCATTCTAGCCACCTCTTATTATATATTTATTATATTACATAATTTATATTATAGCAATAATAATTTTTAAAAAATGTAAAATTAAAAAGATGACAAATTCGTCATCTAATTTTATTAATTTAATGAATCTTTTAATTTACTTCCAGCTTTGAAAGAAACAACTGTTTTTTCAGGAATATGTAAAGGTTCTTTAGTTAATGGATTGATTCCATCTCTTGCAGCTCTTGTTTTAGCAGCAAAAGTACCAAATCCAACGAAAGTTACTTTTCCATCTTCTTTTAATCCTTTTTTAATTCCTTCTAAAGTTGCATCTAATGCTCTAGTAGCATCAGCCTTAGTTAATCCTGCTTCAGCAGCAATAAATTCAATTAAATCTGTTTTTGACATTTTAAATTCCTCCCGTATCATGTCTTTTAGGGACTTACCCTACATATAAAGAGTATCAAATAATTTTAACAAAAGCAATAGATTTGTTTAATTTTTTTATATTTTTATTTATTTTAATTATTTTATTAGTATAATCATATATTTTATTATGAAAAATAAATTTTTTAGATCAACATTAATATTGATGATTGGAGCTTTGTTAACAAAATTACTAGGTTTCATAATCCGTATAATATTTACTAGAACAGTAAGTGAAGCTGATATTAATCTTCATAGTTTAATTATGCCTACTTATTCGCTACTTATAACATTAGCGCAATTAGGCCTTCCTTTAGCCATAAGCAATATAATTGCAGAAAATAAAACTTCTAGTAAAAAAGTATTATTTTCTATAATACCTGCTTCATTAATTATTAATATTATTTTAATAGCTATTGTATTTATTACTGCTCCATATATTTCAACCAATTTATTACATAATAGTAATGCATACTACCCTATTATCTCTATTGCTTTTATATTACCTTTTATATCATTATCAAGTATAATTAGAGGATACTTTTTTGGTAAACAAAAAATGTTACCTCATACAATATCAAACATAATAGAACAAATATTCAGATTACTAATAATAGTTATATTTTTACCTAAATTATTAAAATATGGAACTATTCTAACAGTATCAGTGTATATTTTATTTAATATAATATCTGAAATAATTTCTATAATTGTATTTTTAATGTTCTTGCCTAAAAATTTTACTATAAATAAGAAAGATCTTAAACCAGATATAACAGTAGTAAAAGATGTATTATCTATTGCTATACCTACTACATCTAGTAGAATAATAGGTAATATTGGTTATTTTTTTGAACCTATAATATTAACTTTTACTTTATCATTAATTGGTTATTCGAGTGATTATATTTTAGGTGAATATGGAACTTATAATGCATATGTATTAGCACTTCTTACTATACCTTCATTTTTTATATTGGCATTAGATACTTCTTTAATACCCGAAATATCAAAAAATAAGAACAATAAAAATATTATAAAACGAAGATTAAAACAATCAATTACTATGTCTTTGATAGTTGGTTTAATATGCAATACTTTTGTATATATATTCACAGAAGATTTGCTTAATATTATATTTAATACTAATAGAGGAATAGATTATATTAGATTTTTATGTCCTTTCTTTATACTTTTATATTTAGAAGGTCCTCTCGCTAGTACTTTACAAGCATTAAATTATGCAAAATATACAATGAAAGTTACTATAATTACTACTATAATAAAATTAATTACATTATTCTTATTTAGTTTACTACATATAGGTTTATATGGATTATTATTATCAGAAGTATTTAATATATTATTAATTATATATTTAAACAGTAAAAAAATAGTAAAAGTATTAAATTAACCTTTACTATTTTTTAATTCTTTTCTAGTTTTCATTTGTATACATGTTCCATCTGTTTTATATAATGCAACTGATGTTATATCTTTTAAACTCTCTAAATATCTTTCTAAAAGATCATCTATACTTACAAATTCTGGTATATCACTTTCATCCATTATGGGATATTGTTTACAAAAATTCATCATAAAACTTTTTATGTGTTTTGCATATGCTCCTATATAATAATGTCCATCTTCATAAAAGTATAAGATTCTATAGCCTTCACCGTACTTATTAAACCATTCATCATTACCCTTTACTTTCCTTAATTCATCTTTAGATACTTGCATTTTTCTACCTCATTTCAAACTTTTTAATAACTTCATTTCATTTTCATCAAAACTAAATTTATTTTTATAATATGAATATATTTCTTTAGTACCATCTTTATATAACTTATATCTAGTGGGAAAGAAAATTTTATGTAGTTTTTTATTATATTTTATTGTTGTTTCTAATTCTTTATTTAAAGTTTCTTCATTATATCCATAGAATTTTTTATATATTGTTTTAACCGCTTTCATGATAGTTAATCCATCTACAGGTTTATTTGTCTTTTTTAAAATATAGTTACCTATTTCTTCTATCATATTAATTATAGATTGTTCCATATTATCATTTTTTTCATATTTTTTTAAGATGTTAGTAACAAATAATGGATCTATTTCTTTTAACAAATTTAATAATTCTAAAATATAATTACCATATCTTGTGAATCCATATTTTTTTATTAGATAATTTGTTTTTTTATAATATTCTTCTATATTATTAACATCGAATATTTCTAAGTAATCTAATCCAATATATTCAGATAAATTACTATATTCTTTATCGGTTAGTATTAAAAAATTATAAAAATCTTTATCTAATACATTATCATCAGTTGGACTAGATATATAATAACCGTTAATATTATATTTTTCATCAACTAAATTAATATATACTAAAGCATGTAATGTATAATTTATAGGAACTTGTTTTTTAAAATTTGCTTTACCCGGTTTAATATTATCATAAGATGTATCTATTCTTTTTATAATAACTGTATTATCTATATTTAATTTACTTAATAGAGCACTAAATAGATTAGCAAAACCACTACATACTATATATTCATTTTCTAATACTTTATATAAATCTCTAGATGCAATAGTATCAAACTCATCTTTTTTATATTGTTTAAATAATTTAGTAACATTATAAGCGTATATGTATTTTTCAAATGGCGATAAAGATCGAGCTTCCATTACCATGTCATTTAATAGCTTTTCATATTTAATATAATCTTTATAAGGTATCTCATCATAAAATTCTATTTTTATATATAAATTATTATAATCTATTTTATTAATCTTTGTATATTCATCAAAAGCTTTCTTATCTTTTACTTTTAATATAACTTTATTTTCTTTAAATTCTTTTAATATATTATTTAATTTATAATAATTATCTAAAGTAATAGTTACTACAGTATTTGGATTAATAAATTTTATATTACTAATTTCTCTATCTGATGGATTATCTAATGATAAATATAAGCTTTTATTTAAATCTTTTAAAGTATATTTATTAATTAAATATTCTTTTTCCATATAAAACACCGTTTTTTATTATAACATAAAAATAAAAAGATAAATAATATAACATTAAATATCTTGGATTTATTAACTTTTTAAATATACTCCGTACATAAATCTACCATTTATTTCATCTTTATTAATATATTTACATCTATATTGAGAAAAATATCTTTCATCTTTAACTGTATCTATTTTAGAATTCTTTATATGTTTTATACCTTTATCTTTTAATCCATTAACTATATAACCATTTAAATCTATTTTATAATAATCCTCTTTTAATCTATATAAAAAATCATTCCATCTAGAATTATTTAGTTGTATAGGGTTTTTAAGTATATACGAATCTTTTTTTATAGATGGACCTAATATAACTTTCAGATCTTTTATATTAGAATTAAGTTTTTTTATAAAATAATCTATTGTTTTTATATGTAAATCACAATTAGTACTTTGCCATCCTAAATGAGTATATCCAATTATATTTTGTTTTTTATCATATGTAATCATTGGTATACAATCACCATAGTTTAAATATATAAAAACATTTTTAGTTTTAGTTATTATGGTATCACTTATTACTTCTTCACTATCAAAATTATCTATGTATGATATTTTATCTTTATTAGTTACTTGCATAAGTACACATTTATTTAATTTGAATTTTTTAAATATTTTATTTTTGTTATTAGTAACTAAATCTCTATTATTAGAATATTTATAAGACATATTACCATCTTTTTTTCTAGTACATATTATTTTATACATTATAATACCTTTATTATATTAGTTACCATATCTATATTATTTATAGTATCGTTTACTTTATTTGTAGTTACTTCCCTACTATACTTTTTATATTCTTGTATAAATTTTTCATAATTATTTGAATTTCTATTTAAGTATTTATACCAATAAGAATGTGTTCTTAAGAAGTCATAATGCTTTTTATTTTGTTTTATTTTATATATTATATTTAGTTCCATCTAATCACCAAAAAATTTAGTAATAGGTCTTGGTGTTTTATTTACTATATTTGTTGTTCCTTTATTAGTCAGTTCTTGTATTAAGCTTACTGCTTTTTGAGCATTAGTAATATGCTTTTGTACGTTATCCATATTTATATTTTTAAAAAGACTAGTTAATTCTCCTATTGAAGAATTATTTGTTGTATTATTTTCAAAATATTTATTCCAAGCTGTTTCATCTTCTCCATATATATCATATATTTCATAAAAGTCTTGCCATGTATTTTCTTTATTTTTGATGAAAGTTACTAATTCTGGATGTTTAGATACAAATTCTTTAAATTGGGCTTTTTTATCCATTTAAACCACCTAATATATTATATTAAAAATAATATTTTTTATGTAGTGAGATTTATTAAAAGAAAAAAAGATTAATAATATTCTTATTAATCTTAACTTACCGCATATGGAGATGTAATCGTTCCATTTCCACTAGTAAGTGTTGTTCCTTTTTTTAATGTTATGCTTGGTCTATAATATGTTGTTGTTTCAACTGTTCTAGTTTCAAATGCTGCTCCCATTTGTAATGCAAATGATTGAAATACTTTCCCAGAACTATTTCTATGACTTGCTGGATTTAATAACCAAAATCTAATATTGCTGCCATTTTGCTTTGTTGTGTTTGCATATAAGTAATTTGATTTATTAGCCATACTTCTTACATTTCCTGCAAATGCAGCTTCATTAACGTCTATTGTACCTATATAGCTTTCATCAATAGTTGCTCCACTACTACATAATAAACTAGCATTTTTTGTTTTACCTAATCCATAAACATTAACAGTATCTTCATAATAAAATTGAGTTTTTGCTGTAACTAAAGTATCTATTGTAGTTGTTTCATTTGTTAATTTTACTCCATTTACTGAATATCCTTCGTTTAAATTTCCTAAACACCATGTATCCAACTTTAATTTTTCCTCTACAGTTTTTAAATTATTGTTGTACCATGTCATTAATGCTGAGCGCATTCCATTTGTTGAATTTATATAATCTGGATATTTTATACCATTTATAGTAGTATACCCATAAGACCCACTTCCTATAACTGAACTATCTAATTTTGTTAGTGTGTTTTCACTACATCCTTCTGATGGATCAGATAGTATTAATTTTATGCTACCATCTCCTTCTATTCGAACTATTCTCCAACACATATTATTAAATGTAACATAGTTATCATCAACTTCTCCTCTAAAGTAAAATGAATCTCCATAATTATCTTTAGTTTTAGATAGTGTTTTTTCTAAACTTGTGTATGCGTTATCATAACTATCTACAATAATTTTCATAGTTTCGTTCTCTGTAATGTCTTTTACTTCTTTTATTTGTTCTACATGAGTAAAATTCACTTTAGAATTATCAATTATTTTTTCTGTAGACGACAAAAATTTTGATATATCATCGGTAGTATAATGAATATATTTTCCAACTATAGTTTTTCTACATTCTTCATTACTATATTGACAAACATTAGGGTTGGTTAATTTATAATTACCAGTTATATCATCGTAATCATATCCTGTACCATAATTAATATAATAATCTTTATATATGTAATCTATTTCTATTGTTTGTTCGGCCTTTAAAATTGATTTCTTTTTTTCTGGAGTTTGAACTGCTGGTGTCGTTAAAGGAGTTTCTCTATAATATGTTCCGTTAACTCCGTTGATTGAATTCTCTAATATTGCATAAGCCAGAGTTCCTTCTTCGAAATTATTTAATTTTTCAGCTTCAGAAACTGATGTTTTTAACGAATCACTTTCAAAAGTTAAATCTACTTTTATATTTTGTGTATCTTTAGTTACACTAATTTCATCATCATTATATTCTAAGTCATCACCTAATGAAATATTGATTTTTTTATTTGCTATTATTTCACCTAAAGAATTTAATAATTGAATATTATGTTCCCCTGCTTCTAATCCAGTAATATAATATTTTCCATCTTTAATTTCGCTAGTTTTTGGTGTAGAATTAACCAATATTGAATAAGTAGAATCAGCACCTTTAACATCTCCGTACATCGATACAACTGTATTCTCGTCATATATTTGTATCTTTCCTTCAATGATTTTTCCCATATCATCACTTTGATTATATGATGCATTTTCGTAAAAAATTGTTAAAGTATACTCATGTCTAACACCAGCTTGTATTGAATTAGTTACTATTCTTTCATTTGTAGTTGGAAAACTTCTACTTTCACTTAATCCATTACATGTACCATATTCTTCATTAGTTTTTAATCTAATAGATTTACATGTAAGAGAAATTTTCATAGTTTCAGTATATTTAAGCTCATTTATGACATCTTCAATGTATATTCCATAATTATTTATCGCTTCAGTTCCTGTATTAGTAACTGTAAAAGATTTGCTTCCAACTTCTGTTCCTGGCATTAAGAAATCTTTGAAAAGTATCTCATTGGTATCGTCTTCATATTTTAGTTCGAAAAGTGCTGTATTTAGTTTTACGCTAGTATCGTTACTATTACCTATTATTCTTGTTAAAAAGTAACCATATGTTAATCCTACTAATGCTAGAAGTACTATAAATATACCTACTATACTTACTATTATTTTTTGACGTTTATTCATTATTTTACCTCTTTTCTTTTTTTATTAATAAAAATTGCCCCCCTCCGACCGAACAAATGTTTATTGGTCAAGAGAGGACATTAAGAAGCAATTTTTATTAAACGTCTTTCGGAGTATTCTTCTACTCTATAGAAAATATTAACATAAAAAAGATTTTATTTCAATCACTTTTAATCAAATCTTATCGATTTATATATTGGTTGACGTAAATGATTTTTGTTTGTTTTTTCCATATAAAGTATTGTACATTTATATTTTGGTGTAATATAAGTATAATTTGGATCATTAAAATCTATTAAAGTATTCCTTTGTTTTTTACATTTTTTTATTAGTTTAAAATCATTTTTATTTTTACCTAGTATAACTTTGGATACAAATTTATATTTATTGTTTTTCTTTTCTCCTAATAGTATACTTGCTATATTCTTTTCTTCTTTATATCCGCATATGTAGTAATCATTTTCCATATGATTTTTTATTTTTATCCAATTGGAACTTCTTTTATTAGGTATATATTTGCTATTCTTTTCTTTTGCTACTATTCCTTCTAAACCAATTTTTTTTATTTCGTTATAGAGTTTAATTCCATTTTGTATTACTTTACTTTTTACAAAGTAATCTGTATCAGGATATTTATCTAATAATTTTTTACGTTCTAAGAGTGGCAAATCTATTAAGTCTTTGTTTTCATATAATATATCAAAACAAATAAACGTTACTGGATTATTTTTAGATTCATAATTTATTTTGATTTTATCCTTTAACATTGCTCTTTCTTGTAATTTTTTAAAGGATGGTACACCATTATCCATTACTATAATTTCTCCATCAAATATACATTTATTATTTGTCATATTTTTAATATTTAATAATTCTGGATATGTATTATTTAATATAATTCCTCTTTTATTTTTTATTATTATTTCATCTTTATTTATATATATTATTGCTCTAGTACCGTCAAATTTTATTTCATAAATATAATTTTCATTGTTAAATGGTTTATTTGATTCACTTAATAACATAGGTTTAATATTTTTATTTTCATATAAATCCATTATGCCCTCTTTAGACTTTTTTCTAATGCATCCATTAAATTAGTTACTGTTACTTTTTTCTTACTTTTAGCTTGTTTTATTTCTTTTCCATCTATTTTTTTCTCTATTGCATTTTTTACTTTATCTTGATACTCATCAATATAATCTTCTGGAGTAAACTCACCTTCCATAGATTCTATTAGTTTTAATGCTAAATCCATTTCTTTTTCAGTATACTTTTCTTCAACTTTGACATCATCTAAAACAATTTCTTCTTCATAATAAAGAGTAGTCATTATAATATTATTTTCGCCAAATCTTAGTACAGCATAGTATGATTTGCTACCTATAACAGTTTTAGCTACTGCAACTTTGCCACATTTTTTTAATGCTGTTTTAAATAAGCTAAAGGCTTTACTTTTTTTATCTGTATTTAAATAATAGCTTTTTTCATAATAAATTGGATCTATTTCATCTTCATTAACGAAACTTATTATTTCTATATTTTTATCATCTGTTGTTTTTAATTTATCAAAATCACTTTCATCAAAAGTTACATATTTGTCATCCGTATATTCATATCCTTTTATCAAATCTTTAGTAGTAACATCTTTTTTACATGTAGGACAATATTTAATATATGATACTCTGTTAAGACATTTTTTATGTAGATAATTAAAATTAGTATCGTTATTTTTTATTACTGGATTTAATCTAACTGGAATATTAACTAAGCCAAATGTTATTGCTGTTTTTAAAGCCATAAAATCACCTATAATTAGTATGTTAAAAATATATTTTTGTATGCAAAAAGAAGCACTTAAATGCTTCTTTATATTATTAATCTATAAATTCGTTTTCAAGTATTTCACTTGGTTCATCATCCATTAAACCTTTTTCTAATTCTATAGTTATATCACTATATTGTTTTGCTCCTGTTCCAGCTGGGATAAGTTTACCAATTATAACATTTTCTTTTAATCCTGATAAATTGTCTACTTTTCCTTTAATTGCTGCATCTGTTAAAACACGAGTAGTTTCTTGGAATGATGCTGCTGATAAGAATGAATCAGTTTCTAGAGAACTCTTAGTAATACCAAGAATTATTGGTCTACCTGTAGCAGGTACTCCGCCTTCAAGTAATACTTTCTTATTTCTTTCAGTAAATTCACGAATTGAAACTGTTAATCCAGCAACTAAGTCTGTATCTCCTTCATCAACAACTCTCATCTTGTTAATCATACGACTTGCTATTATTTCAACGTGTTTATCTGATATATCAACACCTTGACTCTTATATGCTTTTTGGATTTCAGTTAAGATATATTCTTGAGTAGTTATTGGGTCTGTTACAGCAAGTAATTCTTTAGGAGATATTGTACCTTGAGATAATTTATCTCCAGCGCTAACTTCGTCCCCTACTTCAACTGTAAGTTTTGCCCCATAACTTGTTATGTGATCTCTTGCTTCAGTTTTATTTTCAACTGTAACTTTCCATTTACCATTAACTTCTTCAATAAGAGCGACTTTACCAGTAATTTCTGATATTGTAGCTTTTCCTTTTGGATTTCTAGCTTCGAATAATTCTTCAACACGAGGAAGACCTTGTGTAATATCTTCTCCACCAGCAACTCCTCCTGAGTGGAATGTACGCATTGTTAACTGAGTACCTGGTTCACCGATTGATTGAGCGGCCATAATACCAACAGCTTCTCCTGTTTCAACTAAGTTACCAGTAGCTAAGTTTCTACCATAACATTTTTGACATACACCATTTGGACTCTTACAAGTAAGAATAGATCTGATTTCAACTTCTTTAACTCCGGCTTTTTCTATTTTAGAAACTAAACTTTCATTTAGCAATACATCTTTATCAACTATTACTTCTTTAGTATTAGGATCTATAACTTTCTTAGATGTAAATCTACCTAATAATCTTTCAGCAAGAGGTTCAATTACACTTCCATCTTTATCATTGCATAAGTCTTTAACAACTAATCCTGATACGCAACCACAATCTTCATCTTTAACAATAATGTCTTGTGATACGTCAACTAAACGACGAGTTAAGTATCCAGAGTCTGCTGTACGTAACGCTGTATCTGTATCTCCTTTACGAGCACCATGTGTTCCTAAGAAGAATTCGTTAACTGATAGACCATCACGTAAACTTGAAAGTATTGGAATTTCAACTGAAGTTCCATCTGGTTTAGCCATCAAACCACGCATACCAGCCATTTGACAGAATTGGTCAGCACTACCACGTGCTCCTGAATTCATCATCATAAATACTGGATTATGTACATCATTTTTAGCAATATCACTTAATTTGTTTTTAACTTGATCTTTTACTCCATTCCATACTGCGCATACGCTAGTATATCTTTCTTCTTCAGTAATTAGACCACGAGCAAATTGCTTATTAATTTTATTAACTTTTTCTTGACCTGCATCTATAAATTCTTGTTTAGAAGAATCTACAATGATATCAGATAAAGATACTGTAACGCCTGCTAAAGTAGAATACTTGAATCCTAAATCTTTTAATTTATCAAGCATTATACTTGTTTCAGTTGTTTTATATAATTTAAATATTTGAGCAATTATATTTTGTAATATCTTTTTATCAAAAGGTTTTACTAATGGCATATTTTTAATTACTTCAGGAATATTTTCTCCCATATCAATGAAATATTTCATTGGAGTAATACCACTAATGTTTTCTTTAGTTGGTTCATTCATATATGGGAATGTATCTGGTAATATTTCATTAAATATTAATTTTCCTGGAGTAGTTACTAAGAATTTATCTTTTACTTCATCAATAAATATTCTATGTTTAAATGATGAAACTGGAATTACAATTCTTGTATGAAGAGTAATTTCTCTTCTTTCATAAGCCATAATTGCTTCATTACTATTTTTATATACTTTACCTTCATTTGGAAGGTTGGCTTCTTCTATTGTAATATAATAGTTACCTAGTACCATATCTTGTGAAGGTGTAACTATTGGTTTTCCATCTTTTGGAGATAGAATGTTGTTAGCACCTAACATTAATATTCTAGCTTCAGCTTTAGCTTCTTCACTTAATGGTACGTGAACTGCCATTTGGTCTCCATCGAAGTCAGCATTGAATGCTGCACAAACTAATGGGTGAAGACGAATTGCCTTACCACCAACTAATTTAGGTTCAAACGCTTGAATACCTAGTCTATGTAGAGTTGGAGCACGGTTAAGCATTACTGGATGTTCTGTAATAACGTCTTCTACTACGTCCCAAACACATTCATTTCTTGTATCAATTAATTTTTTAGCACCTTTAATATTATGAGCTAATCCACGAGTAACTAATCCATTAATTACATGAGGTTTAAATAATTCAAGTGCCATTTCTTTAGGAATACCACATTGATACATTTTTAAGTTTGGTCCAACAACGATAACTGAACGACCAGAGTAGTCAACACGTTTTCCTAATAAGTTTTGACGGAAACGACCTTGTTTACCTTTTAACATACTTGATAAAGATTTTAATGGTCTATTTCCTGCAGCTGTTACACTTCTTCCACGTCTTCCGTTATCAAATAATGTATCAACTGCTTCTTGTAACATACGTTTTTCGTTTTGTACAATTATTGATGGTGCACCTAATTCTAATAGTTTCTTTAAACGATTATTTCTATTAATAATTCTTCTATATAAATCATTCAAATCACTTGTAGCGAATCTGCCACCGTCTAATTGTATCATTGGTCTTAAATCTGGTGGAATAACTGGAATAACATCCATTACCATCCATTCAGGTTTATTTCCACTTTCTTGGAATGCTACTAAACAATCTAAACGTTTAATTAATCTTATACGTTTTTGACCAGTTGAACCTTCAAGTTCACTTCTTAAAGTTTCGATTTCTTTATCTATATCAACTTCTTTAAGTAATTTTTGAATAGCTTCAGCACCCATTCCAACTTCAAATTCATTACCATATTTTTCGTAGTATGCTCTATATTCTTTATCTGATAATGTTTGTTTTTTCTCTAATGGTGCTTTACCTGGATTAATTACTACATAACTAACAAAGTATAGTACTTCTTCTAAATCTCTAGGACTCATATCTAATACTAATCCCATTTTAGAAGGTACACCTTTAAAGAACCAAATGTGAGAGCAAGGAGAAGCAAGCTCAATATGTCCCATACGTTCACGACGTACTTTAGAACGAGTTACTTCTACTCCGCATCTATCACAAATAACATTTTTATATCTTAATCTTTTGTACTTACCACAACTACATTCATAATCTTTAGTAGGTCCAAAGATCTTTTCACAATATAGACCATCTCTTTCTGGTTTTAAGGTACGATAATTTATTGTTTCTGGTTTTTTAATTTCTCCATAAGACCAACTTCTAATTTTATCAGGACTTGCTATACCTATTTTAATTCCTTTAAAATTATTAACTTCTAACATTAAATTTCATCCCCTTCTATATCTCCATTAGAAATAGCTTCTAACTCTTCAAGAGTTGGATCCTCTTCATCAAATGCTTCTTCTTCATCGAAATCATTCTCTTCATCAGGTATAAATTCTTTTTCTTCTTCAACTTGAATGTTGTTGTCTTTATTTAGATCTATTTCATCTATAGAAATAGCAACATCATCATCAGTCTCTTCTATATCACTAATATCGTGTAATTCATCGTTATTATCAAGTATAGAAATATCTAATCCTAAAGCTTGGAATTCTTTAATTAATACTCTAAATGATTCAGGAACACCAGCTTGATTTATTGTTTTACCTTTAACTAAGGATTCATAAACTTTAACACGTCCGACAACATCATCAGATTTGATAGTTAAAATTTCTTGAAGTACATGCGCAGCACCATATGCATACAATGCCCAAACTTCCATTTCTCCGAAACGTTGTCCACCAAATTGTGCTTTACCACCTAATGGTTGTTGAGTTACTAATGAGTATGGACCTGTAGAACGAGCATGAAGTTTATCATCTACCATGTGGTGTAGTTTTATCATATACATTACACCAACAGCTACTCTATTTTCAAATGGTTCTCCTGTACGTCCATTATAAAGCACTGTCTTACCATCTTCATCTAGTCCAGCTTCTTTCATCATTTCTTCAATGTCTTCTACAGTTGCTCCGTCAAATACTGGAGTAGCTATATGAACACCAAGTTTTTTAGCTGCCATACCTAAATGTAATTCTAAGATTTGTCCTAAGTTCATACGTGATGGAACACCTTGAGGATTTAATACAATATCTACTGGTGTACCATCTGGTAAATAAGGCATATCTTCTTCTGGTAAAATTAATGAAATAACACCTTTGTTACCATGTCTACCTGACATTTTATCTCCAACTTGGATCTTACGTTTTTGAATAATATATACTCTTAATACTTTAGATACTCCTGCTGGTAATTCATCACTATTTTCTTTTGTAAATATTTTAACATCATGAACTATACCATCTGCACCATGTGCAACACGTAAAGATGTATCTCTAACTTCACGAGTTTTTTCTCCAAATATTGCATGTAATAATTTTTCTTCACTTGTTAATTCTTGTACACCTTTTGGAGTTACTTTACCTACTAAAATATCTCCTTCTTTTACTTCAGTACCAATTTTAACAATACCATTAGCGTCTAAGTTTTTACGAGCTTCTTCTGATACATTTGGAATATCACGAGTGATTTCTTCTGGTCCTAATTTTGTATCACGACAATCAATATCGTAATGTTCTATATGAAGTGATGTATAAACATCATCTTTAACTAATTTTTCATTTAATACAACAGCATCTTCGTAGTTATAACCGTTAAATGTCATAAATGCTACTGTCATATTTTTACCTAAAGCAAGTTCACCTTTATCTGTACTTGTTCCATCAGCAATAACTTCACCACGATGAATTTTATCTCCAGCTTTAACAATAGGTAAATGGTTTATACATGTTTCAGCATTACTTCTTTCAAAGTTTGCTAAATAATATATATCTTTATCTTTTGCATTTTTTACAATTATTTTTTTACAGTCAGCATATTCTACAACGCCATCTGCTTTTGCTACTATTGTAGAACCACTATCTCTAGCAGCAATATATTCTACACCAGTACCTACTAATGGTGCTTCGCTTTGTAAAAGTGGAACTGCTTGACGTTGCATGTTTGATCCCATTAACGCACGGTGAGCATCATCGTGATCCAAAAATGGTATACAACTTGTTGTAATTGATACAACTTGACTTGGTGCTACGTCTATAAAGTTTACTAATTCTTTTTTAACAATTACGTTTTCACCATTTAAACGAGCAACCACTTCATTATCAGTTAAATTATTATCTTTATCCATTCCAATTGTTGCTTGTGAAATATAATAATCGTTTTCTTCGTCAGCTGTTAAATATACTACTTCGTCAGTTACATGACAATTTTCAACTTTTCTATATGGAGTCATAATAAATCCATATTCATTTACTTTAGCATAACTTGCTAAAGATGTAATAAGACCTATATTTGCTCCTTCTGGTGATTCGATAGGACAAATTCTTCCGTAGTGGGATACATTTACGTCACGCACTTCCATACCTGCTCTATCTCTTGATAATCCACCAGGTCCTAGAGAAGATAAACGTCTCTTATCTGTAAGTTCTGCTATAGGATTAACTTGATCCATGAATTTTGATAATTGACTTGACCCAAAGAATTCTTTCATTGCTGCTGTTACTGGACGAATATTTATTAATGTCTTAGGTGTAACAGTTTCTAATTCTTGAGTAGTCATTCTTTCACGAATAACTCTTTCCATACGAACCATACCAGTTCTGAATTGATTTTGAATTAATTCTCCAACTTGTCTAACACGACGATTACCTAAATGATCTATTTCATCTATTGAACCAATATCATCTAATAAGTTCAAATAATATGATACAGATGCATAAATATCAGATACAGTTAAACGTCTTGAATCGATTGTATTATCGTTACCAATAATTTTTATCTTTTCTTGTTCATTATTTTTATTATAAACAAGTACTTCTTGAACTTTATTATATTCATCTAATTCTTCATTTATTGTTACTTCTTTAATATTATATCCATTTTCAAATAAAGGTCTAATCTTTTCTAAAGTAGATTTATCAATAATTGTTCCTTCACTTACTATTACTTCTTTACCATCTTTGATATTTTCTGCTATTTTTTGTCCTAATAATCTATCTAGAACATTTAATTTTTTATTAAATTTATAACGTCCTACTTTAGCTAAATCATAACGGAATTTATCAAAGAAACGTGTGATTAATTGGTTCTTAGCTGAATCTAAAGTTGCAGGTTCACCAGGTCTTAATTTTTCATAGATTTCAATTAACGCTTCATCAGTATTCTTAGTAGAATCTTTTTCTAAAGTATTTTTTATAAATCTATTTTCACCAAATACTTCTAATATTTCTTCATCACTTGATAATCCTATTGCACGTAAAAGTGTTGTTATAGTAACTTTTCTAGTTCTATCAATTCTTACATAGATAACATCTCTTGCATCTAATTCAAATTCTAACCAAGTACCTTTATTAGGGATCATTTCCCCACTTACTACAGGACGTCCATTTTTATCTATTTCACGTTTAAAATAAATACTTGGACTACGTACTAATTGAGAAACAATAACACGTTCTACACCATTAATGATGAATGTACCAGCTTCAGTCATCATAGGTAAGTCTCCTAAAAATACTTCTTGTTCTTTAACTTCTCCTGTTTCATTAATGAAAACACGAGCTTGTACTTTTAATGGAGCACTATATGTTACCATTCTTTCTTTTGACTCTTTTACACCATATCTAGGTTCATCAAAACAATAATCACTAAAACTAAGAGATATATTACCAGTGAAACTTTCGACAGGAAATAAATCATCAAATACTTCTTTAATTCCTTCTGTTAGAAACCAATTATATGATTCCTTTTGTATTTCTAATAAATCTTTTAATTCGTATTTATTAGATGTTTTTGAGAAAGTTCTTCTTTCTCTATGGTCACCAAATTTTTCTACTTTGTATGCCACTCAAGTTCACCCCAATACTAGATTTTTTTTAGTGTAGTCTAATTAAAAGAGACTACGCCACCAATTTAAAATTTTATCAATAAAAAATGATTATGTCAACGCTTTTTACAAAGAATTACAAAAAAACCTTTACTTTTATTTAAAACGTTTACCTCATAAACATCCTTTATTTTCTCTATTGTACTTTTTGCCCCTTGATCTTTATTCATTACAAACCAAAATTCTCCATTTTCTTTCAAATGTTCGTTAGCTTTTAAAATTATTTCCATATATACATTCTTACCTGCTCTTATAGGCGGGTTTGATATAATAACGTCATATTTGTCTTTTATATTTTCATATATATTACTTATAAATGCATTACAATTAGCATTATTGTTTTTAATATTTAAGTTAGATAAATGTATTGCTCTTTTATTTACATCTATCATATCTACATAAGAATTAGTAATTTTAGATAAAGTTACCCCAATAAATCCATAACCGCATCCCACATCTAAAATTTTTCTTTCTGGCTTTGCGTTTTCAAAATAAGTTTCTATAAGTAATTTGCTAGCATAATCTATTCTGTCTTTACTAAAAACTCCTAAATCACTTGTAAAATTAAAAGTATATTCCTTATAATTATACACTATATTTCTATATTCACTTTTTAAGTTTTCATCATTAGTAAAGTATTGTCCCATTAAGATTCCCCTTTTTTAAATATAAGTTAATTATAACACAATTTTTAAAATAAAAAAAGATATAAATTTTAAAATATTATATCTTTATGATTCTTCTATATCATTTTTAGTCATATTAGTATTTATAGATTGTTCTTTATCACTTAATTTATTATATAAGTAGTTAAAATAATTATTTTTAATAGCAAGACTACTCATTTGTATTTTTAATTCTATTTTTTGATTTATTTCTTTTATTTCATCTAAAGAATATTCAAAATCTTTATAATACTCAATTTCTCCACTAGAAGCATTATAGTATGCATTTTCATTTTTCCAAGAACCGTCTGCAAATATAACTAATGATTCATAATCTTCACTTAATAAATCTGTTCCCATATAAAGTCGTGGATCATAATTTAAATTAAATAAATTAGCTATAGTTGGTAATATATTTATATATGATGTGTATTCATGAAAAGTTTTACTTTCTATTTCACTATTATATATAACAAAAGGTACTCTTTCAGCTTCATAATCCTTTTCTGTATCATAATCTAACACAGTATTAATTGTTTCTGTAGACAAACCATATGGATAATGATCACCAAACATAACAATTACAGTATCATCTAATATACCTTTTTCTTCTAATCCAGTTAAAAGTATACCTAATGCATTATCTAATATTTTTAATTTAGATTTATATCTTTTTAAATCCTTACTAATATCTAAATCATCATACAAATCTAAATACATATCACCCTCTTTGGATGAATAATAATACGGTTGATGAGAAGAAACTGTTGTTAACCATGTCATAAATTTAGTATCAAGGTCAATAGCACCTAATATATCTAAAACTTTAGTCATAAAATCTTCATCACTAGACCAATTTTTATATTGATTAGAATAATCTATGCCTAACTCTTCTACTCCATAATATTTCTTACTTCCCATGTTAGTATGTATATCATTTCTATAATAATAATGTTCTGTATAATTATGTGCACTAAACGTATAATAATTTTTATTATTAAATAGATTAAATATACTATTGAAATATGTATTTTCTTTATAGATATTAGCAGTACATGTATTATATATAGAATATAAACTTATCATTCCACTCATTTCATTATTACCTGTACTACAACTATTCCTTGGACTATAATTATTAACCCATTTCATACCATTATTATACATTTTATAAAAATTAGGATAATCTTTCTCATTTATTATAATATCATTTACACTTTCTAGCATTATCACAATTAAGTTTTTATCTTCAAATAACCCTGTATATTCATTTATATCAGTTATATTATTATTTATAAAGTAATTATTTAAAGTATTATATTTGTTATTAGTTTCGTTTTCTATAACACTTATCCATTTTTTATCATCAAATGTTCTTTTGATATTCTCATTTAAATTATCTTTATTCATATTTTCTATATTATATTCTTCAATAACTTCTATCGGAAAAAAATAATTTTTAATATCTAATAATCCATAAGTAGTAATACCAAATTGTTTAATAGATATACTAGGAACTGATGGATTTATAAATAATTTATCATTACTAATAGTTTGTAATTTATTTTGCATAAAAGGCATAAATAAAGTCATAGAATAAAGACTAGACATCATAGTTAAGAATATAAAATAAACCAATACTTTTTTGATGAATATTTTTTTATCTAATTTTTTATAATTATTCTTATTATTACTTATATTAAATTTATTAATTATCTTTTTGTTTATGAAAATATAATAGATTAAAATAAGTATAAATGGTAATAAATTAAAGTAATAATACCATTTAAACGAAAGTATAAATTCTCTAACATAATCTATAACTCTAGTTAGTTGACTACTAGTACCTAAAGACATATAAACTCCAATATAGTTATTAAATGCTGTTTGAAGTAAACTATAAATTGAACATATAAATATAAAAATAATATTTATATATTTATGTAACTTTTTTGGAATTAAGTATTCTAAAGAAGAAATAACAAATGAAATTATAATAATACCTATAATTATTCTTATACTTGACCAATCTATAATATTAAAGAAATTAACTAATTTAAATATAACCTCTAATATAAACAAAAGTATAAAATTTATTAAGAAATTTAATAAAACATTTTTATTCATATACTTTTTCATTTCTTTATTCTCCTTTTTTTAAACACTATAGAATATAATATAATAATTTTATAAATTAGTCTATTACTTTTATATCAATTATATTAATTTTATTTGAAAATAATATGAAAAAGACAATTATTATTTTTAATCAATTGTCTTTTTTAATACTTTGTTTTTCTCTTCATATTTATTTAATTCTTTTTCTTTTTCATTTAATGTTTCATTTATAATATCTATTTCTTTTTTAGTATTAGGATCTTTATATTTTAATTTATTATATTCATTTAAATACTTTTTATA
Organism: Bacilli bacterium; assembly: GCA_017411405.1. Lineage (GTDB taxonomy): Bacteria > Bacillota_I > Bacilli_A > RF39 > UBA660 > UMGS1124. The sequence goes on along the minus strand of JAFQQE010000014.1, from coordinate 61,980 downwards.
TAATATTATTACTTTCTTTAGTTTTTCATAATATTCTTTTTCATTATCTTTATTTATATTTATTTCTTTTATTTCGTTGTCTATATTTTCCATCTCTTTATTGTAATAAATAATACTTTTTGAATTCAAAGCATATTTAATATATTCATTATATAATTCGTCAAAATCTTCTAAGAAGAATGGTAATATAACACATATATTAATAACAGGTATAATTGTAAAACTATAGTCAGATATAAAGTTTTTTATTCTTTCTTTAATGGATTTCTTGTTATAAACTTCATGAAATCCATCTTTTTTCATTTGTTTTTTTTGTAAGTACATTGCATAACTAAACATAGCACAAGAATAAAAAACACTTGATAAATATAATAGTATTAAAAACTTTAAAAACATAGATATCCCTCTTTTTTGCAAATTATATATTATCATGTTTTATTTTATAATACAACAATTGAATTAAAAAAAATAATACAGTATAATTAATTTATGGAAGGTGTATTATGAAAGTATTAATAGCTAAAAGTTTTAAAGATAGATTCTTTGGCTTAATGAATAAAAGAAATATAGATTATGGATTACTTTTTAATAATTGTAAAAGTATACATACTTTTTTTATGAGAGAGAATATTGATGTGATATTATTGGATAAAAATAATAAAGTTTTAAAGATAAATAGAAATATAAAACCTAATAGAATACTTATATTTAATTATAAAAAAAGAACTAATATACTAGAATTACCTAGTAATAGTTCTCTAAATATACATATTAATGATATTATAGATTTAAATAATCTATAATTTTTTTATATCTTATTTGGAACGTCTATTGCAAGTATATTTAATAAATATTTATTAGTATCATGTACTAATTTAGTTAATGCAATATAACTTTCTTTCTTATCTAAATCTGTTTCTGTTAATACTTCATGATTGCTATAGAATGAATTATAAGAATTAGTTAATCGATATAAGTATTCACATATTTCATTTAATGTTCTTGAGTTGAATGATTTTTCTATTACAGTGCTTAAATTTAATAGATTTAATATTATATCTCTTTCTTCTTTTGTAGATATAACTTTATATTTGTCTGAACTAATATCTTTTGCTTTATTTAAAAGGGATGCCATTCTAACAGTACTATATAAAAGATAAGGTCCTGTCTTACCGTTTATATCACTAAATTTAACAGGATCAAATAAGTAATCGCTTGATCTATTTGGAAGCAAATCCGCATATTTTATAGCGCTTATTGCTAGTTTTTCAGCTAGATCATCCTTTTCGTTTTCCGGTATATTATCTTTTATTATTTTTCTAGTTTCTAATGCAACAATTTTTATAAGTTCTCTCAAACTCATTACTCCACCATCACGAGTTTTAAATGGTTTCCCGTCTGGTCCATTCATTGTTCCAAAACCAAACCATTCTAAATCAACATTTTTATCTACCAAAGCTGTTTTATACGCTGCTCTAAAAGCTTGAACAAAATGTAATTCTTGGCGTATATCTGTTAAATAAAAATACGCATCTACATCATATCTTTTTGCTCTTGAATAAAGAGTTGCGAGTTCTGTAGTATCATATAATACTCCACCATTACTTTTAATTAATATTACAGGAGGCATTTCTTTTTTGTCTGTTTCTTCTTTAACATCTATTATTGTAGCCCCTTCACTAATCTCTGTTAGATTGTTTTTTGTTAAATAATCTAACAATTCTGGGATATATTCGTCTGCATCTTTTTCACCTTCGTATAAATCAAAAGTTGCATTTAATTTATTATATATATCTTTAATATCGTCTATAGAAAGCTTAGTGAATGATAGATACAAATCATATATTCCTTTTTCTTTATTTTGCATTTTAACAGTCAATTCTCTTGCTTCTTCTAAAAATAACGGATCTTCTTTTGCTTTTGCGCTTGCAAGTGGATATATTTCATACAAATCATCTAATGTTACAGGGCACTCGGGATAAGGTCCATTAAAATTAGGATTGAAGAATGGAGAGTCTGGGAATCTTTCTTTTAATTCACATATTATAAGTCCCATCGGTCTACCCCAATCTCCGAAGTGTACATCACTAATAGTTTTATGTCCAACTGCTTCGCATAATCTTTTTAATGCTTCTCCGATATTAGGACTTCTTAAATGCCCGGCATGTAAAGCTTTTGCAACATTAGCTCCACCATAATCTAAAAATATTGTTTTAGTTTCGTCTTCTTTGTATGTATTTACATTAAAATCATTTATTACTTCGTTTATATATTTTACTAAGGTTTCATCATTTATAGTTAAATTGATAAATCCTGGCCCGGCAATATTTATATTACTAAAATAATTAGTTTTTTCTAATTCACTAACTATTTTATTTGCGATATCAACTGGTTTTTCATGAGATATACTTGCAAGTTTCATACATCCATTATATTGATAATCACCTAAGTCTGGTCTATTAGATATATTTAAAACTACATCATCGTTATATCCTAAACTTTTTAATATCTCATTTAATTTTTTTTCTAAAAAACTAACTAAATTCATTTTATCACTACTTTCTTTTTAAAGTTAATCTATTACTATTTAAGTATTCATCTATTTTATTATTATAATTTTCTATTAATTTTTCTATGTTATCAAAATTGTAAAAGAAATTTATTCTTAACTCACTACCATTTATATTACTTATTTTCAAAGTGTTGTAATCACTTTTTTTAATTTTTGTTATTATAAATTCATATTTTTCTAAAGAACTTACTAAAAAACTTTTTAATAATTCTTCAAAAAACAAATCGCTATATTTAATTGAAATATTTGTGTTATAATTTCTTTCATATTTATTTATAGGTACTTTTATATCAAATACAATTTTATTTTCATCATTATCTTTTAGATAATAAAAACTAATATCTCCTAATATAATATCACTATCTAATAATTGTTTAATATTATTGTTTATTAAATTACATATATTTGGAATATATAACTTTGCTTCTTCTTTACACATAAAAAAACTCCTTAACTGTTATTATTATATATTAATAATCTATATTTTTCAATAAAGAAAAAAGTGCTTTTTAGCACAATTTAAATGTTTTAGTTAGTATTTAATATTTCTTTTAATTTATTCTTAGCATTTGTTACACTTTCTAATTTTGGTTCCATTACATAAACATTTTGATTACCAGTTGAATATGTAGGTTTATATGCATCTGTTCCTTCAGTAGATAATGTTTCAATACTCCAACTAGGATTTTCGTCTAATTGATTCTTAATTAATCTTGTAACTGATTTTTGATCTACATTTGTTACAATTGAATCAGATATGCTATTTAATAAACTAGTATAATTTACTATTATTTTAGGGCTTAAGATTTTATCAATAATAGCACTTAGTACTAACATTTGATTTTCTATTCTTCCCCTATCACCACCAGATATTGTATGTCTTGTTCTTGATAATGCTAATGCTTGTTCTCCGTTTAAAGTTTGTACACCTTTTTTCAAACATATTTGTTTTGTACTTTTTCTATCAGATGTTTGTTCACAAAAGCTTACAGGAACATCTACTGTTATACCGTCTAATTTTTCTACTACATTTATAAAAGTTGTAAAATTTAATCTCGCATAATAGTCTACATCTACATTATATAATTTGCTTAACGTATTTACTGATTCTTCAATACCATATACTCCAGCATGGGTTAGTTTATCCATTTTATTATAACTTGCTAAATTAACATAGTAATCACGAGGTGTATTTAGAAGTAATATTTTATTAGTTTTAGGATTGACAGCTACTAGAATATTAACATCACTTCTTGCTTTTGCTCCAACCTTACCACTAGTATCAATTCCACTTATATAAAGAACAAAGCTTTCTTTTAATACATTTTTATCACTTGACAAGGTTTCTACTTTCGTTGTGACACTAAATGTATATATCGGCCTTAAATTAGAATATAATTCATTATCTTCTTTTAATATATCCATATTAGAATTTAACATTAATACTGCTTCATTTTCACTATTTATTACACTTTCTACTGCCTCACTATTAGAAGCATATTCTGCTAATTTAAATTCAATCTTTTTAGATACTTTATCTATAGATTTTTCAATACCTTTATCTTCTATATTATGTGTCGCAATATATTTATCTTCTAAATCTTCTATTTTGTTGTATAAAGAATCTTTTAAAACATATATAGAATAGTAATCTTGTCTTATTCCTATATCAAATATACTACCAAAAAAATCTATTGTTCCATAACAGTAAAAACAGATTAAAGCAAATAGAAATATTAATAATATAGTTGGAATAAGAAATAAAGTTCTAATCCACTTTCTCAATCTACTATTTAATAATTTAAATAAGCCAAATACTATTACACCTATTATAGCTATAAATAAAATTAAATATGCTACAGGTAACAAGTCAAAGTATATAATAAATCCTAATGATAATATAGACATAAAAAGTAATATATAAGACATTATTTTAATTACTAAATTAATTTTATCATTTTTAATATTATTCTTTTTTTTATTAGTTTTCATAAATCACCTGTTCACTTAATAATTCTTTTACTCCATCAATATAAGTTACTTCTACTTGTATACCAATAACGTAACCATATTTATTATATGCAGTAATTAATTTTATATCATGAATTTCTTTTTCTAAATATAAATCATATTCTATAACAGATATTTCTCTTATTTTTTCTTCATATTCATGAGAATCTTCTATAACAGCTTTATCAAATTTATAAAATAGTGTGTGTCCTAATGTTGTATCATTTTCACTATTAGAATAATAATTTATATCATTAGTTATTGTGTTAGAAAAAGTAACTCCTTCTTTGACAGTTATTGTAACATACTTTTTAATTGTGTTAAATACATTATCGCTTACAGTTATAGATATATTATAAGTTCCAACATTTTTTAGTTTATCAATATCGCTATCATTAGTGAATGATGCTCTACAAGGTAAAGATATATCATTACAACTGCTTATTAATAAATTAGGATCTAGTTCTTCTTTAGGACCAATTGTAATATTTTCTAAAGTTACATTAGGTGATGTAGTATCTACTACTTTAATAATAGCCTTTTCAATATGTTTATTGTGTTTTACTGTATAAGTATAAGAACCAACTTTATTTGTATTTACTTTACTAATATCTAAGTTATATTTATCTTTATTTTTTTCACCATTAACTAAGTAATCTTCAACATTTTTAGATAAAGTTTCTCCAGCTTCTATTGTTATATTTTTTAGTTTAATAGAATTAACTTTTCTATAATATATAAATATTCCTATAAATATTCCGATAATGAATAATAAAACTAATATTTTTAAAAAATTATGTTTAGTGTTACTTTCTTCGTAAAAAAATTCTTCCATATCTATATCCACCTAGCAAAATATATATTTCTAGTATACCCATCTTCATAGGTATTAAATATTCTTATTAAATTTTCTATGATAATTTCTACTATATTGCTACCTCTTTTAACTTTTAAATTAAGTAAGTTATTTTGTATTTCTCTTCTAAAAGCATAATCATCAACATATTTAGAAATTATACAATCTATTTCTTCAATTTTTCTAACTTCTTCTTCATTATTTATATCAATATTAAATATATAATCTTCATATATTCCAATTATTTTTAATGTTATATAATCATTTTCATCAAATTCATAGTTTTTTATTTTATAAAAATTTGGACAATGATTTAGTATTTCTTTATTTTTTTTCATTAATAACTACCTTTCATTATAAATTAATTATATTATAGTATTAAAAAAAAGTCTATATTATAGACTTAATTTTTATATTTGTTTAAATAAATTTTTCTTACGTACTATGTAATAAATCCCTCCAGCAATTAATCCTACTGTTAAAAATCCTATTACATATGACATAACTCCAGTTTTTTCGTTATCTGTTGTTCCAACTTCTGCCCATTGAGCATGTAAAATGATTTCTGCAGGGTCATCTGATTTTACTTCTTCATTTGCTTCATAACATCCTGATTTCCCTTCAGGATCTTCACACCATTTTTCGAATTTATATCCTTCTCTTTCAGGTATTTTTGTACTAACTTTTATACTTTCTCCTACATTAGCACTACTTCCATCAGGTATATTTTTTACACTATTATCTGATACATTACCATCATATTCTAAATTCCATGTTTTTATTTCTTCTTGAGCAACTGTACAAGTTTCATATTCAACTGCTAATATTGCAGGCCAATAATAATTTATTCCTTGTTCAAAATCTACTAATGTATCATATAATTCATCAAAATCAGCTTTTTCCATTTTGAGATCTTGATATCCTACATAGTGATTTTTATTTTCCGCAATATTTGTATTAGCAATCGCATTAAAACTATCAGTTATAATAGTTCCTTTTTCTAAATCTGTTTTTATTTCTTCTGCTGTTAATTCTTGTAGAGATTCTTTTTCAATTGTAGTATATATTACTTTATTACCGTTCCCATCATCATGACCAAATACGAATTGATTAAAATATTCTGTAGCATCCATATTTCCTAATTTTATTTGTCTTTTAATTGATATTGGGAAAGTATCAAAATCATCTATTTTTTTTATGTTTTTTTTGTTTTGTATTATATCGTTGAAATATTCACTTGATATTTTTTCATTGCTCGCAACTATATCTCCATTAGTACCAGTTGTAGATTCTAAAATTTCTATTGACATTTTATCCATATCTGAATTTATTGTTTCAAGTACTTTTTGAAATGATAAATTTGTTACTTCATTTACTTCACCTTTTTTCTCCCAAAAAGCGTATTCAAAATCGCCATTCCCATCTTGATCTTGCCATACTCCATGTAGGAAAGTTGCAATATCTTCATAGTTCTTATTAACTGAATTCCTTACAAATACATTTCCAACAGTATATTTTGTGTTATTATCTAAGCCTTCAGAATACATTCCGTCTTGACTACCTGCTATTGAATTAAATACTTGCCAATATTTTTTTAAATCATTTTCATATGAATCACTTTCATCTAAATTATATTGATCAACTGATGTAACTCTTACTATTTTACTTTCAGATTGTTCTGGAAAAGCATATAAGAAATATGTTGATGTTGTTCTTCCTCCATCATCAATATAGTTTTCTACCCAACTAGTTCCATCATTACCAGGTGAAAACATAAACTGATCTAAAAATAAATAATTTTGTAAATGCGGTTCACAATTTATTCCTGTTCCTGCTGCTTTTACTTTCGGTAATTCAATTACGGGAGCTAATATTATTGTAATAAGACTTAATACCCCTAATTTTTTTAATAAATTTTTCATAAGACCCTTCTTTCTTCAGTTAGGTATATTATTACTACTATTATTTATACCCTACCTATAATAAATTATAACACAAAATATTAATTTGAAAAGACTTTTTTTGATATTTTTTTTATAATATGTAAAAAAACTGTCTACTTGGTAAACAGTCTTATTATATCTTGATAAGTTATTACAATCATTAAAAGCATTAATAACATAAAACCAATAGTATGAAACCAATTTTCTACTTCTGGTTTTACAGGACTTCCTTTAATTTTTTCTATAATTACGAAAAGTATTCTTCCTCCATCAAATGCTGGGAAAGGTATTAAATTTATAAATCCTAAGTTTACAGATAAATATCCTGTTAAGTATAAAATGTTTTGAAACCCGTACTTAGCAGATTCTCCTACTACTGAATACATTCCTATAGGACCAGACAAACTATTTAATCCAAGTTGCCCTGTAAATAATTTTATTATAATTAATCCCATACTTGTGAAAATACTATAAAGCTTTACAAAAGCATATTTTATTGAATTTATAAAACCTTTATTTAATTTATCTCCTACACCAAATCCAAAAGTCATACTTTCAAGATTTCCATCTTTATCATATTTTGTTTCTGGTGTAACTTCATATTTTTTAGTAGTACCATCTTTTTTTTCTACTACGAAATCATATTTTTTATCTTCATCTTTCAAAGATAAAGCTATTTGTATTTTATCCCATGTATCTGTTTTTACTCCATTAATACTTAATATTTTATCTCCAACTTCTATTCCGCTTTTTGCAATCGGAGAATCTTCAGTAACTAGCCCAACATCACTTAATTGATTTGAACTACCCCAAATTAAACTTTGTAAGAAGAAAATAATAAACGCTAATAAGAAATTCATTGTTACACCTGCAACAAGGATTAGAAATTTTTGATATGGTTTCTTATTACACATATACTTATCTTTACTCAATTTTTTTTCTTCTTCCTCTACGACTTCTCCTGCCATAGCACAAAAGCCGCCTACTGGAAATAATCTTAGACTATAAAGTGTAGGATCATTTTTTCTTTTAAATTTAAAGATTATAGGTCCCATTCCTAGAGCAAATTCATCTACATGAACTCCAGTTTTTTTTGCTACTATGAAATGACCAAATTCATGCACAAAAATTAGTATTCCTAACATTAAAATTAAAATTATTAAAGTTAACATATTTTTACCTCCTAAATATAAGTTATTAATAATACAAAAGCAAATAATACAAATATTATACTATCTAATCTATCAAGTATTCCACCATGCCCAGGTATTAAAGAACCAAAATCTTTTTTATTAAATTCTCTTTTTATAGCACTGAAAAATAAATCTCCTATTTGTCCAAATATGCTTAATAATAATATAAAGAATATAATACTTAATAAATTTGTATTAACATTAATTAAATTTATATAATACATAGTACATATAAATGTTGATATTAAAGAACCTACTACACATCCTTCAATAGTTTTATTTGGACTAATACTAGTAAATTTATGTTTACCTATTAATTTACCTCCAAATAATGCAAATGTATCTGTTAATGTAGTAATTAATATCAATAATATAAAATATTTAACATTATAATTATAAACACTTATTAATAAATTAAACCCTATTCCTAAAAATAAAGTATCACTTAATAATGCAAACGCATCTTTTATCTTATAATCATCTTTATAAAATATAGTTGGTATACAAAGTATTAAAATAACTCCACATAATACTTTATAAGATATACCAAATAATAACCCATATTTTTCAAAATTATTATATATTAATAATAATAAACATAATATTCCTATAATTTTCATTAAATTAGGAAATTCATTGGATTTATCTTTTCTTAAATCTATTAATTCTTTATATGCTATACATCCTATTAATCCAACACCTAAACTATAAGGTACTCCTCCTAAAATAATTAAAGGTATTATAATTAGTATCATTATAACTGCACTTGTTATTCTCTTTTTCATTAAATCATCTACCATTCCTACTAATAAGTATAACATATTTTTTTTAAAAGTCTATTATTATTCTTTAATTAAATCACTTAAATAATTAATTTCTATATCTTTATTATTTATTCTTGATATCAATAATTTTAAATTTTCTATACTTAAATTATTTTCTATTAACAAAATATTTCCACTTTCTATATTATTAATAATATTGATTATATTATTATTTTTAACTATGTAGGTTGGTTTTACTAAATAATATTCTTTTTCTTTACAACTTTCTATATTTGAATAATTTAATATACATATTTTTTTATTTAAATCCTTTTTCTTTAATAGAGTATCTATATTATCAAATAATTTTTTATCATTTTCAATATTGATGTTTTCATTAACATCTAAAATATCATTAGAATTAATTAATTTAGAATATTTTATCTTATTACTTTTTAAATATTCTATTAAATTATCATTATTAAATAACAATAGACTTACTTGTCTAATATTTTTATTACCAGATATTATTATTTTATCTTTATTACTTTCTATACTTATTTCTGGTTTAATATCATCATAAATAATATAATTACTATTAAAAGCTCCGAAATCTTTCATATTTAAAAAACTTTCCATCTCATTTATTTTTTTACCCTTTATCCCAGGTATAATTGTATTTTTATCAATAGTTGCATTCACACTTTCTACAAAATAATTATTACTATTAATTTTGATACTTTGCATTATAGGATTAGTATTTATTGCAAGTTCTGTAACAAAATCTGTTAAGTAAAAAGAAAATACTAACAATGTCATAATACCTATTAATCTAAAAATTTTCATATTTTCACCCTAATTAAATATATAAATTTTATATTGATTTAATTACATTTTATTATTATAATAATAATCAAAATTTATATTTGTGGAGATGAATATTATGAAGGATGAACTAATAGAATTAATGTATGAATTTATACTTAAAGATCGTTTACAAAATGATTATAAAAGAAGGATAAAAAATTTTGATTTTATTTTAAAAATTAATAGAAATAAATTAAGATTACCTTTTAATGTAGTTGTTGATTTTAATAAAATATATTTTAGTTCATATAAAGAAGTATTGATAAAATATGCTGTTATGTATGCTTCTCTTGTAAAAGATAAAGACTATTTGAATTTTATAAATAATGAATTTGATAACTTACAATTTAATTTAGATAATAATATATTGTTTCAAGCTAAGACTACACAATATGCGTTTTTATTGTTAGGAAAAAGTGATAAAAAGATATATAATTATAACATTAAGTATTCTAACTTGTTAAATAAAATAAGTAAAATATTTATTGAGGTAAATAGTTTAACTGTTTTATATAGAAAATTAATGTTAAATTTTTTAAGTAGTACAGATCAGGCTGATAGAGAAAATTTATTAGATGATTTTTTATTAAATGATGACTTTGATGAAGATTTTATTTCACTTAGTAATGGCATTATAAATAAAGATAATATTAGAAAATATAAAAGTATTTTAATAAGATTAATATTAGCGGATAGCTTTTTATTTATAGAAAGAATGAATAAAGAAGACGAAGAATTAGAAATAGATGAAGCAGATAAAATAGTCGACAATATAGATAAAAAAATCTTATCTCATATAAATAATTGTGTACATAATGAACAATATACATTACCTAACGACGATGAAATAAGATTATTTATTTATACAAAATTTATATCATATAATTTATATACTTCAGATATTGAAAATGATTTAAAAGTTATAGAATCTGATGATAAAAGTATTAAAAAATTAAGTAAAATAAATCCATTATACAATCTTGATCGACTAAATTCAGAACAGTAAAATGTTCTTTTTTTCTTATTCTTTTATTGATTTAATATTTTTAAATTTATATCAAATCATATTCTCTAGTTAGTATTCTATTATCACTACAATATTCCATAATATATTTGTCATCTTGCTTAGCTATTATTATTCCTATAGTTTTAGCTTCATCTATTGTTTTAATGTTCTTATCAATATAATTCATATAAGCTTGAATTTGTCCTATATGTTCCTTCTTAAGTTGAGTTATTTTCAATTCTATTACTATATAACATTTGAATTTAATATTATATAAAAGTAAATCTATATAATTATATTTATCTCCTATTTTTATTTTATATTCATTTCTAATAAAGGTAAAATCTTTACCTAATTCGTCTAAAAAAGAAGAAATGTTTTCTAATATTAATCTTTGTAATACTTTTTCAGATATTATTTCATAATTATATTTGTTTTTAATAATTATAGGATTTTTGATAAAATCTTTAATTTCTAATGTTTCTTTTCCAATTAATTTATCTTTAGTTTCTTGGGGTACTCTCTCATATTCGTTATGTTTTATTTTTTCCTCTAACTCCCTTTTACTCAAATTATTATTTATTGTTAAATTTATATAATAATTTATTTTATCATAATCTTTTATACACAATAATGCTCTACAATGACTCCATGTTAATTGTGTCCCCAATGGGGACACTTTTTCATTACTAAATGTATTATAAAATTGTTTCATTCTAAAAAGTGTTCTTCTATTATATTTTTTTCCAACCTCTATTACTAACTTTTTAGAATATTCATCAATAATATTATCTCCATACTTATTACCTGTTTCACTCAATAATCTTCCGATTTCAAAATAAGTAATTACTCTATGTCTTTCTTTTGAATAATCCTTTACTTTTGAATATATCTCATTATCAATTAATTTATTTTTTATTTCATAATAATAGTTCATAAAACCCCTTTATAGAGAAAAGCAGATTATTCCTCTACTACTTTCTTACTAGATAAAAACGATACTTTATCTACTATTATTTCAGTTATATATTTAGTATCTTCATTATCTTGATAACTTCTAACTTGAATTCTTCCTTTAATACCAACTAAGTCACCTTTGTGGCAATATTCATTAACATTTGTAGCAATACCATTCCAAAGATTGCATCTAATAAAGTCTGTTTCATATAAACCATCAGGATTTTTAAAACTTCTTGGTACTGCAACTGTTATAGTTGAGTAATCTTTAGAATTTTCAGTTTTTTTAAGTTCTGGTTCGCTTGCTAGTCTACCTATTAAGAAAACTATATTTTGCATTTTTATATTCCTCCTTTCGTAAGAAAAAGATAGCAAAATAAGTTTTTAAAATCAAAATACAAAATATAAATATTGGATGCGAAAAATTAACAAAAAAACAGAATTATATGTATTTTTTGATATACATTTTTAAATTCTGTTTATTTTTATTAACTAATTTTTAAAATCATTAAAATTTAAAACTTTACGCTTTTTTTACATTTTTTTATAAAACATAGTCATCTTCAAGTGAAAATTCTACATTTTCGTTAATCCATTCTTTTCTTGGTTCAACTACATCTCCCATTAAAACACTTACTCTTTTTTCTGCCAATACAGCATCATTAATTGATACTTTTATAAGGTTTCTTGTTTCAGGACACATTGTAGTATCCCAGAATGGTCCTGGATTCATTTCACCTAATCCTTTATATCTTTGAACTTTGTAATTCGTTTTTCCATTTGTATATTCTTTTAATTCTTCATTAGTCCAGAAATATTTAGTTTCTTTATTATAGTCTACTCTAAATAATGGAGGCATTGCTATATAAAGATGTCCAGTTTCTATTAATGGTTTCATAAATCTATAGAAGAAAGTTAATAGTAGACATTGTATGTGAGCACCGTCATCATCGGCATCGGTTGTTATAATTACTTTATCATAATTAATGTCTTTTATATCAAAATCATTTCCTACACCGGCTCCAACACAATGAATTATTGTATTAATTTCTTCATTTTTAAATATATCAGAAAGGTTAGCTTTTTCAGTATTAATAATCTTACCTCTTAAAGGAAGTATCGCTTGAAATTTTCTATCTCTACTTTTTTTAGCTGTTCCTCCTGCTGAATTTCCTTCTACTATAAATAATTCATTTATTTTTGGATTTCTAGTTTGAGGCGGTGTAAGTTTTGCACTTAAACTTTTTGCTTCACTTTTTTTACCTTTACCATTTCTAGCTTCTTCTCTAGCGCGCCTAGCTGCTTCTCTAGCCATTTTACTTTTTTGCGCTTTTTCTACTATTGTAATTGCCGTATCTCTATTTTCTTCTAAAAAGAATTTTAAATTGTCATAAACAATACTTTCTACAGTTGGTCTAGCTTCTGGGGTTCCAAGTTTTCCTTTTGTTTGCCCTTCAAATTGTAATAATTTTTCAGGAATTTTTAAATTTATTACTGCTGTTAAACCTTCTCTAACATCAGAACCATCAAAATTAGTATCTTTTGATTTTAATAAATTATTAGTTCTTGCATAATCATTAAAAACTTTTGTTATACCAGTTTTAAAACCAACTTCATGTGTTCCTCCATCACCTGTTTTTACATTATTAACGAATGATAATATATCTTCATTATATGAATCTGTATATTGTAAAGCAATATCAACTTCTATATCATTTTTTATTCCATGTATAGGAACTACTTTATGTAAGCAATTTCTATTTTCATTAATATACTCTACGAATGATATTAATCCATTATCATAATGATAAATTACTTTTTTATCATCTAAAACATCTGTTAATTCTACTGTAAGTTTATTAAGTAAGAAAGCACTTTCTTGCATTCTTTCGCATAATGTAGTAAATGAGAATTGTGTAGTTTTGAATATTTCTTTATCTGGCATAAATGTTACTTCAGTACCTGTTTGTTTCGTAGTACCAATTTGTTTTAACGGTTCTTTAACATGCCCACCTTTTTCAAATTTTATGGTATTAATAACACCATCTCTATATATAGTAACATCCATCCATTCAGATAATGCATTAACTACACTTGCACCAACACCGTGTAATCCTCCACTTACTTTGTAGCCTGCTTCTTCAAATTTACCACCGGCATGAAGTATAGTATAAATTACTTCTGGTGTGCTTTTACCACTTGAATGTTTACCAGTCGGAACTCCTCTACCGTTATCTCTTACCGTTAAACTTCCATCTTCATTTATTGTGATTTTTATTACTGAACCATATCCATTAATTATTTCATCTATCGAGTTATCTATAATTTCCCATGCTAAATGGTGAAGTCCTCTTTTGTCTGTTGATCCAATATACATACCAGGTCTTTTTCTAACTGCATCTAAACCTTCTAGTATTTTTATCGAACTTTCATCATATTTTGCCATAATCTCACCCTATTAAATTTTAGCATAATAAATTTTAAAAAACAATAAAATACAAAAAAATAAAGTGTTGTTTATTACACTTTATTACAAATTATTCAGTTCTTAATGCTATTACTGGGTCTTTTTTTGCAGCAAATCTTGATGGTATTAAACCAGATATTATTGTTAAAGTCAAACTGATTAAAACTAATATAATTGCCGCAATTATAGGAAGTTTTACACCAACGTTAACTCCTGATAAATTATAAATTATTTTGTTAATAGGTATATTTAATAAAGTTGTAATTATAACACCTATTAAACCTGATATTAAACCAACTATAAATGTTTCTGCATTAAATACTCGTTTAATGTCTTTTTTACTAGCCCCAATTGCTCTTAATATTCCAATTTCTTTTGTTCTTTCTAATACAGAAATGTAAGTGATTATTCCAATCATTATACTCGATACTATCAATGAAATACTTACAAATGCAATAAGTACATAGCTAATAATATTTACTATTGTAGTAACACTGCTCATTAGAATTCCTACATAATCTGTATATTCTATTTTATCTTCATCATTTTTAGAATCATTATATTCACTTATAATATTTTCTATTATATCTTTTGATTCAAAATCTTTAGGATATATATTTATACTTTTAGGATCTTCTAAATCAACCACTCCCATTGATTTATAATTATTTTCTAATGATTCTCCTATAGCAAATTCACTACCAGTAAACACATTTATATTTTTATTTACTTTTTGTTCTTTAACTATTTTACTATTATTTATTTCATTAATAACATATTCTGTTAATTCACTTTTATAACCTATGCCACCACTTGTTTCAACAGTAGATGAATCGCTTGGTTTCATGATACCAACTATTTTTAAACTTAGTGATTCTTCGATTACTTTTTTCATATAATTTATATCATTACTATAATCTATCCATTTATCATTTTCTTTTTTATAAATATCACTATTTAAAACAACTTTGAATTCTGTATTTAATAAGTCTTTATAACTATATTTTACTTGTTCATGCGATTCAATCTTTTCTCCTTTACTAATAGATTGCATCATATCTATTAATTCTTTTTGTTCTTTTATACCCAAACTATATAAAGCATAATCACTTATTTCATTATTTTCATCAACAATTAACATAACTTCATTATACTCTTTTGGTAATCGCCCACTTAATATATCATATTGACTTTTTAATAAAGTTTCATTATTTGTTAATTCTTTAAATATATCAGCATTCATAGCCATATTATTATTTTCTATGCCCATACCTAATATATTCATAATATTACTAGGATTTAATTTTAAGATCCCATTGCTTGTATCTTTACTATATATTTGTAAGTCTAAGTCATATGAATATTTAATATCGTTAGAATACTTTTTTATATCTTTTTTTTCATTTATGAATTTTTTAAAATCTTTTAAATTATTTGTTCTAATTTCACTACTCATAGTACTTATAATATCATTCATTATATCATTTGAATATATAGCTTCTTTATCGTGTTCTTTATTTTTATTGTTTTCTGCCATTATACTAATCATACTTCCAAAATCAACGCTCTCTTTTTCAATTGTTAGAGGATAGCTTGTAAGAGTATCTGCTTGAACTTTATCTATATAATTTTGTACTCCGTTTGATAAAGATAAAATTAATGATATTCCTATTATTCCAATTGAACCAGCAAATGCTGTTAAAATTGTTCTACCTTTTTTAGTTAATAAATTATTAAATGATAAACTTAGCGCTGTCAAAAATGACATACTTGTCTTTTTTTCTTTAGAATTATTATCATTATTATCATTCCCATCATAAGGGTCTGTATCATTTAAGATTTTACCATCTTTAACACTAACTATTCTTGTTGAATAACTACTTGCAAGTTCTGGATTATGAGTTACCATAATCACTAGTTTATCATGTGATATTTCTTTTAATAACGTCATGATTTGCTCGCTAGTTTTTGTATCTAATGCACCTGTAGGTTCATCAGCTAAAATTATTTTAGGATCATTTACTAAAGCTCTAGCAATTGCAACTCTTTGCATTTGTCCACCTGATAGTTGATTTGGTTTTTTATTTATATGTTCTTTTAAGCCTACTTTATCTAAGGCTTCTAATGCTTTTTTTCTTCTTACACTTTTCTTTACTCCACTTAAAGTTAATGCAAGTTCAACATTAGATAAAATTGTTTGATGATTAATTAAATTATAACTTTGAAAAATAAATCCTACTTTATGATTTCTATAAGTATCCCAATCTTTGTCTTTATATTTTTTTGTACTTACATCACATATTTTTAAATCTCCTTCGGTATATTGATCTAATCCACCTATAATATTTAATAGTGTTGTTTTACCACTTCCACTTGGTCCTAATATAGATACAAATTCATTTGCTCTAAAATTAATACTTATATCATCTAATGCATTTTGTATAAAATTGCCTGTCTTATATACTTTTTTTATATTTTTTAATTCTAACATATTGTCATCTCCCATTTTTTTTATTAAAATAAAATCTTGAATTAAGTATAACACTATTAATTATATTACACAAATTAAATTATATTAAAATGAACAAAGGAAGATAAATATGTATAAAAATGAATCAGATATTAAGTTTTTTATTACCGAGTCTATATTTAAGTTATTAGAAAATAAAGAGATTGATAATATAACGATAAAAGAAGTTTCAGAATTATCAAATATATCTAGGACAACTTTTTATAATAATTTTAATAATATAAGTGATGCTATAAATTATAAATTAAATATACTTATAGACGAGATATATTCTTTATATTTATTAAACAAATTAAGAAAAAGATCGTTAGATTATTTAGCAAAAGATATAATAAATTATGTTGATAAGAATAGGAAATATTTTTTAATAATTAAAAATCAATTGTTTTTTTATTTTAAAAGATTATTAGATGATTTTTTTCTTAATAATGTTAGTGAGAATATAAAATATTATAAAGTATCAGGAAGTATAATAAATTTATGTATTGCTTATTTAGATAATAATATAAATAAAAAAGATATATAAAAATATCTCTTTTATTTAATTCCTGCATCATTTAGGAATGTTTTAAATGTACTATACTCTGTATATCCAGTAGTAGCAGCGATTATTTTTCCATCTTTAAATACTAAAACCATTGGTGTAGCCCCGAAATTTTCTTCTACATAAGTTTCATAGCCTTCGCCAGTTAAACCAATCATAGTATTATAAGCTTCTTCATCTGAAATAACATTTTTTTCAAAATCAATTATTTTAGCAATATCAATATATAAAGTTTGATATTTGTATTCTTCTTCAGCTTCCCATAATGCTGGTAAGAAAGCAGCACACCATCCACATGTTTCTCTACCAATATAAAGTACATGAGTGCCTTTTTTAACTGTTTTCTTTAATTCATCTGCTGTAATTTCTTTAAATGAAGAAACATCATAATTAGTATTATATTCTGAGTTAGTATTTGTATTAGTTACTTCTTTTTCATCTGTTGTATACATTTTTGATACTCCAAGAGTTAATACTATAAGTATAGCTATAAGAAGAATCATAATTAATCTATTCATCTTAAATATTTTTTCTAACATTGTTTTTTCCATAATTATCCTCCCATATTTCTTATTATACAAAATAATATTAAAATTGTTAAGTGAATGTATAAATTTATTTAAAATAATGCAAAATATTTATATTTATTATATAATTTTTTTGTAACTGGAGGTTATTATGAAAAAAAATAGTTTTATAGAAGGTACTTTAATTGCAACCTTTTTTATAGTATTAATAAAAATACTAGGCATGGTTTATGTTGTTCCATTTTATTCTATAGTAGGATCACAAGGAGCCGCTTTATACAGTTATGCTTATAATATTTATTTGATATTTTTAAGTATATCATCTGCAGGTATTCCTAATGCTATAAGTAAAATTATTAGCGAATATGATACATTAGGTTATATAGAAGCAAAAACAAGAGCATACAAATTGTCAAAAAAAATAATAACTATTTTATCTATTGTATCGTTCTTAGCCTTATTTATATTTGCTCGTTCATTTGCACATTTAATTTTAGGAGATATGACTGGTGGAAATACAATAAGTGATGTTACTTTTGTTATAAGGTGTGTTGCAACATCAATCTTAGTTGTTCCATTCTTAAGTGTAACTAAAGGATATTTACAAGGTCATAAATTTATGACACCTTCAAGTGTCAGTCAATTATTAGAACAAATAGTTAGAATTGCAGTTATATTAATTGGTTCATTTACAGTTTATAAACTACTAAATCAAAGTTTAACTTTAGCTGTTGGAATATCTTTATTAGGAGCATTCTTTGGTGCGGTTGCTGCTGATATCTATTTATTAATTAAAATAAGAAAAAACAAAAATAAATTAAATCTAGATAAAGAATATGAAAAAGATAAAATAACTAATAAAGAAATTATAAAGAAAATAATCTATTATTCAATACCTATTATAATAATAAATTTAATAACAAATATATATTCTTCAACAGATATGATTCTTGTTTCAAGAACTATACAAAATTTAGGTTATAGTGCAACAGATGTTGAATTCATTACTTCTTCTATTTCTACTTGGTGTCCAAAAATAAGTATGATTGTAAACTCAATTGTATTAGGTATGACAATGTCATTAATACCTAATATAGTTTCTAGTTATGTAGAAAATGATTTTAAAAATGTTAATTTAAAAATTAATAAAGCGTTACAAATTATAGTCTTTGCATCTTTACCATTAACTGTTGGAATATGTATTTTATCTACTCCTATATGGACTATATTTTATAACACAAATCAATATGGTGGTTTGATATTACAATTTAATATCTTTACTGCTTTATTAGTTAATATAAACTTATCTACTTCTACTATGTTACAATCTATGAATAAATTTAAAGCTGTATATATTGCAGTTATAGCAGGATTTTTAGCTAATGGTTTATTAGATGTTCCTTTAATGTATTTATGTAAATATATAGGTATAGAAAGTTTCTTAGGTAGTATATTTGCAAGTTTCTTAGGATATATATTAAGTATTTCATTAAATATTCATTTCTTAAAGAAAGAAAGTAAAGATCTTAAATTTAAAAATACTATTAATATATTCTATAAATCTATGTTTGCTATATTAGTTATGGTTATAAGTTTATTAATTCTTAACAATTTCTTAAATTTTGATATATATAGTAAATTAGGCGCTATAATAACAATTATAATTAATTCTGTTATTGGAGGTATAATTTATATATTTATAACTTATAAATTAAATGTAATAGAAGATATATTTGGTAAATCTATGATTAATAAATTTAAAACAAAATTACATATTAAAGTTTCTGATTAAAGAAACTTTTTTTATAAAAAAATCCCTATTAAATAGAGATTCTTTTATTGTTTATTATCTTCAAAATATTTATTAATTAATTTTATTTCGTAGCTATTATATTCTTCTTTTAGTTTTTCTTCTAATATATCTTTATTATAGTATTTTCTATATTCTTTTTCATTATATCCTATATCATTTACTAACATTAAATATTTTTTTAATTTTTCTAATTCTTCTCTTATAAAAATATAATTAAATTTCTTTTTTATATGATTTAATTTATCTTGAGTAATTTTTTTATCTTCATATAATTTTTTTAATATATTGTTATTCTTTTTTAATTCTATATTAATGGTTTTTATTTTTTTATCTTTAGCGTTTATTTCTTTTTTTAACATTTTATTGTTTCCTTTTTTTGATATATAAGGAATATAACAAATTATAGAAGATAATAAAAACCAAATTATAAAATATAATATATTTACTAGAGCAGTTATTGACATAAATATATTAACAGATATCCATATAATTTTACAAATTTTAATAACTTCGTTATTTGAATTTATTTTTTTATTAATATCTTTAATTACTTTTATTTGAAGTATTTTTTCTTTTTCTAAATATTCGTTTATATTTTCTAATTCAAATATTTCATGTATATTATCTTGATAATCATAAATTAAATTTTTATCTAAGTCATTATCATCTATTACTTCTATTTTACCATCTTTATAAAAATATTTTACTTTCATACTTTCTCCAACTAAATGTTATTATAACAAATAAAAATTAATGTACAAATCTTACATTAATTTTCTTCTATAAAGAATCTTTTATACCATATTAAGAAACTATATATGGTATAGATTTTTTTACCATTACCAAGGATTCCATTATAATGATCATCTAGCATTTTATTTATTACGTCAATTTTAAAGAACTCTTTTGTAAAATCCTCATTGAATATTTCTTTTACTTTATTATAATATTTTTCTTCTTTAATCCAATTACCAAATGGAACAGGGAAACCTAACTTCTTTCTTTTTGACCAACTTTCAGGAATAGTTTCTTTAGCAATACATCTAAAAATATGTTTAGTTTCTCCGTCTTTTACAAAATATTTTGTTGGAATTTTTTTTGATAGATTCCATACTTCTTTATCTAAGAATGGTACACGCAATTCTACACTGTTTGCCATAGACATTTTATCTGCTTTTAAAAGTATATCGTTTGGTAACCAGAAATTTAAATCTATATACATTTTTCTTAATACATCATCAGATTTTTTAACTTCATCATGATAAGGTTTGCATAAATCAAATGGACTTAAATTAGTTTGATATTTACTATTTAATACATCATTAACTTCGTTAGGTAAAAACATTTCTGTTTTATTGTAATATCTTTTATCTAAATTTTTGCCATATTTAATTAAAGTATTTTTACCTTTAAAGTATGGTAAATATTTTATAATGCCAGCTACTGTCGCTCTAATAAAATGAGGCAATGATAAATATAATTTTTCATATTTAGAATCATTATATTCATTGTATCCTCCAAACATTTCATCTGCACCTTCTCCGGATAAAACCACTTTAACTTTGCTGCGAGCTAATTTACTCAAGAAATACAGAGGAACTGTAGAAACATTCGCGCTAGGTTCATCTGAGTGATATTGAACTGTAGGCAATATTTCAAAAAATTCATCGCCGCTAATTACTTTTGAATAATGTTTTATTTTAAAGTGTTTTGACAGATCTTTAGCATATTCTATTTCAGAGAATCCTTTACCTTCAAATCCAACAGTAAATGTTTTATCTGGCTTAACTTTACTTACTACATATGATGAATCTACTCCACCACTTAAGTAACTTCCTACTTCAACATCACTTATTTGATGATATTCTATAGAAGATTCTATAGTTTCTCTAACTAAGTTTTTATAGTAATCAAAAGATTCATCACATTTCTCATATTTTAATTTATGATATTCTTTAATTTCTAAATTTCCATCTTTATATATAAAGAAATGCCCTGGTTTTAATTTATAGGTGTTTTCAAAAAATGTTTCTTCCATATGATTTGTTCCATATGATAAATAAAGACTTAATACTTTTTTATTTAATTTTTTTTGAAAATCAGGATGACTTAGAAATGATTTTATTTCTGATCCTACCATAAATAAATTATCATTATTATAATAATATACAGGTTTTATTCCAAAGTAATCTCTTGCTCCAATAAATGTATTGTTTCTTTTATCATATATAATAATTCCAAACATTCCTCTTAATTTATTAAATATGTTTGTACCATATTCTTCATAACCATGAACTATTGTCTCTGTATCACTATTTGTTTTAAATTTGTGTCCTAAATTAATTAAAACATCTCTTAATTCTTTAAAATTATATATTTCTCCATTAAACATTACAACAATATTTTTATCTTCATTATATAGTGGTTGATCACCACCTTCTAAATCGATTATAGATAATCTTCTAAATCCCATAGCAATATTTTCATCTACATAGTATCCATCACTATCTGGACCTCTATGTATAATTCTATCTGACATTTCTTTTATTATCTTTTTTTTATTCTTAGTATTTTCTTTACTTACAAATCCGCAAAATCCACACATGTTATCAATTCCAATCCCAAATATTTTCTTTATAAGCCTTGATATAATTTAATTTTATTTTAAGTAATAATAATTTTCTTAATATACCATTATCTTTTTTATAATCTAATGGATTTACTCTACTTTTCCAAAGTTCCAGAACTTTTTCTTTATATTTTTCATTGACTATGTATTTTTTTACTATACATTTTGGTACAAAAACTTCTAATTGTTGTTTCTCTACTACTTGATATTCAATACTATCATTAAATATTAAATCACGTGCAAGTATTTCTATTAAATTAAATCCGCACGGAGTTATATAGTATGAACATCTACCTTGTCTTGCATTAATTTCCATTACTTTAAATTTACCATCTCGTTCATCGTATTTCATATCGAACTCAGCAAATCCTTGATAATTTATACTTTCAATAAAATCTTTTATTTTATTTATTTGTTCTGTAACACCAGGATATTCACTATAACCATTTATTATAACAGCAGCATTTCCTATCATACTAGGTGCATGTTCTTGTAATCCTATTTGTGCAAAAGACACTAATTTTACTTTACTATCTTTATCAGCATACACTACTGCATCAAATAATTTAGAATCGTCTCCAGGTATATATTCTTGAATAATTAAAGTATCATTATATCCCCCAACTTTAAAATTATTTATTACTTCATTAAGTTCTTCCATTGAATTTAGTCTATATATTTTTTTCTTACCCTTAAATGTAATATGTTTAAATAATATAACGTTCGCTGGTTTTACGATTACAGGAAACATAATATCTTTGTCTATTTTATCATCTTTATTACAATCATAATATATTGTTTTTGGTAGATCTATTATACTATTTTCATATGCTTTATAAAATTTTTCTTTATTTACTAGAGTATTTTGTAAATCTACACTAGGATAATTGAAATAGAATTTTTTCTTTAATTTATCTTGATTCTTAGCAATAAATTCTCCATATGTTTCATTACTACTTACTAATAATATTTTTTCTTTTTTATGCTCTAAATAATATTCGTTTAAAGCATTCAGAAATACTTTTTCATCCCATAAATTTTCTACATATTTAATGTTTAATATCTTTGTATATCTTGTATATGCATATGGTTTAACACCGGGCACTATAAGGCCTATTAAATCTGCTTTTTTTCCTGTTAATTCATGATAACATCTTGCTAAATAATATGCATTTATATCATTACCAATAATTAATGCTCTAAAATCTTTCATAAAATCACCTAATATTCTACTTCTTTCTTTTTTCCTTTATAATTATAAATACGTGGTACTCTATAAGTAATACTTGTTAATAGTTTATATACATTAACATTAGCTAATCTACTAGCCTCTCTTATACTAATATTTTCACCAAATATTTCTACTTTATCTCCAACTTTTATATCATCATCTATAATAACTGCCGTAATATCCATATAATTAACAACTATATTATATTTCTTTCCATTTATATATACATAACTTTTATTAATAAATGAGAAATCAGCAAAACCATATGGTAAAATAGCAATACGAACATTTTCTTTATTATCATACATTCCACCATATCCAATTATTTCATCTTTTGATACATCCTTAATTTCAATAACTTCTGTAAAAAATTTTAATACAGTTTTTAATTCTAATTTAGATGGAACAAAATTATCTTTCTTATTTAATATTTTATTTAATAGTTTTCTCTTCCAAGATAAAGCATATCTTTGCTTATTAAATCCATACATTAATATTCCCAATCTTATACCAGTTTCAAATTCATTTTTATCATGTTGTTCTAAAGTTAATGAACGATCTAAATGAACTATTTCAATTTTATTTAAATCTATATTGTTAGTTAAAGTTTTAAATTTATTTAATTCTTTTTTATAAGTTTCTCCTACACCACTAAATAATTGAGTATAAATTCCTTCTAAATATAATGAACTTGTACTATTTAAAAAAACATATTTTATATCTTCACTATTTTTGAAACCAAATCTATTCATTCCTGAATCAACTTTTATATGAAATTTAATATTTATTTTATCTTTTAAAAGTTTATCAAAATATTCTTTATTATCAATAGTAATAGTTAGATTGTTTTCAACTGCTACTTTTATTCCATCATAACTAATTGGTTCTAAAATTAGTATTGGTACTTCTTTTTCTATATTTCTTATCTTTAATGCTTCTTCTAAAGAAGATACTGCTAAATAATTAATTCCACCTTTAATCATATATTTAACAGATTCTATGCCATGTCCATAAGCATTAGCTTTAACTACACCAATATAGTACTTATAATCGTTATATTTTTCTTTTATTTCTTTTATATTATTTTCTAACTTTTCACAATCTATTTCAACATAAGTTTTTCTATACATATTTTTACCTCTTTACTCTAAAAATTATACCATTCATTTATATTATTATCAATAAAGTTAAAAAAAATCTAGTTTATTTAACTAAATTTTTATTTATCTAATTTTCTAAATAGTATGCATAATATTCATCATAAGTTAAGCCAGATTCATATACTTTAGTTGCTATATCTTTACCTAAATATCTATAATGCCATGATTCATATGCATATCCTGTTAAATGTTCTTTTCCTTTTGGATATCTTAATATAAATCCAAATTTATGCGCATTATTTGTTAACCAAACGAATGCATCACTATTTTCAAACGTACTAGTTGTTGGATGACTTGGTGTGAATATATCTATTGCAAGTCCAGTTTGATGTTCTGAATATCCCGCTCTAGCTGCATATTTATCGGCATAGCTTATTCCTTTAGAATAATAATAATCTTTATATACTTTCTCTTGTCTTTCGTAAGTTCTATAAGTACTATTAGCCATTAGTTTTATACCATCCTCTTTTGCTGCTTTGGCCATTTCTATATAAGCATCGTTACATCTTTTACTTACTTTATTATCAGAATAAGCATAACTTAAACTTATAGAAGTTATTTCTTCTGGAACATAATCTTTAGTCAAATAATTAAACTTATTAACTAATATTAAATCTCCTTTAGAAAGATCCGTTGGTTTAACTTTTTTTACATCATACCAATCTTTATTAGCACCAACGTTTACTAAAGCAACTACTTCATTAAGTTCTTTACTTTTATTATTATTTTTATAATCTATATATTCATGTAAATTCTTCTCTAAAAAATATTTTTCATTAATTAAATCTATTATATATTCTATTTTAGTATTATTAATAAAATAATTTTCATTTTCATTATTCAATTTATCTATTATTATTTTAGATTCATCTAATGTATACCCTACTACAGTTAATTTATATTCATTAGTCTTTTTATATTGATATTCTTTATATTTATTATATCCAATAACTAATCCTATAATTAAAATTATACATAATATAAATAATCTTTTTACTTTCTTTTTTAACTTCATCTTTTTCATTATAATATTCCTTTATATAGCAAATAACCTATTACTATTCCTACTATTACTACTATTAAAAATACTACTATCGCAATAATTATATCTAATTTTTTATCCATAAACATACTCCTTATCTTAATTAAATTATATTAAATTTAATATTAATTTTCAAGTATAATAAAAGAATATATTTTTTTATAATTCATAATCTTTATTAGGTGTTAATATGTTAAAAAGAAAAGCTTTAAGAAAAATAATAATAAGTTTATCATGTCTTTTTATTTTGGGTATATTATATTTATTTCCAGATAAAAAAGTGGAATTAAATAGTAATATTATTCATACTAGTGAAACTAATATTGTATATTTAATGGACCAAAATAATTATATATCTAGAGTAAGTACTGTTCTTACTAGTGAAGATTTAAAAGATAAAATTAAGGAAATTATAAGTATATTAACAATAGATTCTAATAAATATATTAGAGAAGGCTTTAATAAAGTTATACCAAAAAATACTAAGCTTTTAAGTTTAACTATTGAAGATAAATTAGTTAAATTAAATTTTAGTAAAGAAATACTTAATGTAAGTATTGATAATGAAGAAAAAATGATAGAAGCAATAGTATATAGTATAACAAGTTTAGATAATATCGATTATGTTTCTATATTTGTTGAGGGAAATATATTAAATAAATTACCTAATTCTAATAGAAGATTAAATACTATCTTAGATAGAACTATTGGTATTAATAAAGAGTTTAATATAAATACTATAGATAATACCACTAAAACTACAGTATATTATAATGCTAAGTATAAAGATTATTATTACTATGTACCAGTTACTAAAATAACTAATGATGAAATAAGTAAAATAGAAATTATAATAAAAGAATTAAGTAGTAGTAAAATGCTTAGTACTAATTTAATTAGTTATTTAAATAGTAATACAGAATTATTAAGTTATAACGAAACGGATAAGACATTATTATTAAATTTTAATGAAGGAATATTAAATGATATAACAACAAATAATATATTAGAGGAAGTTACTTATTCTATAAATTTATCTATAAGTGATAATTATGATGTAAATGAAGTTTTATACTATGTTAATGATAATATAGTTAGTACTTTTAGTATAAAATAAAAATATAACAAAAGTTTTGTTATATTTTTATTCATTTAATAATTCTCTATTAGCTAAATATTCTTTAGAATTATATTTTATAATACCTTCATATGCGAGTCTTGTATAAAGAAATGATAAAGGTATTTTATTGTTTTTACATATTTCTTTTTCATGATTTCTATTCATGAGTATTTCTTTATATATTTTTTCACTTATCATTTGTTCTAATGCAAAATTATCACTTTTAGTTTCTAAGTCTCCATCGTTTATAATGATTTTACTTTTCAAACTATTATAATCACTTTTTACATGGGATAATTCATGATATAAAGTAAAGTAAAAAGACGATTTTTCTTTTAAGTAAGTGGTTAAATATATTGCAGGATTATTACCTTTAACCATTGTACAACCTCTTATTTTTGTTCCTTTTAATGCATCTTCTATTACTAAATATATCCCATGTTCATTAAATAATTTAATAAGTTTTTCTTTATTGAATTTATTATTTCTTTCTTCTATTAATTCTTTTAATAACTCATTTAATTTATCTTTTTTATATTCTGTTACATTTTGTTTCTTTATCAATTCATCGCATCTTTTTATCCATAAAAATATTTTAGTTAAATTAGCATTATCACTCTTTTTATATAGTATTCTTTTATCTATATAATTATTTATATTATCAAAGTTAGATATTTTTAAATATTCTAACAAATCTAATGCATTTTGTACGAATGATTCTTTATCTTTTAATTTTATCCAATTTAATTTATACATTTCTTTTATATAATAAGAATTTAATAAATCTTCTATATTTTTTTCAGTCCCATATCTTTTTATTAAATAGTTATACATTCTTTTTTTATTTTCTACATAGAATATTAAATTTACATCAATATCAGTAATTAAACTAATAGATAGCATTAATTCTTCACTTATATTAGTATTATCATTTAATATTTCGTTCATATGTTTTAAAGATATTTCTAACCTGTCTGCAAAATCACTTTGTGAAATTTTATTATATTCTAAATAATCTTTTAACATAGGTCCAAATCCATTCATATTAACCCTCCCCATAATGTTTATTATCTATATCTTGAAACTCTATAGTTTCTATTTCTAAAATATTATATGGATAATCTCCAACAGGTTTCATTATTAGTCTCATTTTATTATTTATTCTTGCTGTATAATATTCTTTTAAATTTCCTTGTTTTTGTTCAATATGATATATATTTTTATAAGGATTATTTAATAAATCTTGTAAATTTTTTGATGAAATTATAATATTTTCAATATTATTTATTCTTTCTTTTTCTAATATTAAATGTTTTTTTATAATATATTTATTATAAGATTTATTGTAATTTTTACTTTTTGTTATTATCATATGCCAAAACCTTTCCTGTATACATATTATAACCCACCACGTAATATTATGCAAGTTTTATTTTAAAAATAGCATCAATTTCTTGATGCTATTTTTTATTAATACTCTTTATATCTTGTAATTCAAATCTATACTTTTGTTTTACATCGGGATATTTTTTATGATCTACTTCGCTTAAAAACATATCTTTAGGTCTAACATATAATGAACCATCGTCATATAACTTTCTATATATAACTACTTCTTCATTAGTTTCAGTGTAGTAACCTCTATCGATTACTAAGTAGTAATCACCCTTAAAGTGCTTATAAATTCTATTTATTATTAATTTATTCATATTATTTATCCTTGCTATCTATTATTATAGTTACAGGGCCATCATTAATTAAACTAACTTTCATATCAGCACCAAATATTCCTGTTTTAGTTGGGACTATTTTGTTTAATTTTTCGTTAAATTCATCATATAATTTAGTAGATAATTCGCCTTTTAATGCTTTAATATAACTTGGTCTATTTCCCTTTTTTGTATCTGCATAAAGAGTAAATTGACTAATAGAAAGTATACTACCACCAACGTCTATTATACTTTTATTCATTATGCCAGATTCATCATCAAAGATTCGTAGGTTTACTATTTTCTTTATTATGTAATCTATATCTATACTAGTATCTCCTTCAGTAAATCCTACAAGTATCATAAATCCATTATTTATAGAATTATATACTTCATTATTTATAGAAACACTTGATTCTTTAACTCTTTGTATTATTACTTTCATATTATTCCTCTATCTCTACTTTAGATACAAATGGTAAAGTTTGTATACTTTCTTTAAAATCTTCTAAAGCAGTTTTATTTTTTACTTTAACAATTACATCATATCCATATTTATTATTAGAATTAAATTCGTTTATAGATGAAATAACGACACTTTTTAAACTTGCTTTTGTTACTATATTTAATAAATTATTATTTGAATCAAATGTATATATTTTTAATTTAGATGTATATAAATTATCACTATCCATATTCCAACTAACACTAATTAATCTAGTATCTATTCCTTTTAAATTAGCACAATTTTTTTTATGTACAGTTACTCCATTACCTTTAGTTATATATCCAATTATGTCATCACCTTTTACTGGATGGCAACAATCTGCAATATTAACTAATATATCATCACAACCATCTACAATTATGTCTTTTTTATAATTGTTTTTACTTTCTATTTTATTATTTAATACTTTATCTAATAAAATATCTTGTACGTTCTTTTTGTCCTCATATATTAAATTAATTATATAGGTTGCTGTATATCTTAGTGATCCTATATTTAAATATATTTCTTCTAGATCTTTAACTTTTAAATCTTTACATAATTTATTTATATTATTATCGCTTAATACTTCTTTAATAACTAGTTTTTGTTTTTTAATCTCTTTTTCTAATAAATCTTTACCATTTTCTATATATTTTTCTTTATCAATTTTTGAAAAATATGATTTGATCTTGTTTTTTGCTTGTGTTGTTTTTACTATATTTAACCAGTTTTTGTTTGGCTTAGAATTTGGATCAGTCTTAATCTTTACAATATCTCCATCTTGTAATTTATAATCTAATGGTACAATATTTTCATTTACTATTGCACCCACCATTTTTTCTCCTACATTAGTATGTATTCTATATGCAAAGTCAATTGGTGTAGATGCTTGAGGTAACTCCATTACATCACCTTTTGGAGTAAATACATAAATTAAATCTGATAATAATTCTTCTTCCATAGATTTTGCGAATGCTTCATCACTTTCATCATTTGCATGGCTATCTATTATATTTTTATATAGTTCTAATTTTTGGTCCATTAAGTTTTTAATATTACCTGATGTATGTTCTTTATAAGACCAATGACTTGCTATACCATTTTCTGCTATTTCATCCATTTCTTTTGTTCTTAATTGTATTTCAAATATGTGTCCATCATCACCAAATACTGATGTATGTAAACTTTGATACATATTTGCCTTTGGCATTGCTATATAGTCTTTAAAACGTTTTGGTATTGGTCTATATTTAGAATGTATTAATCCGGCAGCTAAGTAACAATCGCTTATATTTTCTACTATTGCTCTCATAGCTAAAATATCGTAGATATCATTCCATTTACGACCGGTACATAATTTAGTATATATGCTATATACACTTTTTACTCTACCTTTAATTTTAAATTTAATATTATGACTACTAAGTATTTCACTAATACTTTCTAACATATCATTTAATACTTTATTTAGTTCTTCTCTTGTCCCATCTAATTTTTCAAGTATACTATTATAGACTTCAGGTTTAGAATATTTTAAACTTAGATCTTCTAACTCACTTTTAATGCTATTTATCCCTAATCTATGTGCTATAGGAATTAAAACATTCATAGTCTCAATAGTTTTTTGTTTTTGCTTATATTCTGGCAAGTAAGATAGTGTTCTCATATTATGTAATCTATCTGCTAGTTTTATAATTAAAACTCTCGCATCTTCTGAAAGTCCTACAAGAACTTTTCTTAAATATATGCTTCCGGATTCACTAGAATCATTTAATTTTAACTTATTGATCTTAGTTAGGGATTCTACAATTTTTGCAACATCTATGCCAAATAATTCTTCTAATTCTTCTTTAGTAGCATCACTTTCACTTATAGTTTCATGTACTAATGCTGCTACTATTGTAGTATCATCAACATTGATATCAGTTAAGATTTTTGCAACTTCTAGAGGATGTTCAATAAAATCACAACCACTTTTACGCTTCTTGCCTTCATGTTTTTTTTCTGCATAAAGATAAGCTTCTTTTATTAAATTTAACTTATCACTTTCTAATCCATCGTTTTTATATTTTTCTATAATATAATTTATAGTTTCCAAATTTTTCACCCACCTAAAATACTACTCATTTTATTTTTCATATATTTCTTATATTCTAAGTCACTTGTATTTAATATATCATCTACACATTCACTTAAAGTAAGATTACTACTTTTATTCCATTTATGCATTCTTAAATAATCCCATATATCATCAACTTTAATATAACTTATCCCATTAAGTTTCAACTCATTTACTTTAGTATTTAATGCTGGTAATAATCTTGTATATAATTCATTTAAGGAATTAAATTTTATATCGTTCATATAATCAACTCTTTCATAAATATTATAGTATATTTTTATATAAAAAAAAAGATAGTATACTTATTATTTTACATATTATCTTTTTACTTTTCTCAAACTTTTAATATTAATTACGTTACTATATTCATCTAGTTCTATTTTCTTATTAAATATCCTCTTTGCAAGACTATATACAT
The DNA here is from genome assembly GCA_017411405.1 of Bacilli bacterium. Classification (GTDB taxonomy): domain Bacteria; phylum Bacillota_I; class Bacilli_A; order RF39; family UBA660; genus UMGS1124. The sequence goes on along the minus strand of JAFQQE010000014.1, from coordinate 30,010 downwards.
ATCTAATACACTTTATTTCTTCTTCATTCATTTTTTCTAGTTTAATTCCATTTCTATTAAATAATGAATCATAGTACTTATCTTCTTCACTATATATATAATCTTTTATATAGTATTTATTAAATATATCTTCTAACCCTAAATTATTCTTTATAAAATCTATTAATTCATCTAATGAATATAGCATATTCATAAAATTTTCTTCTTTATACTCTAATAACTTTTCCATAAATAGATCATATTTTTGTTTTTCTATATTATAGTTATACTTATCCCAATTATATATAATTTTATCTATGTCCTTTTTTATATCTTTAGTTAAGTATAATCTTTTAGTAATATAATATGCTAAATATTCATCATACTTTTTTATATGATTTATTATATAGTTATTGATACCATAATTAATAAATTCTTCTTTATTAATAAATTTTTTATGTAATAATGATTCCATATCAGGAACAAAAAATAATTCATTTAAATAATAATCAATGAATACTTTTAATATTTCTTCACTATTTTGAAATGCTAGAGCACATAATTTAAAACCTAATCCTAAATCTTTAACCCAAAGTTCATTTTTATTTTCTCTTAAAATAATTTCATTTTCTATTAAGCTACTTTCTTTAAATAAAGTAACATTAACTGCATATTTATTAAATTCATCAGGATAATATTTCTTATATATTCTAGACATAATAATACATAGTTCAAATATTTCTGTTTCTTTAGTTTTATCATCTGGATTTAGATAATCAGTTATGTTTATTACATTTGGTTTATATTTATTATTATCAATGAAATCTCCTGCTACTTTATTAATAAACTTAAAATCATCTTTAAAGAATAATATTATTTCTTTTATAAATTCATAATCATTCTTTAACTTATTAGAGCATAAATTATAAATTCTTTTATCTTGTGTATATTTTATTACTGATAACATAAAATTTGAATTGTTCTCTAATTCATCTAAAGTATAATTTTCTATATCGTTTCCATTTATATAATCGTTGATGAGTTTTGTATCTGCCATTAAATTCATGTTGCTCTCCTATTTATAATAATTAATAATATCGTTTATTAGATTAGAATTAAATTCTTTATTTTTTATCATTTCTATTTCAAATTTGTATGGAGGATATTCTTTATTTTCTCCTACGTATGGTGTTTCTAATATTTTAGGTATATTATTTAATCTAGGATTATATATAATATTTATTAAGTTATCAAATCCTATAGTTCCAAACCCGAAATTTTCATGTCTATCTTTATGATCACCTATATTGTTTTTGCTATCATTTATATGGATACATTTAATTTTATCTATTCCTATTTCTTTATCAAATAAATCTAAATAGTCATCGAACTTAGATATATCTATTCCACTATCATTCAAATGACATGTATCTAAACATACTCCTATATTGTTTTTTTCTTTAATGTTATCAATTATATATTTTATTTCTTCTAAATTAGTTCCAAGCTCAGTACCTTTACCAGACATCGTTTCTAGCAATATAACAACGTTACAATTTTGATACAAAATATTATTTAATCCATTAATTATATTATCTAATGCATGATATTTTTCTATTCCTACACTGCTTCCTGGATGTAATACTAAATATTTTATTCCTAAAGTTTCTAATCTACTAACTTCATTTTTTAAAAAATTTATACTAAAATCATATTTGCTAGGATCTAAATCGTTAGCTAAATTAACTATATATGGAGCATGACATATTACTTTTTCTAAGTTTATATTATTCTCTTTCATTAATTCATATGCTTTATATGTTAATTCATCATTAATAGCACTTCTCATAGTATTTTGAGGAGCGCCTGTATAAAACATAAATGTATTCGCTCCATAACTTATACATTCTTTAACACTTTTTAATAATTGTTCTTTACTATCAAAAGAAACATGACTTCCTAAATACATTTTTACCACCAAAAATATTATACTAAAAAAAGTACTTTAGTAAAAGTACTTTAGTAATTTTTATTTTATATCATCCAACTTTACACTAACTAGTTTAGATACTCCACTTTCTTGCATTGTTATTCCATATAAAGTATTAGCATATTCCATAGTACGTTTTTTATGAGTAATTATAATAAATTCGGTTTTATCTTTATAATCACTTATATAGTTACCAAACATATCAACATTAGCTTCATCTAATGCTGCTTCTACTTCATCTAGTATACAGAATGGTACATATCTTATATTTAGTATTGCAAATAGCAATGCTATTGCTGTTAGAGTCTTTTCTCCACCAGATAGTAAATTTATACTCTTTAGAGTTTTTCCTGGAGGACATGCTGTTATATCTATTCCTGTATTTAATAAATCTTCAGGTTCGGTTAATTTTAGTTCACCAACTCCACCTTTAAATAATTTTTTAAATACTTTATTAAATTCTATATTTACTTTATCAAATGTATCTTTAAATTTTTCTATCATAGTATTATCTAAATCTGTTATAACTTCCATCAAGTTATTTATAGAATTAACTATATCTAATTTTTGACTTGTTAAGAATTCAAATCTTTCATTTATTCTTTCATATTCATCTATACTACCTAGATTAACATTATTAAGTAAACTTAGTTCTCTTTTTATAGTATTTAATCGACTTAACGAACTTTTTTCATCTATAGATAAATCATAGTTTTTAATAACATATTCATAAGTCATACTGTATTCTTCATTTAACTTAATTAGTAAGTTATCCATCTTTAATTCATATTTATTTAATTCTAATTCATTATTTTTAAGTTCTATAACTAATTTATTATAATTAGTATTAATCTTTTTATTAGATAATTCTATTTCATTGATTTCACTTAAACAATCATTCTTTTCACTTTTTAATTTACTAATATTAGAAAGTAATATTTCTTTATCACTAGTTAATTTATAATATTTATTTAATAAATTATCTAATGATTCATCAATTGCATTATTAAGTAAGTTATTATTACCTTTTATTTCACTTTCTATATTGTTTTTAGTATTTATTAAATCATTTAAATTATTATTTTTAATATTTAATAAACTATTAGTTTCATTATATTTATTTGTTATATCATTTCTAATATTATTAAATTCTAATATTTTCTCTTCTATTTTATTTAATTTTTCTTCTAATGTTTTTTCTTCATTTAATATAGTATTTAATTCATTTTTACTACTTTCTAATTCAAATTTATCTAATAGTGTATTGTTATTTTTATTTAGTGAACCTCCTGTTAATGATCCACCTGTATGTAGTATTTCTCCGTCTAAAGTTACTATTCTATATGAATAATTAATAGATTTACCTAACTTATTCATACTATCTATATTATCTACTACTAATACATTACCTAATATATTTTTTATAATATTAGTATATATTTCATCATATGTAACTAATTTATCTAATGTATTAATAAATCCATTATGTTTATTACATATATCTAAAGTATTATTATCTACTTTTTTTTCTTTTATTATATTTAATGGAAAGAATGTACATCTTCCTAGTTTATTTGTTTTTAAATACTCTATTGCTTTTTTACTACATTCTTCATTATCTATAATAATTACGTTAGCATTATATCCTAATGCTACATTTAAAGAATCTTTATATTTTATATCAGAATCAATAACTTTGCCTACTATATTATGTATTCCTTTTAAACTTTTACTATTTAGTATATTTTTAACACTACTAGGTATAGATGTATCATTACTTAGATTATTTTCTAGTATTGTTATTTTATTTTTTAATTTTACTATATTTAAATTTTTCTTATTTAAATTATCTAGTATATTATTCTTTTCTTCTATTACTTTTTTATATTCTATATTATTTTTATTTATTTTATCAGTTATGTTTTCTAAATCTATTTTTAATTCACTTATAGTATTATTTAGTACATCTATATCTTTATTAATACTTAATTCTTTTTCCTTTAAATGAACTATATTATCTTGTAATTTAATATCATCTACTTTATATTTTTTTCTTTCTAAAGATATTTGTTTTTCTGCTTCTGTTTCACTTATTTCTTTATTTAAATTAATTAGTTCTTCATTTAATTCATTTATTTTTGTATCTAAGTTAGTATTAGTTAGTTTAAGTCTTTCTAATTTTGATGTGTCTTTTATAGAGGTATTATCTATTCTATTTATTTCTTCTTGTAATTCTTTTACTACTTGTTTTAATTTATTTAATTCTTGTTCGCTCGCCTTTATATCAATTGCAGTTAACACTATATCTAGTTCGTCGTTTTCACTTTTTAATTTTTTATATTTTATTGCGTCATCTCTTTGTTGTTTTAATGGTTCTAAGCTATTTTCTAATTCTTTTATAACTAAGTCTATTTTATCTATGTTGTCGTTTGCTTTTTCTATTTTTCTTAATGTTTCTTCTTTATGCTTTTTATATTTTAGTACTCCTGCTGCTTCTTCTATTATTGTTCTTCTATCTAATGGTTTACCACTTAATATTTCACTTATTTTACCTTGACTAATAATACTAAATGAATTTGTACTTGATCCTGTATCCATAAATAATTCTATTATGTCTTTTAAGCGTACTTTAGCATTATTTATGAAATACTCGTTCTCGCCAGTAGAATATACTACTCTTTTTATTTCTACTGTATCAAATTCACTTTTTAAATAGTGATCATTATTATCAAATGTCAAACTAACCCAAGCACGACTCATAGGTTTTCTTGAGTTACTTCCTTGGAATATTACATCTGACATGTTTTGGCTACCTCTTAAATTTTTAATTGATTGTTCACCTAATACCCACTTTACAGCATCTACTATATTAGATTTACCAGAACCATTTGGACCAACTATACCAGTTATTCCATCTTTTATATTTATTTCTATTTTATCAGCAAAAGACTTGAATCCATGTGCTTTAATACTTATTAACTTCATTTAATTCACCTTGCTACTTTTTCTATTGCATTTTTAGCAGCTCTTTGTTCTGCTTCTTTTTTACTTTTTCCTATTCCTGTTCCAAATACTATATCGTCTACTAATACATTAACTTTAAATCTTTTATCATGAGCAGGTCCTGTTTCTTCTATTAAAACATACTCTAATGATTTTTTTTCTGTTTGTACCATTTCTTGTAGATGTGATTTATAATCACTTAAAAATACATGATTAGTATTAATATATGGTAAAACTATATCTAAAACGTATTTTTTAGCTACATCATATCCTTTATCCAAGTATATTACTGCTAAGACTGCTTCAAATATATCTGCTACTATAGTTTCGTTTACACTTCCAACTAAGCTATTACCAACTCTAATTGCACCTATAAGATTAATCTTTTTAGAATATTCATATAATGCATTTTCACAAACATAACTTGCTCTAATCTTGCTCATATCTCCTTCACTATACTCAGTATTAGTAAAGAAATATTCACTCATTATAAGTTGCAAAACTGAATCTCCTAAAAACTCTAATCTTTCATAATTTTCTCCGCCAAATTCATTTGTATAACTAGAATGTGTTAGAGAAACTCTTAATAATTCTTTGTTTTTTATTTCTATTCCTAAATCACTTAAAAATTTCATATGTTCCACCCTATTCATTTTATCAAATATTTGAATACTAAACAAGTAAAAACAAGTAAACACTTGGGTCTACTTGTTTTTTGCCATATCTTTTATACTCTTAGAAAGAATCTTTCTCCTTTTATATTCTACCTCACGTAAATTAATATTTTTATTTATTCTAATTTTTACTGATTCTAAAAAATCATTTATTTTTTTATTATAAATATTATGTACATTATTTTCATATTCTGTTATATCATCTATAACTTTCATAATTATATCTTTATTATTTATATATGCTTCTAAAGAAACCTTATATTCTGATAATGTTTTTAAATCATTATCAGTTGATGTAATATTTTTTATAGATTTAGACTTTAATATTATTGGTTTAATATCATAAGTATTTGTTATAAAATAATAATTATTTTCATGTAAATATGGAATACTAAACTTTTTACCAGTTATTATTTCTTTATATACACCAGGTATAATAGTTTTAGTAAAAAATAATTTATCTAATAAAATTTTATTATTCTTTATTATTTCTTCATAAGAATAACCTTTTTTACTTAATTCTTTAAATACAGAATCTTTAAAATTCTTTAGTTCATAATCTTCAACAGAACATTTTTTTATTCCTCTAAAGTTTTTATTTAAAAATTCTTTTTTTACATTTAATAATTCACCTATATAAATATTTTTCATACTATCCTCTTTTTTTAGTTTTTTTATTATTCTCTTTTAGATCGTAAAAATCTTTTTCATAGTTACTTATTTCAGTTATTAAATCTTTAATAAAATTTGCTTTTTCTACATATGCGCCAAATTTTTCTAATGCTTTTTTATCACTATTAATTTTCTTTAAAGTTAAGTTTGGTACAATAACTGGTTTAATTGGATTAAATTCGTTTATTTCATATACAGTATTGTCATCATCATGTAAATAAAATAATTTTCCTGTAATTATTTCTCTTACTATGTATGGTAAAATAGTTTTAGTAACATAAATCTTATTAAAGTCTATTTTTTCTCTTTTATTAAATGTAAAATAATCTAAATCTGGTTCTTCTTTTACTGCATCAAAATACGCTCTACTTCCAAAAGTAAATGTATCATAATCATCTCTTAAGGTATAAAATTCTTTATTTTTACAACCATCTTTTCTTAAATAATCTTTTAATACTTTTAATTCACATTCATAAATTGGTTTCATCTAATCACTCCTAAATAAAAGTAGAATTATGTTAACACAATTATTAAAATAAATCAACTAATTAGTATTTTTCTTATCACAAATTACATATATTTACATGACTTTTATTATATATTAAAGTTATATAATAAAATTTAGTTTTACATATTTAATAAAATATAGTAAAATATATGTGATAGTTATGAAAAAAATTAGTATATTTTTAATTAATTTATACCAAATAACTCCTTTACATTCACATACAATGTGTAGGTTTGTTCCAACTTGTAGTGAATACGCTAAAATTAAAATAAATGAATTTGGTTTCATTAAGGGTTGTTATTTAGGTATAAAAAGAATATTAAAATGCCACCCTTTTGGTAAAAGTGGCTATGATTTGTGAGGTTATTATGAAAAGATTATTAAGATTGTTTATTGTAACAAGTTTTTTATTTATTTTATCAGGTTGTTTTAAAACTGAAGAATTAGATAATGCAGATATTTATACAACTACATATCCAATAGAATATTTAGTTTCAGAATTATATGGATATAATTCTAAAGTTAAAAGTATATATCCTAATGGAGTTGATATTAATGAATATACTTTATCTAATAATAAAATAAAGAAATATTCTAAAGGAGACTTATTTGTATATAATGGATTAACTGATGAAAAGAAAATTGCTGCTAGTTTTGTTAATAGAAATAGTAGATTAAAAATTATAGATGTTAGTGAAGGACTTGCTATAAAGAATTCTTATCATGAATTATGGTTAAATCCTACTAATTATTTAATGTTAGCTCAAAATGTTAAAAATGGTTTAAAACAATATATAGAAAGTAAGATAACTAAAGAAACTATAGATGAAAATTATAATTCATTAAAAGTACAATTATCTGAATTTGAAACAACTTTAAAGACACTGGGTAATAATGGAACATATACAACTATTATAGTTTCAAAAGATTATTTTAAATTTTTAGAAAATTATGGTTTTGAAGTTATTAGTTTAGAAGAAACAGATGAATTAAATAATGATACTATTAATAGAGCAAAAAATTTGATTAAAGAAAAAAATAACAAATTTATATATGTAACAGATTTAGAAGCCAACAATGAAAATTATAATGATGCTATTAATGAGGTTAAAAAAGCTGGAGCAGAAATTAAATCACTTCATACATTAACAGTTTTGACTAGCGAAGAAAGAGAAAAAAATGAAAATTATGCAACTTTAATGAGAGATAATATAGAATTATTAAAAGAAGAAATATATAAAGAAAAATAGGATATCACGTCCTATTTTTTGTTTGTTATTATTACACTATCCTTTGTATTATTCCTATATTCAAAGCTATCAGTGCTATTAATTGATATATAATCAAATTCTTTTTCATTAAAATACTTTCTAACTTCCATCTTGTTATATATATCATCAGGCAATTTTTCATCATTTATCAAATTGTTATATAAATAACTAACTACAATTTTTGTATTAGCATTTTTATTTAATTTTTCTATTAAATTTCTAAATTGTTTTAATTTATCCGAATCATATATAGTATCAAGGTATGCTGGAATATTAGATAAAATTATAATATCATAGTTTTTATCTAACTTATCTAATTCAGCTAAATCTAAGTCGTGATAAACTATAGATTTATCTTTTAATATTTCTTTTGCTTTATAATAATTATTTTCGTTTAAATAATCATTTATTTGAATCAATGTTTTTATATTTAAAACATCTGTTGTAAAAAGATAAGATTTATATATTTCTTTATGCGTATAGTTAGTAAAAAAATAATCCCAAAATTTTCTATATTCTATAGATAAATCATTTCTTATTTTATTAAAATATATATCTTTATTTAAGTAATGTTTTTTGTTCTTAAATAGTGAATATTTATAAAAAAATAAAATAAATTCTTCACGCGATAAACTTTTTACACCAGCAATTTTTAATTCTGAATAATATTTAGCTAAAGGATTCTTATCAAATCCTTCAACATGCTTAGCCCCTTTTAAAAATGCATTTATAATATGATCTCCACTTCCGATAACAGTTAATACTTCTTTATCATTAAAATCTAAAATATTATAATAATCCCTTATATTTTCAGTAGTAAATGGATATAACCAATTGAAAAAATTTTCATCGCTTATCATTTTATCAAGTTTTATGTTCATTATTTTTTTTAAAAATTCTATATCTTTTTCCATATATCCTCCTTATACAAAAAAAGAATTAAAATGAATCAATATTTATCTTAACTCTTTTTATACCTTTATTAAAAGCAGCAGCTTGAATTAGTGTTCTAACAGCTTTTGCTATCTTTCCACTTTTTCCAATTACTCTTCCCATATCAGATTCACTTACCATAATTTCTATAATTGGATTTTCTTCTTCATCTTGAAAATCTTGTACTTTAACTAAATCAGGTTCGCTTACTAGACTTTTAATTAATTCTTCAGTAAATTTTTTTACATCTTCTACCACTTTATTTACCTCTTATTTATTGTTTTTAATTTTAGACCAAATACCATTTTTACTTAATAAACTTTTAACAGTATCAGTTGGTTGAGCACCATTTTTAATCCATTTAGCAACTTTTTCTTCATCAACTGTAACATTATTTTCTTTTACAATTGGATTATAAGTTCCGATAGTTTCAATAAATCTACCATCTCTTGGACTTCTTGAATCAGCAGCAACTATTCTATAGAAAGGTTTTTGCTTAGATCCCATTCTTTTTAATCTTATTTTAACAGCCATATTTAATCCTCCTTCACATAACTGAAATTATTATATCAGTATAAATATATTATGTCAACCTTTTTTTGTTGACTATTAAAAAACAATAAATGTTTTATAATTTAAAATCATTTATAAAATCATCTATTGTCATTTCTTTTACTTCAGTAGTTTCTTCTTTAATTTTAGGTAATTCAATCTCGTCTTCATTAATTAGTATTAAACCATCAGCTTTAAATACACTTTTTATTTGTTCTTTACTAATAGAACTACCAGTACTTACTTCATCCATTATAGGAATATCAGTATTTTTTATAGTTGTTATTTCATCACTAACTAGTCCTATTAAATCATTTTTATTTGTTATAAAAGCATTTAATATTTCATAATTAGTTGATTTAACTTTCTTGATTAATGTACTACCACGTTTAGCTCTACTAAGGCTATTTAACTCTGTTAATTTAATACGTTTAGCAGTATTCTTATTAGTAAATATAGTTATATATTCATCTAAATCGTTAAAACATAAACCACTTACTAATTCATCATCTTTTAAGTTTATTCCTTTTACTCCACCAGATTTTACATTACATAATGGAATTTCATTAATATCATAATTTAAATAATATCCGGTTTTAGTTACAAGTATATTTTTTTCTTTCAATATTTCTGCAGAAACTATTTCATCATTATCTTTTAATTTCATTGATGTATATGTTTTTGAAAATCTAGCAACTATAAAATCTGACAATTTTGTTCTTTTTACCATACCTAATTTCGAATATAAAACTATTTCTTGTTCTTTATTACCTTCTGTAATTACAAATGAATTTATTACTTTATCATCTGGATGTATACTTACATAATTAGATATATGTTTACCTAAATCTTTCCATTTACAACTTATTATCTCGTGTATTGGTAAGAATAAATAGTTACCCATACTTGTAATAATTACTAATTTATTTAAAGTAGTTGTATCAAATTGATTTAAAACATAATCTCCAGGTTTTAAACCAGTGATTTCATCACTACTTGCAAAAGACTTTTTACTAACCTTCTTTAAATATCCATCATGAGTTAATACTACTATAACATTTTCTTTAGTAATTAAATCACTAGCATCAATCTTAATTTCTTTTACTTCTTTTTTAATTTCAGTTTTACGCGGTAATGCATATTCTTTCTTAATATCTTTAAGTTCCTTTTTAATTACACTATCTAATTTTTTAGGATTGCTTAATATCTCATTTAATAATTCTATAGCGCTTCTTAATTTTTCAAGTTTTTCTTCTAATACAGTAACATCAAAATTAGTTAATCTATATAATTGTAAATCCAATATTGCTGTTGCTTGTTCAACAGTAAATGAAAACTCACTAACTAAATTATCTCTAGCATCTGTTTTGTTTTTACTTTTTCTAATACAAGCAATAACTTCATCCAATATACTTAATGCTTTAACTAATCCTTCTAATGTATGTATTTCTTTTTTAGCAGTAGCTAGATCGAATTCACTTCTAAGTTTTATAACCTCTCTTTGATGATTTATATATGCATCTAATATTGGTATTATTCCTAACAGTCTTGGTCTACGATTAACTATAGTTACCATATTATAATTATAGTTTGCTTGTAAATCAGTATTTAATAATAAATAGTTTAATACTAAATTTTTATCTGCTCCACTTTTTAAATCTATAACAATTCTTATATTAGAATCTTTATCTGATTCATCTCTAACTTCGGCGATTCCATCTATTTTCTTATCTATTCTAATATCATCGATCTTTTTTACTAATAATTGTTTATTTACTTCAAATGGTATTTCAGATACTACTATTTGTTCTTTTCCTTTTGTTTTAACAAATTCACATTTACTTTGTACAATAACTTTTCCTCTACCTTTAGAAAACGCATCTTTAATCGCATCTATTCCTTGTACTATTCCACCGGTAGGAAAATCAGGTCCTTTTACTATTTCCATTACTTCTTCAAGAGTACTATTAGGTTTTTCTATTCTTAAAATTGTTGCATCTATTATTTCTCCTAAATTATGCGGAGGAATGTTTGTTGCATAACCTGCACTTATTCCTGTTGTACCATTTACTAAAAGATTCGGGAATTTTGCTGGTAAAACAGTTGGTTCCATTAATGTATCACTATAGTTAGGAGCCATCATAACTGTATTTTTATCTATATCTCTTAATAATTCTTCAGTTATTTTTGCAAGTCTCGTCTCTGTATAACGATATGCTGCTGGCCCATCTCCATCTATAGAACCATTATTACCATCTATTTCAACTAATATGTGATTTTGTTTCCAATCTTGACTCATACGTACCATCGCTTCATAAACTGATGAATCTCCATGTGGATGATATTTACCTAATACTATACCAACTGCATTAGCACATTTTTTAAATTGTTTATCATGTGTATTATGATCTTTATACATAGCATAAATTATTCTTCTTTGAACAGGCTTTAAACCATCTCTAACATCAGGTATTGCTCTATCTTGAATAATATATTTGGAATATCTTGCAAAACGTTCTTCCATTATCTCTTCTAAACTATATTCATGAATTTTCTTTATTACGTCTTCCATAATGCACCATCCTAAATTATATTTTAACAAATTTTTTCATATAAAAAAAGAAAAAGTGTTAAGTATTAGTCAAAAAAATACTTTAATAACACTTAATAATTTAATTATTCTTTTTTATAATATATCCTTAAATTTTTTATAATTTATAATTTCTTCTATTATTTCATTAATTTCTTTATTATCTATATTAATGTTAATAGTAGAGATTTCTTTATTTATTTTATTATTATATAACTTTTTTGTTATAATATCACTTTTATTTATCAATTCTTCACTTGGATTTAATAATACTATATTTTTATATAATTTTATTTTATTTAATATTTCTTTATCATTTATCAATGTATAAGTATTACCAAAATCAATTATAACATTTCTATCTATATTATCTAATATATAATTCAAATGTTTCATTTCATATTTATGTATATAATTTATGGCTTTTTCTATTCCATAATTATCTAATATATTTTGATATGTTTTAAAATCATAATCAGTAAAATCATCAAAGTATTTATGTTTTTCTCTATCTAAATTAATAAGTTTATATTTTAATTTTTTGCTTAAATTTAAAGCAACTTCACTTTTTTTAGTATTTGGTCCTCCTATTATTAAATAGGATTCGTTATAAATATTTAGATCTTGCATACATTTTCTCCACTCATTAATCTATTTAATTCAACAGCATATTCCATTGGTAATTCATTTTTAAAATCATTTATAAATCCCATTATTATCATTGATTTTGCTGTTTCTTCATCTATACCTTTTTCTTTTAAATATAGTAATTTTTCTTCACTTATTTTAGATACAGATGCTTCATGTTCTATTATACTTGTATCATTTAATACTATGTTTTTTGGAATTGTATCACTTATAGATTTATCATCTAAAAGAATTGTATCACATTTTATACTTGCTATTGAATTATTTGCACTATTAGATATCTTAGTAGTACCACGGTAATTACTTATTCCACCACTACTTGCAATAGATTTACTAATTATATTGCTTTTAGTATTTTTACCAATATGTATCATTTTAGCTCCAGCATCTAAGTATTGACCATTTTTTGCATATGCAATACTTATTGAATTACCTTTGGAATAATCTCCTTTTAATATACATGAAGGATATTTCATAGTTACTTTACTTCCTAAGTTACCGTCAACCCATTCCATCAAGCCATTTTCTTCTACTATTGCTCTTTTAGTTACTAAGTTATATACATCAGTACTCCAGTTTTGAATAGTTGAATATTTGCATTTTGCATTACGACCTACATATATTTCAACTACTCCTGCATGTAAACTATTTTCAGAATAAGTAGGAGCTGTACACCCTTCTATATAAGAAAGCTCTGCTCCTTCATCGACTATTATTATAGTTCTTTCAAATTGCCCTAAAGATACACTATTGATTCTAAAATAACTTTGTAGTGGTCTATCTAGCTTAGTAAATGGTGGAATATAAATAAATGTTCCTCCACTCCATAACGCTCCATTTAATGCTGTATATTTATTTTCATCATATTTAACTAAATTATTAAAATATTTTTTAAATAATTCCGGATATTTTTTTAATGCTTCATCTGTACTTGTAAATATTATATTATCATTATCAAATTTATTTTTGTGATATACGACTTCACTTTCATATTGGTTAGATACCCCACATAAATATTTTTCTTCTGCTTCAATAACCCCTAATTCATTAAATGTATTTTTAATATCTTTATCAACATTATCCCAATTATCTTTTAAATCACTTACTTTTTTATAATAATTTATATTATTAAAATCTATATCTATATTAGGTCCAAAACTAGGATTATCTAACGCAAAGAAAGATTTAAGACTATTAAGTCTAAAATCTAACATCCATTCTGGTTCACCTTTTATATTACTAATTTGTTTTACTAATTCACTATTTAAATTTTTCATAAAATCACTAAAAATATTATACACAAAAAAAAGAAATTAATCTAGATATATAATTCTTTTTAATTAATTACATATGGATTATCATTTAGGTTAGTATAAAAGTTATTTGAAATAGTGCTCTTTCTACTCTATATAAATTTTATCACATTAATATTCTTTATTCTATATTTTTTGACATAAAAATTTTATTACGATATTATGTATTTAGCAAAGATATTTGCATAAAATAAAAAGGATATACTTAACAGATCGATTAGTTAGGTACACTCCTAAATTGGTTTGTGCACACTAACAAAACCAAAACCCGTTAGTGTGCTTTTATTCTATTTAAATAATAGTATAAATACAAATATAAATAGAAGGATTATAACGAAAGATAAAAATTTATCTATTTGTTTCATCACTTCACCTCCTTAAAATTAATAATTTAATTATAAGGAGTGCAACTAACGCATGTTAAATATATTAATGTCTATAATAACATATACTTGTATTTTTATACAAGTTCTTTATATAAAAAATATGCTATATTTTTAGCATATTATAGATTTGCAATTTCTCTTTTTAATTTAGTATTTTTACTTTCTATACTTACTCTTTCAGTAATAAATAATAATATTATTATATTTAGTAAGAAACTTCCTCCACTACTTAAGAATGGTAATGGTACACCAGTTATTGGTATTATTGCTAATACTCCAAGTAGATTTATTAATAAGTGTGTAACAATTAATGAAAATGTACCGAATGCTAAAAGAGAGCCAGTTAATGTTTCTGCATTTCTTGCAATTTTAAGTATTCTATATAACATTATTAAAAATCCAATTATTATAAAAGCCCCTGCTATACTTCCCAATTCTTCTACTATTATTGGGAATATAAAATCTGTAAATGCTTCTGGAAGGTACAAGAATTTTTGGGTGCTATTACCTAAGCCAGAACCCAATAATCCCCCATTATTTATTGCGATAAAACCATTACATACTTGATATCCAGTTGGTTCTCTATATCTTGTACAAGGATTAGTAAACGTTAATCTGCTAAGTTGTTTTTCACTTAATATTTTTGTGTTTTTTAATATTTCTCCTCCAAAGAAAAACATACAACAACATATAACTGCAAATGCACCAGCAATAATTTTTAATTTTTTATAGTTAGAATCTTTTAGTGGTAAACTAACAAACATAAAAAAGCATGTTATTGCTAAAATCATAGCAGTTCCAAAATCCGGTTGAAATGCGATTAATGCTACACAAATAACAGCGTATATGAAAGGCGTTAAAAACTTGAATTTAGTAAACATTTTCTTTGGATTATTAAACGAAAATGCAATAAACAATATTGTCATAGTTTTTACAAATTCACTAGGTTGAATACTTATAACACCCAAATCAATCCAACTTTTTGCCCCATTAATTGTTTTTCCAAAAAGTAAAGTTATTAATAGCAAACCTATTGCACCAAATATAATTAATTTATTCATTTTTTTTAATAAATTAATTATAGAATTTGGAATAAATAATATAATAAATCCAGCAATATAAGCTAAAATAACAAATACTAGTTGTCTTACAAAAAAGAAAGATTCACTTTGTCCATATTCTAATACAGCTGTCATACTTGATGCGCTAAATACCATAACAAGTCCAAGTATAGTATAAATGATCATAAGAAAAAATAAAAATTTGTCCATATTCTTAAACTTGCTTCTCATACTTTCACCTTACTTAAATAATAACATAAAAAAAACATATTTAAAATAAGTTTTTTTTATAATACAAAAACTTTACAATTATCTTTTAACAAGATTTATTAATTTATTCCTATTTAAATAAACTAATACTAGTGTTATTATTGAAACTATGATTATTGTAATTATTTTTCCATATGATTTTTTAGTACCATTAGAGTTATATAATATTATTTCTTTCATAGTACTTTTTGATACTACATAATATTCATCTTCTATAGTTGTACTATATCCTGATGCTAGATATTCTTTTATATCTGTCCTATACTTACCTCCAGTTATAAATTTATTATGTTTATCTTTAAATGAATCTGAGAAATATAATGTACTTTTATTAGATTCAGTAACATAAGTTCCACCTGATAAATTTATATCTTTAACTTTAGTACTATTACCTTTACCTATATATTCATATATTGTATGACTATTTTTACTTCTTAAATAACCATCTTTTATATTTAATTCAATGTTTCCACTATATCCTGTATTAGATTCTATTTGTATAGCAGTACCACTCGGATATATTCCATTATTATATCCTTCAGTTGGCGTTTTATCTAATCCTTCTGATATTATATTAGCACCGTTTATATTTAAAATACCTGATTTAATACCAATACCAGATTCATCTCCACTTATAAAAGCGTCTCCTATATTAAATTTAGAATATCCTGCTATATATAGTCCATTCCCGTTTGAAGTTATTTCTGCTCCATCCTTTATATTAACTATTGGTGAATTAGTTTCATCTTTAATATTTCCATTTACATATATTCCTATACCTGTTCCACCATTAACATCACTTATTGCATTAATTTTTCCAAATAAATTTACTACTACTCCATATGATTTCGATGATTCATGTGTAATAAATACACCTGACCATCCCTCTAACTTTACATTTTCTCCTATATTAACTATACTATAATCATTATCAGTAGGATTACTACTTCCCATTACTTTTATTGCTCCATAATTAGGTTCTGTTTCTCTTATTGTACCATTACCACTTAAATTTAAAACTCCTCCTTTTACTACAAATACGTTTGATGGTGCTAGAATATTATTTCCATTTAAATCAATATTAACTGTTTTATTTATATCAAATGATTCTGTTGATATAACGTTTGATAATAGTTTTATAGTATCATTGTTATTAGAATTTTTTATAGCATCACTTAAAGTATCATAATAATTATTCCCTACTTTTGCTATTGTATTAGAACTAGCATTTACTATAATAGGAAAAACTAATATTATAATTAAAAAATTATATATTATTTTTTTTATCATAACATCACCTTAATAAATAATATTCATAATAAAAAAATATATTAAAAAAAGAATAATATTAATATATATATTTTATAACATTATATATCCAATTGATAATTAAAATAATAATTATCAATTTATAATATTTAATAATGTAATTATAATATTTAAATATATATTCTTTTTTTAATAATATCCATAAGAAATATAAAACATAAAATATAATTATTGTAATAAATAGAGGTATACTTAATAAATTCATTTTTATAGCATTTATTAAATCTAATTTTAGAATATAAATAAACCCTCTTGTTAAACCACATGATATACAAGGAATATTAAATATAGTTTTAAATATACAGTTAAAGTCTAAGAAATAAACAATAAGTAGAAGTATTATTCCACTTATTGCAATTATATTTATAGCCTTTTTATTCTCCAAGCGGATTTCCATTTGCATCTTGGTTAATAGACCCTGTTAGTATTAAAATTCCTTCAACAAGTCCCCATACACCACTAACAAAAGATAATGCTCCACAAGACAATATAGAAATTAATAATTGTCCTACTGCTTTACCTGTATATCCTAAATAAAAATTATGTATTCCTAAAGAACCTAAAAATATACCTAATAAACCTGCGGCAATTTTGCTTTTTTTATCAGAATTATTACCTATATTATTTTGATTTACTGATTCTTTAACTTCATTACTTTCATTTACTTTTTTTCCGCAATTAATACAAAAATTTGTATCTTCATTTAATTCTTGTCCACAATTTGTACAAAATTTACTCATAAATTCACCTCTAATTTAATTATAATTTATTATATTTTATTATTCAACTATTTAATATAAAATTTATTACAACAGGTCCTAATACTAATAATAGCACTATTGGTATTATAAATATTACTGAAATTACGCTTATTTTCATAGGCATTTTATTTATTATAGCTTTAATACTAAGTAATCTATTTTCTCTTAAATAGTCTATTTGATTATTTAACGAATCTATTATATTATTACCAAATATACTAGATTGTTTAATATTTAATATTATATTATTTATTTCTTTACTTGGAATTCTTTCTTTAATACTATTCAGCGCTTCTGTTAAACTTTTACCAAGTTCAACTTCTAATAAAGCTTGTTTAAATTCTGCACTTATTTCATTATTTAAATTCTCGCAAGTTAATTCTAATGCTCCTTTCAAATTTTTACCGCTTTCTAAAGAAAGAATAAATATTTGAAAAAAGAATATTGATTCATTATTTAATTTATTACTTCTTTTTTTTATTTTTAAATCTAAGTAATATTCACTACCTATATAAAATACTAATGATATAATAGGAGCATATATAAAACCGTTATTAGTAAATAGGAATCCTAGAAATAAAAGTATAGTTATTAAAAGTCGTATATTCATAAATATTACTGGTTCTATGGTATTATTTACACCTAATAATTTACATTTCTTTTCTATCTTTTTTATAGTTTTTTTTCTATATATATTTTTTCTTAATAAATTCTTCATTACATATCCACCTTTATTACTTTTTTAATAACTATAATATATATTATATATAATACTATTATTGCTAATAATATTAATCTACCTAATGTAGTAAATATTAAAGGTTTAAAGTATTCTAAATTTATTGCAGTAATTATTAAAGATAAAATAATAGGCATAATTACTAACATTCTATACATAAATATACTACTACTTATTAACGATTTCATTTCATCGTTAATTCTTTTTTTATCATAGAAATTTTTCTCTATAGAATTAAATACTTTAACTATATTACCTCCAGTTTTATTTATTAATGATAAACTACTAGTTAAATACTTAGCATCTTCTATTTTTACTCTTTCATAAAATCTATTAAATGTAGTTTCTAAACTTAAACCATATTTAATATCTTTATTTATTTTTTTGAATTCTTTTTGTATAGGTCCAGATGTTTCTTTTTCTACAATACTTAAGGCTTCTATTATATTCATACCACTTTTAAAAGCATTATTCATAAGTATTATTGCACCTAATAAGTCTTCTTCTATTTGTTTACATCTACTTTTATATTCTAATTTATAATATATATCTACAATAAAGAATGAAAGTATCATTATAAATAATAGTATTGGTAAATTGAAATTTAATCTTATAAATGTACTTATTATATAAATTAAACCCATAATAATACTTATTAAGAATTTTATACTAACCAAATCTATACCTGTTTTATCATTTTTTTCATTATAATCAATATATTTATCATATTTTAAACTATATTTTTTTATTAGTTCACTATGTGAATTAATCTTACTTATCTTTTTTATAAATTTCCATAATAGAATATAAAATTTATCAAAAGTAGATATATCTTTAGGACTAGCAATAGTAAGTGAATAATTTGATATTCTATTTTCTAAATGTAGCATTTTATGACTATCAAGTATAATAGTTAATATAAATGCTGCTAAAAGAATTAAAATTATTTGAATAGATAACAACACTACTATACTAGCTTCCATATATATCTTCCTTTCTATTTTTTAAACATATCTTCTATATCTTTTATACCTCTATTAATTATTTTATTATAAACAAGAGGTGTTCGTTTATGTAAGATGAATTCTCCTCTTACTTCACCATTTTCTGTTAGTCCTTGTTGTTTAAATTCAAATATTGTTTCTAGTTTGATTTCATCATTATTAAATCCAACTATTTCGCTGATATTAGTTATTTTTCTTTTACCATCTGGCATTCTTTCTATATTAACAACTAAATCTATTGCATTTTCTATATATTCTCTTATTGCTTTAATAGGTATTTCTAAACCGCTTAATAATACCATTGTTTCTAATCTATTTAATGCATCTATTACTCCATTAGCGTGCAATGTGGTAAGTGATCCATCATGTCCTGTATTCATAGCTTGTAACATATCAAAGGCTTCTTTACCACGACATTCTCCTACTATAATTCTATCTGGTCTCATACGTAAAGCATTACGTACTAAATCTCTTATTGTAACCTCATTACCCACTTCGTAATTTACCGTCTTTGTTTCCAATGATATTACATGACTTTGATGTAATCTTAATTCTGCTGCATCTTCTATTGTAATAATACGTTCATAATCTTCTATGAAACCACTTAGTATATTAAGAAGTGTTGTCTTACCACTACCTGTTCCACCACAAACTATAATATTTAGTTTACCCTTTACACAAGCACTTAAGAATCTTGCCATATATGGAGTAAGTGTACCTATTCTTAATAGTTCATCTATAGAAACCATTTCATCTTTGAATTTACGTATTGTAACAACTGGTCCTTTAACACTTAATGGTGGTATTATTGCATTAATTCTTGATCCATCAGCAAGTCTTGAATCGATCATAGGATTAGTATTATCAATTGTTCTACCTAAAGGTTGTATTAGTCTTTGTACTGTTCTTATAATATGTTCATCATTTATAAATGAAACACTATCATCTTTAATAATTCTTCCGTCTATTTCTATATAAATATCTTCTGGTCCATTAACCATTATTTCAGTAATATCTTTATCATTTAATAATTCTCCTAATGGACCTTTTCCATTTATTTCATCTTCAATCATATTGAATATATGACTTCTTTCTAAATTAGTTAAATCATATCCTTCAATACTTTTATCTATTTCATCATTAATATAATCTTTTAAATTTATATCGTTTGGTATTTTTTTATCAATAACATTTTCTATTATTTTATTTCTTAATTTTTCTAATAAATCTTTATCTGGAAAAATATCATAATCATTAATCATTATATTTGTTTCATTAGTTTTTTCTATTTCAAATGCACTTATTAAACTCTTACTCATAATCTTCACCTATAGCATAATCTACTATACCTTCTAAAACTTTATAGTATTCTGTATTAATATATTTATTATCTAATGTTATAATATTAGCATCCATTACATATTTATCTATATCTTTAATATAAAATTTACTACTTAATTCATAATCTATATTAGTTTTTATTACATTTTTAATATCATATAAATTAAAATATTCTCTATTAGGTCTTAAACTATTATTTAAAACCACCTTATATTTTTCTATTTCTAGATCTTTAAATATACTTATTAAACTTCTCATATTTTTAATATCATATGAATCATTAGATAATACAAATAATACTTTATGTGATTTATCTAATAAATTAAGATTTATTTCATCTAATATATGTGTTGTATCAATTAATACCAAATCATAATTAAATTTAGCTTTATCAAGTAATATTTCTATATATTCACTATTTATTTTATTCGCTTTTCTAGGATCTTTAGGACATGCTATAAAGTCTATATAATCATTATAAGTTGTAATATAATCATTTAAATCTTTATATCTATTATTAATATAATCATCTACAAAATTATAAATAGTTTTATGTACTTCTTTATTTAAAGATAAAGCTATACTACCTCCATATAAATCCATATCAACTATTAATACTTTCTTTTTTAAATTTGAACAAACACCTGCAAGATTTAATGTTAAAGTACTTTTACCTATACCACCTTTAACACCAAAAATACACATTATATTATTTTTAATTACAGACATTTCATCACCTACTTTGTATATATAAATTCTATTTCATCTTCACTTATTATATTTGCTTCAAGTTTTAAAAAAATTCTACTACTTTTCTTTACTTTAAAAGGTATACCTAATATTTTTATTGTTGTAGATTCACCCTTATTATTTAAAGATGATAATAAACCAAAATACTTATGTTCATTTTCTAAATAAATATAATCTTCAGTAGCATTAATATATAACATATCTGTTTCATAGTTATATCTTTCATATAATGTTTTTATATATTCGTCATAGTCTTCATAATAAAGATCACTACTTACTGTTTCTTTGATTATTTTTTCAGTTGTTATTTTAAATTTTTTATTAGCACTATAACTAACTACTGTATCACATATTATAATAGATATAATAAAAAATATTGGAATTAAAATTATAAATATAATAGTTCCCTTACCATTATTATTCATTATACACCTTCCTTTCAACAATAATATTATTATTAAATATTTTTTCTATGCCTGGTGTTATAAAGGAGTGTTCTTTATATAATTTTATATTTGTATACTTATCTTCTATAGTTACAGTATATTTTAAATTTTTATCATTACTTTTAATAAAGTTATTTATTTCTTCTTCTGGTTCATTATTATTATACATTTTACTTACTTCAGTAATAATATTTTCTAATTTAGTTTTATTGTAATATAGTAATCCATAATCTAATATTGCTAGCATAATAAACAATAATATTGGTAATATAATAATAAATTCAACTAAAGCTTGTCCCTTCTTATTCATAACTATCTCCCCTATGATATATAAATTATATCAAATGGGCAAAAAAAAATAAAGTATTATTACTCATTTTTAAATAATTTATTATTTTATATATTTAATAATTATGATATTATTAATTTGGTGATGATATGAAAAAATTATTTAGAGAAAATAGCAAATTATTATTAGTTGTTACTTTTTTAGAAACAATACTTGCATTATATTTTTTAATATATTTTAATTATATGGATAGATTAAATTATATTGAAAGTCAAGGTTTAATAATAAGTGATCTAGCATTATTAATACAAAATATGTATACTTCTACTTGGTGGGCGTTAATCATATCATTTATATTATTAATTAGTATACTTACTATAACTAGTATTATATATAAAAAGAATTATTTACATTTTATATCAATACTAATTTGGTGTATGTTATTTATTTTAGCATTAGATTTTACTAAAAGTATAAATTATAATTTATCTAATTTAGCAATATTTATACCTATTATTTTAATAAATATAAAAGCTTATTTTAATCAAAAAAATTGTACTAAATAAAGTACAATTTTTATATTAAAAAATATAAAAAGTTAATAGATACACATAATATGCTTATTAATAATATTAATAAATATTGTAAAGTTTTTTTTAATAATTTTTCACTTAATCTACTACGCATAAATATTATATTATTCGCTAATACGATACTAAATAAAGATGTAGAATATATATAGAAATCTTTAGTAAATAATATTATAATAAAACCTAATATAACATTTAAAATAATATCTAAATAATATTTATATCTTACTATACCTTTTATATAATATATGATTAAATTGCTTATTAAAACGGCAAATAGTAAATATATAGAAACATATTCACTATTTTTAAAATAGTAATTACATAATATATGTAATATTATATTAAATATTAAAACTAATAAATATTTATATAGTAATTGTTTGTTATCTTTAAACCACTTCATTAATATCACCTAATATTAATATATCATATTTTATTAAATAGTTCTATTTAAAAAATTCATAACTAAATCTATTAATATATCTTTTCCTTTTAAATTACTATCACTTTCAGTATGTAAGAATTCCTTACATACTTATTTTATATTTATTTTTTTAGTGTATTTTATAGAACTTGTTTGTTTTTTAGCGATTTGCTTTTTATTATTTCTTATTGTTATAAACATTATTATAAGAACTTCTATAATAAGTATACTTAATATTATATAAAATAATATAAGAGTGTTAGAACTAACTATCTTATTATAACTTAATATATATGTACTACCATTATTAATATCTATATTTATAAAATCATTTTCTATATAAACTTCTTTAGTATTTTGTAAATTATTATTTTTAAAATTAGTTAAATATAACTTTTTATTAATATTAAAATTATTATTATTTCTTATTTTCAATATAGTACCTTCAGGATAATATCCTTCATAATTTGTTTTAAACTTAATAAGTTTTTTGTCATTAAATTTTTCTAATATATCATTACTTATATTTACTTCATTAATTTTTAAATCTATACTATTATAAGAATCTTTATAGTAGTTACCATTAAATATAAAACTATATATTATTTCTCCATTATTAAAAACATTATATGTTAAAGTTTCATTATTACCTTTTATACTATCAAGTTCTTTTCTACTAGCGATTAATTCATCATTAAAATAATCTAGATTTATTACTTCATTATTAGAAGCATTAACCCTTATATTTAAACTTAAAAATAACACTATACATATAATTATTTTTTTCATTTTATCCCTACTTTATCTAATATAGATTATACTAAATGATGAGATTTTAGTAAATAAAAAAAGTGATACAAAATCACTTATTTTATCCAACTACATACGGATCAGTTATTGTTCCAGTTCCTCTAGTTACAAAAGTATCTTTTTTTAGATTTATAACTGGACGAGGATTATATATAGTGCTATAGTCAGTCCATATATTATAATTATAAAAATACACATTAGGATAATATTCATCAGCTCCCATTTGAAACCCATTATATGACAACATTCCCAAGTTCATACCAAACTCACTACCATCTATTACATAATGAGAAAAGTAGCTTCCTTTCAAATTTTCATTTGTACCTCCAGCATAATATGCTTCTTTGAGAGTTAATGTACCAACATACATTTTATTATCATCGTCATAATTTGTTATTACCCTTCCATTACAGTTTAAATTACTAGGTGTTGTGGAAGAACTAATATTTTCTACACACCATTTACCAGGTTCTAAATATGAAATGTAATTATTCAATTCATTTTTTTGATAATCACTAAATCCACCAGCGGATAATGTAGGAATTTCGGATTCAGAAGAAACTGCACTTAAACTAGCTTGTATTGTTAGTGAATTACTATCCATACTTGGTGAACAAGTTTGACTATCGTCTTCTAGTATCAATTTTATTGAACCATTACCATTGATTCTCATTATTCTCCAACATTTATTTGCAAATGATACATAGTTATCTTTAACATTACCTCTATAGAAATATGTGGTTCCATCATCATCAGTTGTTTTAGATAATACAACTTCTTTTTTTTCTTTTGTTCCATCTGAAGGAACTCCATTTATACAACCTGAAACGTAATAAGCTTTATTTAAACTTTTTCCATCGTAGAAATAATTAGAAGATGATAAATCATATTTATTCACATAAAAATAGCTATCTTCTAAATCTTCACATGTATTGCTAGATGGATTGTATTGTTTAACACTCTCAGGACACCCTTCTCCATAATAACAGCCATTATATAAATCAACACCATTTAAATCACCATTATCATAAGCTTCTTTTGAGATATAATATATAAATATATCTGATGAATTTATTAATTCTTTCCATGAAGTCTCATCATAAGGTTTTAAAGTTTCTATGCCACCTTCCCAATTTGTTGATGGAGTACTTCCAATTGTTGATGGTGCTGTTTCTACAAACTTAGTTCCATTAGTTCCTTTTTCAGCACTATCTTTTATCTTATAAGCTAACATTGATGTTGCATTTTGGAAAGTTGGAGTTTCTATATTAATTGTTCCATTACTTACTCCAGCAATATTTATTGCTATTTTTAACGTTTCTTCTGTTACTGTTATTTCACTACCACTAGTATTAGATGTTTCTGTTTCGCCTCTTGCTATAGTTATTTCTTTTGTTGCTATTACTTCACCATCTCTTACTACTTTTAAAGTATGATCATCTGGCATAACTCCTTTAAAAGTGTATTTACCATTTATTTTTCTTGCTGTTTTAACTTCACTATGTAATTCAAGTACGTCTGTATCTTCTAGATTCGTTCCATCTACTACTACATCCATTACATCATTAACTGCATAAATTTGTACTTTTCCTTCTATTGTTTTGCCCATATCTACACTTTGATTCCCGTGATCTCTATAATTTACTGTTAATGTATAATTATGTTTCACACTTGGTTCTATTGCATTTGTTAATAATTGAGTTGTTTCTTCCGGATATTGTGTAGAATCTAACCCTTTACACTCTTTTGGAGTTGGAGTAACATCTGTATCAAGTGTTTCTGATACACATGTAATTGATATTGTTAAATCTTCTTGTAAAGATAATTCATTTACAATATTTTCTAAATATACTCCGTATTCTACTTCACCTTGTCCAGTATTAGTAACACTAAATGTTTTAGGTGGTATAGTTCCACCTGGCATTAGGTTTTGTAAATCGATGATATTGTCTTCATCATCATATGTAAGTTCTAATAATGCTGTTTTAATACTTACACTAGTATCATTAGTATTACCTATTATTCTTGTTAAAAAGTAACCATAAGTTAATCCTACTAATGCTAAAAGTACTATAAATATACCAACTATACTTACTATTATTTTTTGTCTTTTGTTCATTATTTTACCTCTTTCCTTTTCCTTTATTTTTCTCGAGTACTCTTCTACTCTATAAAAATAGTAACATAAAAAAGTGATTATTTCAACCACTTTTTTATAAACTTATTGGATTATTATCAATTTCTAAATATATATCTTTTTCTTTAGAATATAATTGATCTATAAATTTTATAGAGTTTTCTAACTTATTATCAAATTTGTATTTTATTATTATTTGAAATCTATATATATTATTTAATTTAAACATACTTGCAGTACTTGGACCTAATATAATTGATGTATCATCTATATTTTTTTCTAAATAATTATAAATTTTAGTTGCATGTTTACTAGCAAGTTCATAATCTTTACTGCATATTTTTATGCCAAGTATATAGTAATATGGTGGATAATTTAGTTTTTTTCGTATAATCATTTCTGAATTAAATAATCCTATATAGTCATTATTTTTTACTAATTCAAATATTTTATTATCTGGGTTAAATGTTTGTATTATTACATTGCTTTTTATGCCACTTCTACCTGCTCTACCACTAACTTGATTTAGAAGAGAGAATGTTTTTTCTTGACTTCTAAAATCTGGTATATTTAGCGATTCATCTGCGTTTATTACACCAACTAAACTTATATTAGGAAAATCTAATCCTTTAGATATCATTTGTGTACCTATTATAATATCTACTAATCCATTAGAAATCATATTTATATATTTCTCATGGCTACCTTTTTTAGTCGTTGTATCTGCATCCATTCTTAAAACTCTTGCAGTAGGGAATAGTTTTTTTATTTCTTCACTTACTTTTTCTGTACCAGTTCCAAAGTTTCTTATTGCACCTTCTTTACACTCTGGACATATTTCATTATATAATTTTGTATAACCACAATAATGACATCTCAAATGATTGGATGATTTATGATATATAAGAGATATTTCACAATGAGGGCATTTATATGTATAACCACAATTTTGACAACTTGCTATAGTTGAGAATCCTCTTCTATTTAGAAGCAACATTACTTGTTCATGTCTTTCTAAAGTATCTTTAATTTTTTCTTTTAATTCATTAGAAAATATCATATTTCTTTTTTTCATTTCTTGACTCATATCAACTATATTAACTAATGGTAATCTAAAGTTTCCTACTCTGTTAGTTAAAGTAAGTAATTTATATACTCCCTTTTTAGCTCGTGCAAAGGATTCTAAACTTGGTGTTGCACTACCTAGAATAATTGGACAGTTGTTATAGTTTCCTCTCCAAGTTGCAATATCTATAGTATTATATCTTGGACTACTCTCTTGTTTATATGTTGTACTATGTTCTTCATCTATTATAATTAATCCTAAATTATTAAGGGGTGCAAAAATAGCACTTCTTGTGCCTACTACTACACTGACTTCATTTTTATATATTTTTGTATATTCATCGAATTTTTCTCCATCAGATAATCCACTATGTAGTATTGCAACATCACTACCAAAAGAATCATATAATCTATTTACCATTTGGGTAGTTAAACTTATTTCTGGTACTAACATTAATGCAGTTTTATTGTTCTTAATCGTTTTCTTTATTAAATCAATATATACAATCGTTTTACCACTACCAGTAACACCATATAATAAATATATATCTTTACTATTTAAGAAAACATTATTAACTACATTTTCTTGTTCTTTAGTTAGTGTATATTCTTTTTTTTCGTTATCAGTTTTATTTAATCTATATTTTCTTTCTTTTATTATTTTAATCAAGTCTTTTTCTATTAGAATTTTGTAAGAATTACTTACTTCTTTTTTATTTATTTTTTTATTATCTAATAAATCATTTAGTATTTTTATTTGAGCTATAGCTCTTTTATTATTTTCTATATATTTTAATATTTCATCTTTACTTTTATTTAATACTAAATATTCATCATATTTTTCATAATTTGAAGTTATATTTTTCACTTTTAAACTAGTAGGTAACATTGTTTGATAAGATTTAATTAAAGTAGTATATGTTATATTAGATAAATAATTACCTAATTCTAATAATTCTTTATTTAATTTTATATCAGGATTCACTACTTCTAATATTTCTAATACATTTTCTAATTCAGTATTATCTTTTATATTTAATACTATTCCATTTATAATTTTGTTTGCAAAAAGAACTTTTACTTTATTACCTATAGATATATTCATATTATTAGGTATTTTATATGTAAAAGTTTTATCTAGTACTTTAACTCCATATTGTATTAATATTTCTGCATACATATTACATACTCCTTAATTTAATTATAAGTTATATGTTTGTTTTTTTCTAGTATTACTAATCTTCTCTATCTATATTTTTAAATATTTCATCATCAAAAAATTCTTTTAAAGTAATATTTAATCCATCACAAATTCTTACTATAGTTAAAAGTTTTGGATTTTTAGATTTACCATTAACTAAACTATCTACTGTACTTTGTGTTAGGCAACACATATTAGCTAATTTATTAACTGAAATATCTTTTTTTCTAATTATATCGTTTAATTTAACAGAAATAGATTCATTTATTTTCACAATAATCACCTAAGATTATTGTACAAATAATCTCTAATTTTTAATTAACGATACATTGTTAAATTCGTACTTATAGCACGGTTTATAATTAAAATATACCTTCTTTTACTTCTTCTTCTATTTTTTTTAATACTTCATTTATTTCTATTAATTTATCATTGTATTCTTTTTCCCACTCTTCATGTTTCTTTTTAAATATCTTCATAGGTTCATTATTCTCTAAATATTTTAAGTCTAATAATAAAGATTTATATGTTAATTTATAAAAATTTATAATATCTATATTTATTTTTTGCATAGAATTAAAAGAATTATCACATAATCTTATTATAGCATCATTTAAATTATCATTTTTTTGATTCATTTTTTTCCTTCTTTCTATATATAATTTAAATACATACATATTTATAAATTGGCTTAATTATAGCACAAAAAAATTATAATCCACTTAAAAAATGCGCGAAAGTGCGGCTATTTTGTCTAAAAGTTTGTGAAATAATTTTTTTAAGAGGTGATATGATGTCTAAGACAAAAAACTTCCAGTTTCTGCAAGATTTAGTTCAAGATATAAATAGTGATATTTTATTTGATAATTTATGTAAAAATATAAAATATTATAGATTAGCAAGATATAATGAATTTAAAAATTCTGATTCTGATAATTCAATTAATCCATATTCTACTGAAAATATTGCAGCTTTATTAGATTATAATCACAATCATTACAAAAGATTTGAAAGCGAAAATGATAGCACTAAAAAGATGCCTTTAGAAAAAATAGTAAAACTATCATTAATTTTAAATGTTAGTATAGAAGATTTATTAAAATAACTTAAAAAAAATGTCATTTGACATTTTTTTCCTAAATTGAAATTTGAACCGCACCACTAAGGTGCGGCTTTTTGATATAATAAAAGGGCCCACCACCCGGCAAGGAAGGAGCCCATACATGAATTATAAACAATTAACAGAAAAAAATAAAGTGGAAATTGATATT
>JAFQQE010000001.1 GCA_017411405.1 Bacilli bacterium | reverse complement strand
GTTGAAGAAGATGAAAATGGTAATATTCAATTTATTTATGAAGAAAGACCATTAGCAGATATGATTGTTTATGTACAAGCAGATGAAGATATTTTAGATCCTGCTGATAATTCTGTTATCTATAAAAAAGGTGAATTAGTAGATGTTATTACGACAACATCATCAGGTGAAGGATATTCAAAATTAATCCCATTAGGCAACTATGTGGTTTATGAATATCAAAGTCCGAGCACAATGATAATTGATACAACTCAATATAAAGTATCCTTAAATTTTATAGATAATGAAACAGAAGTAGTTATGGAAACAATTTCAATAACTAACGAAAGACAAAAAGTAGAAGTAGATTTAACAAAGTTAGATTTAGAGTCAGAAACACCAATTGAAGGTGTTGTTTTTGGTTTATTCGCAATTAAAGATATTTATCCACAATATCGTCAATTAGAAAGAAATGTAAGACCAGCATTAGTTAAAGCAGGTACATTAATTGAAACTGCTATATCTGATGCAGATGGTAAAGTTAAATTTTTAGCAGATTTACCAATTTCAGTTGATGATGAAATCTATTTTGAAGTTCGTGAATTAGAACCAAAAGAAGGGTACTATGAAAGCGAAGAAGTTATCTCCATAGATACAATGTATAAAGGTCAAAATATAGAAAAAATCTCTAATAGTCAAACTATTTATAATGAGATAATAAAAAATTATGTTTTAGTTAATAAAGTTGATTCAACAACTTTAGAAAATATAATTAGTAAAGATTTTAAATTTAGTGTATGTAGTGATGCTGAGTGTAAAGATGTTATTGCAGAATATAGTGCTGATGTAGAAACTGGTACAGCATTAATTGATATTATATATGGAACAACTGTATATATAAAAGAAAGTAGTGCACCAGAGGGATACTTACTTAGTCCAGAGGTTGTAAAAGTTAGTTTGAATTCTGAAGGATTATTTGTTAATGATGAAAAAGTAGAAACTGATGAAGATTTACTATATAGCATTATTTATCAAAATACTTTATTACCTGTAATACAAGAAGAAGTAGAACCAGAACAAGGAGTTCAAACTGGTTATGATAATAATATGCCTATATATATCACGATTAGTGGTTTATCATTAGCTGGTGTAATAGCAATAGCAATCTCATTATGCAAAAAGAAAAAAAGAAGAAAATAATTCTATTTATTGAAAGGAGCAAACAATGAGAAAAAAATATATTGCTATTGAATGTGAAAATTCAAAATATTGTAAAGATGTTCCTTATATATCAAAAAAAGAATTTAGAAAAAATGAAGACAATGTAATTGTTGGAAAAACTAGATTAAAAAAATATAAATCCAGTTCTGAAGAAAAAGAGCTGGATTTATTATTATTTGATAATAAAGAGTTTGAAGTAAAAGAAAAATTATTTGGATTTAAGAAAGGATACGTTTTTGTAGGTGATAATAATTATATTACATTGAAAAGGCGTATTCCTTTTCTTTTAATATTTTTTGTTATCTTAACTGCTTCTGTTGTATTTGCATGTACTCATCCTCCTAAACAGGAAGAAGAGAAACCTATTGAACCACCAGTTCAAAATGAAGTGATTATTCCTGAAGAAAAAGAAGAGGAAAAAGAAGTTGTTAATGAAGAAGTTAAAGTTGTAAAACCTAACAAAGTAAAACCTTCTCCCAAACCAGAAACACAAAAAGAATATAGTATTATTTTTGATGCTAATGGTGGATATGGTAAAATGGAATCTATTATATGTAAAATAGATAATATTTGTACCTTAAACGAAAATAAGTTTACAAAAGAAGGATATACATTTGTAGGTTGGTCGCAAGAAAAAGAAGGTATAGCAGATTTTCAAGATAAAGAAGAATTAGAAAATTTGTCTTCTAAAAGTGGCAATATTATAACTCTATATGCTATATGGGAAGTTAATTCATATCAAATAACATTTTTAGATCATGATGAAACCATAATTCAACAAAGTGAATTAGATTATGATAGTGAAATTGTTATACCTGAAGATCCGATTAGAAAAGGTTATACTTTTACAGGATGGGATAAAGAGTTATCCACAGTAAAAGAGGAATTAGTTATTACTGCTTTATATGATATTAATAGTTATGATATATCTTATCTATTAAATGGAGGAATGCTGGACGAAGCACCTCCTAATTATAATGTAGAAAGTGAAGATATAATAATTCCTTCTCCAGAGAAAATAGGTTATACATTTGTAGGATGGACAACATCAGATAATAGTGAACCAATAATAGATTATAAAATATCCACAGGTTCTGTTGATAATATAGAATTAGAAGCTAATTATGATGCTAATTCATATAACTTAATATTCAATTCAAAAGATAATAACGATTCTTTAATAAAAAGAGAAGTTAAATTTGATTCTGAATATGGTGAATTACCAGAAGTTGAAAAAGATGGTTATACATTCAATGGATGGAAAAATTCTAATAATGAATATGTATCAAGTGATACTTTATATAATGTTCCTGAAGATATTAATTTATATGCTGAATGGAATTTAATTACTTATGATATTAACTATAATCTTAATGGAGGAACGCTGAACGAAGCACCTCCTAGTTATACAACTGAAAGTGAAGATATAATAATACCTTCGCCAACAAAACAAGGTTATAACTTTATCGGATGGACAACATCAGATAATAATGAACCTATAATAGATTATAAAATATCCACAGGTTCTGTTGGCAATAAAGATTTAACTGCTAATTATGAACCTATATCTTATTACATTTCTTATAATTCATCTGAAGGTCAAGGTGAAATGAAAAAACAAGAATTTATATATAATCAAACATCTAAATTAATTAAGAATCAATTTGCAAAAGAAGGATATACATTTGTAGGTTGGTCAACTTCTATTAATGGTGATGTAATATATAAAGATGAATCAGAAATATATAATTTATCTTCTAAAGATAATGAAGTAATAACTTTATATGCTAAATGGGAAATTATAAAGTTAGATGTAAAATACTATGATTTGTTTGGTGCTTTATTAAAAAGTGAAACAGTTGATTATGGAAATAAATCAGTAGCACCAGAAGATCCTTTTATTGATGGTTATACTTTCACAGGATGGAATCCATCTGTTGGTATAATAAAAGAAGATACTATATATAAAGCACAATATACTACTAATGAATATACAATTAAGTATAATCTTAATACTGGTAGCAACAATGATGCTAAAGAAATTAAATATAATGTAGAATCTGATGCAATAACATTACCGACACCAACAAGGACTGGATACACATTCTTAGGTTGGTCTGGAAGCAATGGTTTGAAACCACAATTAGAAGTAGTAATCCGTAAGGGTTCTGTTGGTAATAAAACTTATAAAGCGAATTGGACATCTAATCCTTATAAAGTAAGTTTAAATGCAAATGGTGGCGTAGTAGAAGAAGATTACATTATGATTTCTTATAATAGCTTATATGGTACTATACCATCTCCATCAAGAGTAGGTTATACTTTTGAAGGTTGGTATTATAACGATACATTAATAACTGAAGATAGTTTGCAAAATAAAGAATTTGATCATGAGTTGGTCGCTAAATGGAAAGTTATTAATTATAGTATTAGTTATGAGTTGAATGGTGGTTCAGCGTCTTCTCTAGTAAATATCTATAATATTGAAACAGAAACATTTACTTTACCTATACCTACCAAAAAAGGATATAAGTTTTTAGGTTGGACAGGTTCAAATGGAACAACACCATCAACAAATGTAAATATAGTTAAAGGTAGTATTGGAGATAAATCATATACTGCAAATTGGGAAATTATTACTTATAATATTTCTTATGATTTAGGTGGTGGTTCTACATCATCATTAACTAAAACTTATAATGTAGAATTTGATACAATAACATTACCAACACCAATAAGGACTGGATACACCTTTTTGGGATGGACAGGTTCAAATGGAACAACACCATCAACAAGTGTAAGTATAACAAAAGGTAGCACAGGAGATAAGTCATATACAGCAAATTGGAAAGTAATACAATATGATATAACTTATAACTTAGCTGGAGGTTCAGCATCTCCATTACAAACAAGTTATAATGTGGAAAGTAATTCATTCACATTACCAACACCAACAAGGACTGGATACACATTCTTAGGTTGGTCTGGTACTGGATTAAATTCAACATCTAAAAATGTGACTGTAAGTAAAGGTTCAACTGGTAATAGAAGTTATACAGCAAATTGGACTGTTAATTATTATACTGTTAATTATTATGTTCAAGGTTCATTATGGGCTACTCGTTCAGTTGCATATAATACAACACCTGAAAATCTAAACGCTCAAAGTGCATTGGATATTTACCACAAATTTAACTATTGGGAAGGTTGGGTTGATAAGATGCCAACTAACACAGTCAATTTATATGCTAATATTACAGAGTCTTATTGTATGTTGATGACTGGACACGGACCTTATGGAAATGCTGAAGGATTGTTAAATGTATTTAAATCTGCTGGATGGACTGGAAGGATTGAAGAAGCTCCATCTGCTCCAGGACAATATTGGGTAGTCACAGATTATACATTAACTAGAGCTCAAGCAGATATTCAAAAGGATTATATAGCAAACCATACTAATTATACTAACTATAACTTCCCATACTTATACTGGGTTGCTGTATCTTGTACTAATGGTATTGGTGATACATGGACTAGAGGAGTAGGGACTAAAAAATTTACTAGTCAATATTAAGGAGAATGATATGAGAAGAACAGAATATTTACAAAATCCAAAATATAAAACTAAATATAGAGAATTATATAAATTAATATTTACTGCTGATATTGATGATATATCTGATTTTTCAAATTGGTTGCGTAATAGTGAAGAACAAGATATTATAACATTAAGAAGACCATTATGGATTGTTATGGAAGTTAGTGAAATTAATAAAAGAATGTGGATTAGTCATGAATATGGTGAATTTAAAATAACCACAGCTCAATTAGATTTAAATGTAGATAGTAAAGAGTATCATGAAAGTTATCAATGGTACTCTTTTTCTACGCAACGGGATTTGTGTAGTAAATTAAGAGAATTGTTAGAACCTTGTTTAGAAGTAAAAAAAGAAGAGATTGAAAAAGATATAGTTGATGACATGTATTAGAGTATGGAGGAATAATTGTGATAAGATTAAAAGAATTGAAAAAGAAAGAATATAATCCAAAGTTTGAAGAATTGTTTTATTTTTTATATAGTGTAGATATTGATCATATTATGGATTTTGAAAGGTATGAAAAAGATGGAAAATTAAATGTTGAAATAGTAATACATGGTATGAAAGAAAAAATCAGAATCATGCAATTTAATAAAGATTATACAATAATCGTTGACTATGTTGAAAGAAACAACAAAGGTGAATGTATATATCAAAAAGTAGAATATTTTACATTTAAAACAATCCCAGAGATAGTAATAAAACTAAAAGAATTGTTATCTAAACTTTCAGATATAATCGTAATAGAATATGATAAAAGACCATATAAAGCAATTTATGAGCTCGTAGAACACGCTAAGATGGCATTAATAGCAGATGATTCTTCTTGGTTTAAAGATAAGGGACTGAAAAGACTTTCATTAACATTGGCAGATAATAAACTTAATAAAATAATATTTGTATCTCATGATAAGTATTATGATTCTGGATATTATGAAATTTCATATCGTGATTACTTAGAAGAAGAGAAAAAAGATGATAAATGGTCATATTATGACTATTTTAAAAAGTTTCAATTTAAAACAGAGGAAGAATTATGTGAAAAGTTAAAAGAACTTATAGAACCGTGTTTAAGAAAAAGAAGAGTCCGTAAAATAGGATATAAATATAACGGTATTCTAAAAGAAATGGCAAAACATGAAGGGTGATTTATATGGTTAAAGCAATATTAATTTTTTTATTAGTTATATTTATTTTGTTTCTTTTAATATTTTTATATTCTTGTTGTGTAATATCTAGTAGATGTTCAAGAGAGGAGGAAAGGCGTAGTGAATTTTACAAATGAATGGATAGAAGAAAAAATATTAAAAAAGCCATCAAATAAAAACTACGAAGATTATCCAAATCAAATGAGAAAAGAATTAGAAATACAGGCAAAGAAATTTGATTTTGAAATATTTTCATATACCAAAGACCATTATTTGATGTCAGCAATATTAAAAGACAAAACTGAAGATAGATTTATATCTGTAATGACAAGAGAATTATCATGTTTTAAAGATCGTATGTATAGAGGTGTGGAAATTCGTTATATGAAAAATTCTAAAATGGTAAGTAGAACAGTTGTCACAAGTGTTTCTTGGAATGAAATAGGTATAACAGCTAGAAGATTGATTGAATGTAGAAAGAATTTAGAAAATCGCAATAGAGAAGAAAAACTACAAAAGAAATTAGAAGAGGAATTAGAAAGGTAATATTTTTTTAAAATCATTGTTTACTAGTATAAACACAGAAAGGAGAATTATGAGGAATCATATTGAAATAGTAAAGAACAATAAAAAAATAAAAGTATTTGGGAATCAAGCTACTATTGATAGAGCTATTTCATTAATTGAAGATTTAGAATTAACAGGAATAGAATCAAAGGATAGATTAATAATACAAAGATGTATAGATGATAACAAAATAGGTGCAACAATTTTATATGATGGCAATACAGTTTATTCTTTCAACAAAATAGTGGATAAATATAAAAAATTACAAAAAAAGAATGACCTTTATTATTTATCCAATGACCTGTATGAGTTCTTTATGAATGCTTGTGGTGATATAGCTCATTATGATATAACTGGATATGCTTATTATTATGATAATAGTTTTAGAAAATTAGAAAATACTTTTTTAAAGAATTGTAGATGCAATGATAGATTTTCAGATGTAAAAAGAATCTTTAAAAAATTACAAATTGGACAGTATTATGAAGAACGAAACAAAATTGATCTTAACAAGTTAAATAAAAAAGATATAAAAAAACTTATTGAACAATGTGGTTGGGAGGTTTCGATTTCAAATGCAGACATTTGGCAATTATCAGTAAATATTAATCCAGAAATAAGATTCCGTTTTGAATTAGATGCTAAATCTTATACTTCAAGCGATATAATTTTTAGTTTAATAAAGTATTGTGTTAAATTTGATGCTGATGAATATATTGAACTTCTTGTAAATGAAAGAAAGGATAATAATTATCCATCAGTTAGAAGTATTGTGAATAATACTGATATAATTTGTTCTAAAATGAAACAGTTTGCTACTGATCTAGTATACTATGGAAGAATTGCAGCACAGAATTTGATTGAAAAAGAAGAAGTTGATTTAGAAATAGAAATGGAAAGGTAGGCGATAGATATTAGTCTATATAGTGAAGTATTAAAACAAGCAAGTATTGTAGATGTATTGAACTATTATGGATTAAAATTAAATCATAATAAATGTTTATGTCCTTTTCATAATGATAATAATCCTAGTATGGTTGTTAATCATAAAAAGAATATAGCAACTTGTTTTGCTTGTGGTAC
>JAFQQE010000028.1 GCA_017411405.1 Bacilli bacterium | reverse complement strand
GTAGGATTAATATTTAATGTGGTAATTATATTAATGTCTTCCATTGTAGTAATCCTGTTATAAAATCTAGGAGTTAAACTTTTAGGTAATTTAGATACATACAAAACTCTAAGAAACTTCTTATCATCTATTTCAATAAGATCAGATTCACGCATCATAATTTTTTTGGGAGCAATTACATCAAATATAGTTAAATTATTTTCTTTAGCATATTCTATTATATTGTCAATATTTTTATCTTCTATTGATTGTATATTAAAAAAATTATATATAAATTTTAATCTTTCTTTAACTGGTATTAAATTAACTTTTGATTTTAATTCCTTAAACTTCTGTTCAGTCTTTAAAAAGATATTTAAAAATAATGCGTTTGCTTCTATAAAGTTTTTTGCTTTTAAAGATATTACTATAAATCTTTTAGTTTGTAATGTATCTTCATTTGTACCAAGTGAATTAGTTATAAGAGTATTTAATTCATCAGCAATTTGAATTTGCCGTTCATCCTTCAAATGTTCTTTTTCAAATATAAATCTTTCTTTATATTTTTCTGTTTTAATAGGAGTACCTGCATTGATAACCTGTATATGAGTATCTTCTCTAAAAGAATGTAAATACTCTAACCATTTAAAGAAAATATTTTCGGCTTCCTCATCATTAGCTTTAGCAAATGATACATCAGAATATTCAATACAAATAGAATAAGTATCGTCGTCAATTCTAAATATGCCTGTTCTTTCATCTACTTCCTTAAACATATAAGAAATTATTTCTTGATTAGTTTTAGGAATAAACGTTGTAGGTAAAATATTACTTTTCTTTTTCTTCGTATGATTCTTTTTCAATACCTTCTTTGCTTTTTTCATTTATCACACTATTATCCTTTCCAACAACTTGTTTAGCGAGTTTTAATAGCACTTGTGCTTCTTCCTGACTTAACAAAAAATTGCTGGTAGTATTCTCTAACGTATTAATACCAAATTTCTTCTTAGCACGTGCTAGTTCTCTTTGTTTACTACGTTCCTTCTTCAATTCCTTCAATCTTAATTTTTCTTGTTTTTTATTATTTTTAATTTCCTTCTTATCCACTTTTATATGTGGTTTTTTAGTTTTCTTTTTCTTATTTTTTTCTTCTAATAACTCTGCTTCTGTTTTATATAAAATAGGTTTTGCAAAGTTAATATAATTACGTTTCCAGTAAAATATTATACGTTCAGCGTTTAATCCTTGAATAGGTATGAATCCAAAAAAGCCAATTGGTATAGCTACTATAATAACTATCCATCCTGTAAGATCACTACCTATTTTTGGTGTTAAAAATAAATATAATGGTACAGTAGTTATAATAATAAGAATTCCAAATAACCATTGTCTTAAAGTGAAGTTATAAAATTTTTCTTTATAATCCTTTATTTCATCATGTATTCTAGGTTCTATCCTATCCATTATGCACCTACCCACCTTTCTGCCATTGTACTAGTCATAGAAATCATTGCCATTAAAAATCCATTTAAAAACATTATCGCTACCATAGAACTGATTGAACCTGCATCAGTTAATGTAGATAATGCAAGTGAATATATTGCCGTTGCTACCACTATCATTGACGCTTCAATTCCAAGAGCAATAGTAGACATTATGAATCTTTTGCAAACACTTTGTCCATCTTCCCAAGTACCTATTGCAATAGGTATAGGAGAAAATGCAAAACTTAAAATTAATTTTCCTATACGCAAGAAAACTTGAACTAATACTCCAATTAAAGTACCCATAAATGGTATATAAAGAATTAATATAATAATCCCCATAAATCCTCTTTCAACAATATTACCTGCATTTCTAACTAAATCTCCCATTTGAACAGCAAGATCTGGTATAGATGATGAAGATGCTAATGAACCTGTGACTTGAGTAAGAATGTTATTTGAGATGCTCATTATAGATGAAAGCAATTCAAATGAATTTTCTATTAACATTTTAAAGATGAGAAAACGGATGAAAGTAAATACCATCCGTTCCCAACTAAACCTTTCATAATCCATAACTTTTTTAGTCACATCTAATAAAAAGAATAATGTTAATAAACTTAATCCTATTGGTACAATAATTGAATGGATATTAGATGCTAATGACCATATAGTGGTTTTTGTGACTGAATTCCAATTACATAAATTACGAATTGTTCCAACAAAATCACTAATGTCAATTTT
>JAFQQE010000027.1 GCA_017411405.1 Bacilli bacterium | reverse complement strand
TTACAATATTCAAATCAAAGATTAGATGAAATTAATACAAATCAAAAAGATACTAATACAAAATTAGAAGAATCAAATAAATTACAAAGTGAAACCAACTCAAAATTAGAAGAATCAAACAAATTACAAAGTGAAACTAATAATACATTAAAAAATAATGATAGTAGTGAGGCTACTAATGAGGCAGGTAGTTTCTTTAGTGGTTTTGAAACAGATACTTTTGGTTTAACT
Source organism: Bacilli bacterium (assembly GCA_017411405.1). Taxonomy (GTDB): domain Bacteria; phylum Bacillota_I; class Bacilli_A; order RF39; family UBA660; genus UMGS1124. Next base: position 1,442 of record JAFQQE010000027.1, on the reverse strand, counting down.
TCTATTATTACTGCTCCTTTAAATTTAATTACTAGTATAACTAGTTCTACTTGTGTTCCAATGGGTCTTCCGATACCATTTATAGAAGGTCAGACACTTAATCTTCCTTGTTTGAGGGGTATATATGAAAATCACTTTGGTGTTTTCTATGATATTTATAAAACAATTACTTTTGGTATTGTCGCATATTGGGTATGTATCAGAGTTTTCAATCTTGTAAAAGATTTTAAAAATCCTGAACATGATGAAATAGAGGTGTTAGAATTATGATTAATGCTATTTTAATGGGTGTTATTAAATTAATTGTAGGCTTAGTAAGTTTAATTTTATCTCCTATTGACTCTATTATAATATCTGCTTTACCTAATTTATCTAATGCTTTATCAGCAGTTGGTAGTTTTCTTAATTTAATCGCTCAAGGAGTAGGGTGGGCAGTTTCTGCTACAGGTTTAAGTAATGAGACTTTATCTCTTATAGTTATGTATTTTACTTTTAAACTATCTGCTCCTATGTTATTTTATATGATAAAACTTGCAATAAGTTGGTATGATAAATTAAAACCATAGAAAGAGGTATTTTATGTATTATTTAATTTTAATTGTATTTATAATTGTTTTAATCGTTAAATTTAGACATACAAAAATAAAATGGAAAACATTTTTAAAAAAAGGTTTTAGACCTACAAGAGGACGTTTTGGAGTTTATTGTTATTGTGGAAAACAGGGTAGTGGTAAGACCTATTCTGTTGTAGAGTTTTTAAAAAACAATAAGAGTACTAAAATTTATGCAAATATCAAAAGTTTGCAAGGCATCGAATACGAATATATTGAGGGTTTCGATGCTTTGCTAGACTTACGTAGTGAAACAGATTGTATTATTGTTTATGATGAAATTTTTACTGCTTTAACTAAATCTTCAAAAATGAGTAAAGAAGTTTTAGACTTTCTTTCTCAAATGAGAAAAAGACGTATTATTTTTATTACTACTGCTCAAGAATGGTTAGAAATTCCTATGACTTTACGTCGATATTGTAGATTTCAAATAGAATGTAGTATGCGATCTGTTTTGTTTTTAGGTATTTTAATTAAACATTGTTATGATGCTGAACAAATGAAATGGAGTAATGAAGATAATGAATATATTGCTCCATTAGTTGAAACTACAATATCTAAATGTAATTTGGTTATCTCTAAGTCATACGATACTTTCGAACAAATAAAAACTTAATTTACTAAATATTAAAAAAACTAAAAACCATTTAGAAATTGAAAAATTTATTTCTGTAATTTTTTCGATTTATTAATGGTATATCTCGCTTTAGCGAGAGTAAAAAGTTAACCTTCTACTTGACTAAAGGTTAACTTAACGGAATTTTGGAGGTAATTTATGAATAAGTGTGAGAGAATTCACGACACTGAAAAACATTTAATTGCTTATAAATA
>JAFQQE010000026.1 GCA_017411405.1 Bacilli bacterium | reverse complement strand
TTACAATATTCAAATCAAAGATTAGATGAAATTAATACAAATCAAAAAGATACTAATACAAAATTAGAAGAATCAAATAAATTACAAAGTGAAACCAACTCAAAATTAGAAGAATCAAACAAATTACAAAGTGAAACTAATGATTATATTAAAGATGATACTGCTCCCAATGCAGATATATCAGCTTTAGGAAATGTACAAGGTTTATTACCTGAAGGACCTGTAGATAGTTTATTAAATATACCATTTATGTTTTTAAGTGTTATTACTTCTAGTATGGGTGGTGTCTGCGTACCAATGGAATTTGGCTTTGTTTTTGATTCAAAATTAACATTACCATGTTTTAGCGAACAATTTTACAATGATGTACCAGAACTATTAATGAATTTTTTAAGTTTAATACCAAGTGCATTTATTTTAATTAAATATTTTAAACATTTATACAAGAAAGTAGATCGTGCTGTAAGTATGGATAGTAACGCAGATGATCAATGGGGTGCTATATGATAGGAAAATTAATTACAATGTTTTTTAACTTTTTATTAACTATTATTATGACAATAGTTCAATTAATTTGCTTGCCATTAAATGCTTTATTCGAAAATGTATTCCCTGATTTTAGCAGTAAGTTAGAATCAATAAATAGTGGTTTAACAGTTGCTTATAGTTCATTAAGTTGGGCTATTTCAATAATACCTCCAATGGTTCGAGAAGTACTAATATTTATTTTTACTATAGAATTGTCAATGCTTGCAATAATGAAAAGTACTCATTTAACTGCAAAAGTATGGAATATATTACAAAAATTAAAATTTTGGTAGGAGGTTTGTATGGAATTATTAATAGTAATTTTAATCGTTGGTGTTTATATAACATTAAGAATAATTAATAAAAAGAGAGGAAATTAAAATGGAAATTTTTAATAGAAGAATTGAATTTAAAACTTTTTTTAAAAAAGGTTTACCTAAAATAGATGATAGGTATGGAGTATATTTTATAACAGGAAGACAGGGTAGTGGTAAGTCGTATTATGGTGTAAAGTTATTGCTCGCGCAAGATAAGAAGACTTGCGCGTGCATACATACGAACATAAAATCACTAAATATACCTGGTTATAATATAAAATATTTTGATTCAATAAACGAATTATATTATAACACTGATGAATACTGTATTTTTTTAATAGATGAAATATCTAGAAAATATGACAAAACTAGTCGAACAGATACTCAATTTTACGCTTGGCTTAATCAGTCTAGAAAGAGAAAAAGAATTGTTATTATGATTACACAAGAATGGAGAGAATTACCGATGTGGATTAGAAGACCTGCAAAAATTATGATAACAACTAAAAAAAATATATTAAGTGGGTTTGGTATTTATACAACTATAGTAGGGGATGCTGAAAACTTAATATTTAATAAAGAAGAGGGAGAATATGAATGTCCTACTATAAAAAAAGTGATATATAAGAGAAATAAAAAAATAGCAGATATGTATGACACATTCGAAGCAGTAAACACACTTTAAAAAATAAAAAACCATTTAGAAATTGAAAAATTTACCATTGTAATTTTTTCGATTTATGAATGGTATATCTCGCTTTAGCGAGAGTAAAAAGTTAACCTTCTACTTGACTAAAGGTTAACTTAACGGAATTTTGGAGGTAATTTATGAATAAGTGTGAGAGAATTCACGACACTGAAAAACATTTAATTGCTTATAAATA
>JAFQQE010000025.1 GCA_017411405.1 Bacilli bacterium | reverse complement strand
TTGAAAGTTTTAAGATAGATTGAACTAAAAAAGTAATATTTGTTATTTCTCTTTTTATGTTTTTTATAAATCTTTGTCTAGTTTCATTATCCATTTTAGGATCATCAATTATATTATCTAATAAAATATTAATTGATGTTAATGGAGTTTTTAATTGATGAGAAATATCTTGTAATGAGTTTTTTAAGTTAATTTTATCTTTTAATGAATTTTCAGCATTTTCCTTTAACATAATTGTTGTTTTATATATTTCTTGTTTAAGAATAGATAATTTATCTTCTGATAACTCATCCAAATCAAGTTCATAATTCTTGTGATTTATTTTTTCAATACATTTTATAATCTTATCTATTTCTTTATCATTTTTTAAATTATGTTTTATAAATAAATAGATTAATGAGATAAATGCTACTAATAATATTCCAAATTTTGTTATACCAAAAATCAAATTATAATTATCATTTTTAGATACATAAGAATCTTTATCCATATCATAACCATAATCTTTCAAAACATTATCTTCAGTTTCTTTAGAATTTAATATTTCTACTAAATCATTTTGATCTAAATTTGGATATTTTTCTTCTACTTTTTCTAAGATAGCATTTATTTTATAATTAAAGTTTCTTTTATATTGGTTATATTCAATAGTATTAACAATAACAAGCAATAAAGAAAAGATTGTTATAACAATTAAACTTTGTAGTAAATAATGTTTTAAATATTCCTTATTTTTCATCTATCCTATACCCTATACCTTTAACTGTTGTAATTATATCAGTTCCTAATTTTTCTCTTATTCTCTTTAAATAAACTGTTGCTGTATGATCATCAACATAATTACTTGTCCAATCATATATTTTATCTAAAATTGTTTCTCTGCTTACTACATTACCAATATTTACAAATAATAAATTAAGTATTTTTAGTTCTAAACTTGATAAATCTATAATCTCATTATTTCTACTAACACTCATTTTATTCAAATCAAAACTTATATCTTTTACCTTAATTACTGATTTCTTTTTATTTCTTAAAATTACTTTATTAACTCTAACTAATAATTCCATAGTAGAAAATGGTTTAGTCATATAATCCTCTGCACCTAAATTTAGTCCTTTGACAACATCACTTTCTTCATCTCTTGCTGTTAAAAAAATTACAGGAATATTTTTTTCTTTTATATATTTTTCATATAAGTCAAACCCATTTCCATCAGGAAGCGATACATCTAATATAATTAATTCTGGTTCATTAAATTTCAAGTATTCTACTGATTCTTTAACTGTTGTTTTGAAATCTAAATTATAATTATTCTTTTTAAAAGCATACACTAATCCTTCAGCAATACTTTCATTATCTTCAATTAATAAAATACTCATATTATTCCCTTTCTTTCACTTATAATTATACCATAAATAAAGGGAATATTTATCATATCCCCTAAGCATTCTAAATATTTTCTTTTCTAATTGTTTCTATGGTATTTTGTTTATTAATTTTACTTATAGAATATCTCATAATAATATATACAATAATAAATACAAATACTATACTTATCATAATTCCTGTTGTTGGTAAATGATATGGTGTTTCAACTTTCTGAGAAAATCCTAAATGAAGTGCATAAGATCCACCTATTCCTAAAATAATTCCATAAAATAAAGATTTTGAAGAATAGAATAATGTTTCTAAATTAATCATACGATTAAATTCTTTTTTAGTCATACCTACACTTTTTAACATAGCGAATTCTTTTTGTCTTAATTCCATATTTGATGTTAAAGTATTAAATATGTTAGTTACCCCAATTAATGTAATAACAGCTATAAATCCATATAAGAATATACTTATTACTATTACCATTGATCTTTCTGCTTCTGCTTGTGCATCAAAATTATTGATTACTAATTCACTATCTAATAATTCAATATCTTTAACTAAATTTGTAGAGTCAGATGTTTCTATCATCATTCTATAAGGTACAAATTTTAAATTATCATAGTATTCTTTATCTACTATTAAATATCCACCATTATAAAACACATTTTCTAACCCAATAGGTCTTTCATCAGTAACTGATGCAATTTCTACTGACATATTAGTATTAGTTTCTCCAGATTCAAGAGATAAATTCATATTATCCCCAGCTTTATATTTATATCTATCAGTTATTATCTCTTTGTTTTTTGTGGTACTCCAATATCTCAATTCATCAATTAAGATACCTTTTTCTTTAATATTTTCATAATTTAATCCTAAATCTTTTGCATACTTTTTAAATGAATTACTATCTAATGAATAAATAGCAACTGCAATATATGCTTCATTAAGATCAGAATCTGAATAATGATTAATTTTATTTTCATCTAATACTTTAGATAAACCTCTATGCTCATATAACATATAACTTTTGTCAATGTTATCTAGTTTTCTTAATAAACTTATTTGTTCTTCGCTATATTCAGGTAATGTTCCATTATAAACAATTACATTATAATCATAATCTTTATAATACATACCTGCTTGACTAAATCCCTCATTTACAAAGTAAAACATTGTTATAAATACAAAGATACTTACTGTTAATGATATTACTGTTGTACGATATTTTTTCTTACTTCTTTTTAAATTTTTATAAGCAAGAACACCACC
>JAFQQE010000013.1 GCA_017411405.1 Bacilli bacterium | reverse complement strand
CGATTGATGACTATATTTATTATTACAATTATGATAGAATTAAGACAAAACTAAAAGGACTGTCTCCTGTAAATTACAGGTTACAATCCTCTAATTAAAAACTATTTATAAACTGTCCAACTTTTGGGGTTCAGTTCATTTAGATTAAATCTGTTTTTTTTAATTAATTACATTATCATTATCAAAAGATTGACTACTATCTTCTATATTGTCGCTATCTAAAGTAGTATCATTTTCATTTACAATTATTTCATCTTCATTTGTATTGTCTTCTACATTATTATTTTCAGTATTTAAATTGTTATTAATCTCATTGTTTTCAACATTTACATTTTCATTATTAATATTAGTTTTTTCTACTTTAATAACATTTACAGAAATACTATTTATTGTTGAAACTAAAGTTCCTTTCAATACATCTTGACTAATTATAATATTATCTTTTGTCTCATCATAACCATCCATACCATCTTTAATATAATTAACTTTAACTTCTATATTCCTACTAGTAGCCCAATTATTTAAATAATTTAAATTACTATCAACAAAACTAGGTAAAGCTTCATTTCTTGTAACAGTATAATATTTTTTACCAATAACAGGAACTTCATAAGTATAATTTGCTGAGAAGTTAAATGTCTTAGTTAATTTTGGTTTAATTAAACCTAAATTTAATTTCATTGCATTGACAATTTCTTCTAAACTTTGTTCATAATATTGGAATGTATATACGTTACCTAATCCAGGTATTAACATAGTTAAATCATAACCAGTTAAATAAGTTTTTTCTATATTTATATTAGCATTGTTATTTAAAAGCATTTTTTTACCTACATTATATAAATTTAATATTTCATCAGTACTTATATTAGTTTCTATATTATTACTTATAACATTTAAAATATCAAATAACATAGTAACATTTCTAATATTTTTAGCTTTATTTAATATTGATTCAACAACTAATTGTTGGTGTTGTACTCTTTGGAAATCTCCCATAGCTAAAGTCTTTCTATGACGAGCTAATGCTAAAGCCTGTTCTCCATTTAAAGTTTGCACACCTTTTTTTAAACATATTTGATTTTCAAAATCTCTATTAGAATCTTGTTCACAAAAGTCTATAGGTACATCTACGCTAACTCCGTCTATTGCATCAACTAAATCAACTACACCTTTAAAATTAATTTTTACATAATAATCTATATCAATTCCAGTTAAATTCTCTAAAGTATTAATAACACAAGAAGTACCACCAGCAGCACTAGAGTTTATTTTATTAGATTTATTACCATTACAAGCGATAGGAACATAAGTATCTCTAGGAACACTAAATATAGTAGCATTTAAAGTTTTAGGATTAAAAGTAATCATCATCATTGTATCTCCGTTAAATGCACTATTAGTTTTTAAACCATCCTTTGTAGAATCTACGCCTAATAACAAAATAGTAAAAGGTTCTGTTAAACTTTTATTAGTAGTAAGTTGAATATCTTGATTTTTCATTTCTTCTTTATAAGAATAAATTACTTTAGTATCACTACTTAAATTATTATAATTATCATAACTAGAATAACTTAATACATAATTACTACTTATAAATAATCCATTAATAACTTTATTATATAAATCACTCAACATCTCTAAATAATTATCATAATACTTTAATTCGATTTTATCTAATTTCTTTTTTTCTATTAACTTATTAGCAAGTATATTTCCTTCTACATCAGCTTCATCATTTATCATGCCTACAACAAAATCATTACTATTTTTAAATTCACTATCTTTCATAATAACTAAACTACTAGAATAAGTAACTTTATCTTTATTCATATTATCTATAATATTATAAGTTTTATTTAAATAAATACTTATTATTATAAAAATAGTACTTATTAAAGTTATAAATATACTATTTATAATAAATGATTTATTTTTCTTAGAAAACAATAATAATATACTAATAAATAAATATATAAAATAACCAATATATATTAATATTAAAAATATAATTCTTAAAACAGTTTCTATATTTTTTAAAAGTAATACCCCTTGACTTATAAATATAATACTAAATAAAAATAATATACTTATCACTAAGAACATAACTTTATATATACTTTTTAGTTTTTTAAATTTTTTTATTATTCTTTTCATAAAACCATCTCTTAAAAAATTATACTATAAAATATTTTATTTGTATACTAATATTATTATAGACATTATTATGTGTTATAATTATATAAGGAGGACTAAAATGGAAGAAATACATAATAAATTAGTTAGAGATAAAATAGCAGAAATTATTAAAAATAATGGAGAAAATCCAATTATAGAAATTTTAAATGAAGATAGATACAAAGAAGAATTAGAAAAAAAACTATATGAAGAATGTAATGAAGTTATTAATTCATCTGGAGTAAATAGATTAGAAGAATTGGGCGATTTATTAGAAGTTATTAGAGCTCTGGCAAAAATAGAAGACAAAGAACTAGAAGATATAATAAAAATAGCAGAAGAAAAAGTAAAAAGACGTGGTGCATTTAATAATAGAATATATTTAAAAAAAGTAATTAATGATAAATAGTGAGGTTATATAAAACATATAATCTTTTTTATTTGTATATAAAAAAATAAAAATATATGTTATAATTCATAAAGATAGAGGTAGTTATGAATAGTAAAAAAATAAACAAAACATTAAATACAATATTAGCGCTATTAATAATATTAATAATTGGTATATACGGACAACAAAAGTTAGAAGAATCTTACTCTGTCCCAAATATTAAAGAAGAAGTAAACAATAATTCAAAATTAGAAATTTATTTTTTTGATGTAGGACAAGCTGATTCTATATTAATTAAAGAAAAAGAAAATACAGTTTTAATAGATGCAGGTAATAACGAAGATGGAAAAAATTTAGTAAATTACATTAGAGAAGATTTAAATATTAGTAATATTGATATTCTAGTGGGAACACATCCACATGAAGATCATATAGGTGGAATAGACGATATTATAGATTCATTTGATATAGGTAAAATATATCTTCCAAATGTAACAACTACAACTAAAACATTTGAAAGTGTATTAGATTCTATAGAGAATAAAAAATATAGAATAACAATACCAAAAGTAGATGAAACTATAAAATTAGAAAATATGAATTTTAGAGTAATATATACTGGAGAAGATGAATCGGATTTAAATAATTCTTCTATAGTATTAAAATTAACTTATTTTAATACATCTTATTTATTTACAGGAGATATAGAAGAAGAGGTAGAAAAAATAATACTAAATAAAGATATTGCTTCAGATGTATTAAAAGTTGGACATCACGGTTCTAAATATAGCACTTCAGATAAGTTTTTAAACTTAGTTAACCCTAAACATGCAATTATAGAAGTAGGAAAAAATAATTCCTATAAGCATCCACATGAAGAAACATTAACTAAATTAAAAAATAAAGATATAGAAGTATATAGAACTGATGAATTAGGTACAATAAAATTGATAAGTGATGGAACAAATATTAATATTGATTATATTAAAACTAATCTAGATGGATAAGGTGATTTATGTATACAGTTGAAAAAATAGAAGATACTATAGTATCTTTAGAAAATAGAAATAATAAAGAAATAATAGAAATAAAAAAAGATATATTACCTAATAATATAAAAGAGGGAGACATATTAGATTATATAGATAATAAATATATAATTAATAAAGTATTAACAAATAAAGTTAAAAATAATATAAAAAAAAGATTTAGTAATTTAATAGAATAAGAAGTGGAGTAAAAAAATATGAAAAAAATTATAATATCAACATTATTTATAATTTTAACATTTATAATAACAACTATATTAGTATCATACTTTATACTTAATAATGGTACCTTTTTAACAAAATTTAATTTTAAAAAAGTATCTAATATAGGACTTAATTATTATGTATATTTTGAAAAGGTACAAGCAGCTAGCAATTATGATGTTATAGTATATAATAGTGCTAATGAAATTATATATAAGGAAAATACTAAAAATAATAGTACAACTATAATATTTGACTCGTTAAACCATAACGAAGTATATAAAATTATAGTAATTGCATACGATAAAGAAGGTAATAAAAGAAGTGTTGAAGAACCTTATACATTTTTATGGAATGAATTAGCTTTTTCAGATACTAACTATATACTTATGGATAATAATAATGATTATATAGTTTCATTTATAGGAGATTATAAAAAGAAAGATTATAAACTTAGTATTAAAGAAGAAGAAACTTTAATAGATGAAGTTGATATAAATAGTGATGAATATATTATAGAAAATAAATATTTTAAAGATAAGAAAAAAAATTATACATTAGAAATAACAGATAACAATTTAGTAATATCAAAACTTAATATATATAATCTTATGAGTCCAATTACTGATATTACTTTTACTAAACCTGCATCCGGAGATATGCTAGATTATAATGACATTGCAGTAACTTTTACAGGAGGAGATAATGCTAGTAATTATTTATTTGAATTATATAGTGAAAATAAATTAATAAGAAGAAAAGAAATAGATAAAAAGTCATTTATATTATCTAGTAATTTATTTAAAAAGTCAGCACAATATACTGTAAAGATAACAGCATCGTATTTAGACTATATTGATTATTCTAAAACAAGTGAAATAAGTTTTACTATAAATCCTAAAGAAACATTAAAACCAGTTTATACAGATTATAATCAAAATTATATAAAAGAAGGAACTAAGATAAGTTTATTATCACCTGATAAAGATGTAAAAATTTATTACACTTTAGATGGAACAGAACCTACAAAAGATAGTATCTTATATGAAGATAAAATAGAAATAAATAATAATACTATTATTAAAGCTATAGCTATACAAGATAAAAAGAATGATTCCATAGTTAGTACATTTGATTTTAAAATAGGTAGAAAAAGTGAATACAAAGTATATTTAAGTGCATCTAATCAATATAATAATTTAGGTGTAGGCGAAGTTGGCTATACTAATGAAAAAAAAGAAATGAATGATTTGACTAATTATATTGAAAAAAGATTAGAAAGTTATGGAGTAAAAACTTATAGAAATGAATTTGGTGATATTAATAGATGGACTGCTGATAGTACATATTTAGGTGTAGATTTACATTTAGCAATACATTCAAATGCATCTGAAGATCATGAAGCCTATGGAATAGAAACTTGGATAGAAAACGGTGAGGCAAAAACATATTCTTTAGCACAAAAAATACAAAATAATCTAATGAATGTTTACTATAATAAAGAAGATGAATTAGCTAACCGAGGTGTAAAATATGCGAATGGTACATTAGCTGAAGTAAATCCTAATTATACTCCTTGTGGAATACTTTTAGAAATTGGACATCACGATTATTTAAATGATGCTAAATGGATTATGGAAAATAAAGAAAGTATTGGTAATAGTGTAGCTGATAGTATATTAGAATATTTTCAAATAAAGTAATCTTTTGTCGAACTTATTGTAATAGCGTCTCTTTTTGTTAAAATATTATTGAAAGAAGGGGATAGTTATTAGAATAGAATTTTTGATAGATGAAATTATAAAAGAAATAGATAAAGCGAATTATGAAGTATATAAAATACATACTTTTATAAAAGAAGATTACGTTTAAAGAGGGCTTTTGCTCTCTTTTAATATACTTGACAATAATAGTGATTAGTTATAAAATTATCTTATAAGAAGGGTGATATTCTATGTATAATGAAAAGTTTTATTTAACTACTCAAGATATATTAGATAAAGAATTTAAAGTCGATGCTAGAGGATATAGACCTCAAGAAGTTGATAAGTTTTTAGATATGGTTATAAGAGACTATACTGAATTTATGAATATCATTAAAAAGTTAGAAAAAGAAAATAGATCTTTAACAGAAGACTATAATAAATTAAAAAATGAATATAGAAAACTTAGAGATAATATCGAATCAGCAAGTGAAGGAACTGGCACTATAGCAAACAATTTAGACCTTCTTAGAAGATTAAGTAATCTTGAAAAAATAGTATACGGAAAAGACAATTAAAATCTAGGTAAACGCTGCATATAATTATATGTAGAGGAAAGTCCATGCTCGCACTATCCTGAGATGGTAGTAGTGTTCGCGCTAGAGGAATAAATAACTCTAGGTAGTAATTACTAACGGCTTCGAAATAACCTCAAATGGTTAAATTAGATATAAAAGTGCCAAAGAGACGAGTATATTTGGAAACGAATATAGTGGAACGTGGTAAACCCCGCGAGCGAGAAACCCAAATTTGGTAGGGGAACCTTTACAATAAAAATGAATTGAGTAAAGGACAGAAAATTCTGTAGATAAATGTTTACCGCCTAGTAATAGGTACAGAACATGGCTTATAAGATTTTAATTTTTTTTAATTTAAAGGAGTGAGAAACTTTGATCGAAGTTGGTGATACTTTAAGAAATTCTAGAGAGGTATCAGGGGTAACTTTAGAAGAAGTTAGTACAGATTTAGAAATTCCTATTATTCTTTTAGAACAAATAGAAGATGGTAATATGGGAGCGTTTAAAGATGTATTTGAATTAAAAGAGTATATCAAAAAATATGCTAAATATATTGGATTAGATCCAGAAGAATTAATTGATGTATTTAATACTTATATGTTTGAAAGAACTAGTAAAATACCAATGGATAAAATAGAAGAAGCAGTAAGGGAAAAATCAATAGAAGAAGAAAAAGAAGATAGAATAGCTTCACCTTATACAAAAGCTATTCCTAAATTAAAAACAACACCATATATTATTGCTTTAATAATTGCAATAATTCTTATGATTTTAGCACTTGCATTTAGTATAAAAACAATAACAGATACAAGTAATATTATATTTATTAGATAGGAGTATATATATGAATTTACCAAATAAAATAACAATGTGCAGAATAGTAATGGCAGTATTAGTTTTAATAATATTAATGTTTCCTTATTCATCTGTAGGAATAACATTACCAATATATGAACCATTCAATAATATTACAATAAGATTAGATTATATAATAGCGGGATTTTTATTTGTTATAGCATCATTTACAGATTTTTTAGATGGGAATATTGCTAGAAAAAATAATTTAGTTACAGATTTTGGGAAAGTAATGGATGCTATTGCTGATAAAGTATTAGTTAATGGAGTGTTAATACTTCTTGCTTTTAATAAAAGTATTCCAGCTGTTATACCAGTTATAATCATAACAAGAGATACAGTAGTAGATGCTATTAAAATGGTAGCAGGCAAAAAAAATAGTGCAGTAGGAGCAAGTATTTGGGGAAAAATAAAAACTATATGTATGATGGTAGGATTATCATTAACATTCTTCTCTAATATACCGTTTGAAATAGTTGGAATTAGATTAGATTCTATACTACTATATGCTGCAACTATACTGTCAGTATATTCAGGTATTGAATATTTTATAGTTAATAAAAAATATTTCTTAGAGGATAAATAATTTTATTCTCTTTTTATTTTTGATGATATAATTATAATGGAGGTAGCAATGGAAGAATCTAAAAAAATAAAATTACTAATTCCAGGTTTTTTTAGTAGTAAATTAAAAAGAAATGGAAAAAGAAGATATAAATTACAATATATAAATTCACATGTGGAAGTAAAGCAAACTAAAGAATTTATAGAAGCTAATAAAAAATCCTTAGAAGAAAATCTACGAAATATAAAAGAAAAATATAAAGAAATAGTAAAAAGATTTTATATGAAAATAAATAGTTTACCCCATATAAACAAAACCAATTTTAAAAGAAATATAGAAGAAACAGAAATATTAGAAAGTAATTTATTTGAAAACAAAGAATTAGCATTAATGGGATTTTATGATGTAGTATTTAAAAAATTACAAATTCCATATAATAATATGAAAAAAATATATCATGAATTATTACATTTATCGAGTAGTTATTACGATGAAATGAAGGGTATAATATACAGTGGATTTGAACAATATAATAAAAATACTAAACAATATATAGGTAGGGGTATAACCGAAGGTTATACAGAATTATTAGAAAAAAGATATTTTAATACTCAAGCATATGAAAATGGAGAAAGTTACTATTTTTTAGAACAAGAAATAGTAGATAAGTTAGAATATTTTATAGGGAAAGAACAAATGGAAACTGCATATTTTAATGCTGATTTAAATTATATAATTAATGAATTAAGAAAATATTCCTCATTAGAGGAAAGTTTAAAATTTATAAAAATAGTAGATTTTATACATAAATATGCTAATAAAAATAACTTAGTTGTAACACAAAAAATTTATATTAAAAAACTTTATAATGAAATAAATATTTATTTAATAAAAGTTTATATGAAAAAATTTAAATTGTATTCTAAAATAAAAAACTTAAATCAAGATGCAATTGAAGATAATTTGATAAATTACTATAATAAAAAACTTAGTAAAATATCCTATAATGATATTATATTTCAAAAATTAAAATTGGAGAAATATTATAATATTGTTAGTCTTTATTTTGATAACTTAAGTGAAGAATTTAAAGAATTGTTTGTAGGTAAAAGTACTAGATGCAAAAAATAAATATTTGTAATACATTTGTTCGCAAATAGTATTGACAAATATTTTTTTAATTGCTACAATTAATTTGTAAGGAAATAGGGAGGATTTATGAAAACAATAAAAGAAATGACAGACAAGGATAAAGCACTAGAACAAGTATTAGCAGATATAGAAAAACAATTTGGAAAAGGTTCAATTATGAAACTTGGTGGAAATGAACACATGGAAATAGAAACAACATCAAGCGGCTCATTAGGGTTAGATATAGCTTTGGGAGTAGGAGGATTTCCTAAAGGAAGAATTATAGAAATTTATGGACCAGAAAGTAGTGGTAAAACAACTATCGCATTACAAGCAGTAGCAGAAGTACAAAAAGCTGGAGGAAGAGCTGCATTCATAGATGCAGAACATGCTTTAGATCCTGTATATTCAAAAGCTTTAGGAGTAAACATTGATGAATTATTATTATCTCAACCAGATACAGGAGAACAAGCGTTAGAAATTTGCGAAGCTTTAGTAAGAAGTGAAGCAGTTAATATTATAGTTATAGATTCAGTTGCAGCATTAGTACCTCAAGCTGAAATTGAAGGGGAAATGGGAGATAGTCATGTTGGATTACAAGCAAGATTAATGTCTCAAGCATTAAGAAAACTAAGTGGAACAATCAGCAAAACAAAAACAACCGCTATATTTATTAATCAATTAAGAGAAAAAGTAGGAGTATTATTTGGAAATCCAGAAACAACACCAGGCGGTAGAGCTTTAAAATTTTATTCAACAATAAGATTAGATATAAGACGTGGAGAACAAATTAAATTAGGTGAAAACATTATAGGTAATAAAACAAATATTAAAGTTGTAAAAAATAAAGTAGCTCCTCCATTTAAATCAGCTACTTTAGATATAATGTATGGTAAAGGAGTATCTAAATCAGGAGAAATTGTAGATATTGGAAGTAGTATAGATATAATAGAAAAAAGTGGTGCGTGGTATGCCTATAATGGCGAAAAAATAGGACAAGGTAGAGAAAATGCTAAATTATATCTGGAAAATAATCCTAAAATAATGGATGAAATAGAACAAAAAATAAGAAATCATTACGAATTAAATAAAGTAACTGCTAATGAAGAATCAAAAGAAAATAAGGTCAAATAAATATTGACCTTTTAAAATTCTTGCAAAATACTAAAAATAATTTTATAATTAAAATGTAAGTATTTATTAAAGATAATTATTTATAGAAATAGATGGAGGATATTATGGAATTTACAACATTATCCGTAATAACTCTTATAATTGGTTTATTTGTAGGTGCTATAGGAATATATTTTGTTGTAGTAGTTACTGGAGCAGGTGCAGGTAAAAAAGCAGAAAAATTATTAGCAGAAGCAAAAAAAGAAGCTGAAAAACATAAAAGAGATAGTATTTTAGAATTAAAAGAAGAAAGTTATAAGATAAAATCTGAAACTGATAAAGAGATAAAAGAAAAGAAACAAGAACTTTTAGCTAGTGAAGAAAGATTATTAACTAGAGAAAAATCTTTAGATAAAAGAGAAGAAATGTTACAAAATAGGGATAATCTTTTGGAACAAAAAGATAATAATTTAAATGCTTTACAAAAACAAATCCAAGAAAAAGAGTTAAAAATGGATGAATTATTAAAACAAGAAATGGAAAAATTAGAGGGGATTGCAAAATTCACTAAAGAACAAGCTCATTCTATGATCTTAGAAAGAGTAGAAAATGAAATGTCAAAAGAAATTGCGACACTTATAAAAGAAAAAGAAGCAGAAGCTAAATTAGAAGTAGATAAAAAAGCAAAAAATTTACTTGTAAATAGTATGCAAAGATATAGTAATGATGTAACAACTATTCAAACAGTTAGTACTATAAGTTTACCTAATGATGAAATGAAAGGTAGATTAATAGGTAGAGAAGGAAGAAATATAAGAACTATAGAAGCAGTAACAGGAGTGGATTTGATTATAGATGACACACCTGAAGCGATAGTAATATCATCTTTCGATCCGTTTAGAAGAGAAATAGCAAAAATTACTATAGAAACTTTAATAAAAGATGGAAGAATACATCCAACAAGAATAGAAGAAATATACGATAAAGTATGTTCAGATATGAATGCTAAGGTTACTGAAATAGGTAATGATACTATAGTAGAATTAGGTTTAACAAAATTTGATCCAGAATTAGTAAACTTAATTGGTAAATTAAATTTTAGAACTAGTTATGGACAAAATGCACTTCAACATTCTAAAGAAGTTGCTCATATTTCAGGACTTATTGCAGCTGAATTAGGAGAAAATATAAATTTAGCAAAAAGAGCAGGATTATTACATGATATAGGAAAGTCTATAGATTACGAAATTGAAGGAAGTCATGTAGATATTGGTGTAGATATTGCTAAAAAATATAAAGAAGATAAAATTGTAATAGACGCAATAGCATCACATCATGGAGATACTGAAGCAAAAAGTGTTATAGCAGTAATAGCTCAAATAGCAGATACTTTATCTGCAGCACGACCTGGGGCAAGAAATGATTCAATGGAAAACTACATAAAGAGATTAGAACAACTTGAAGAAATTGGTAATGGTTTTGATGGAGTAGAAAAAACTTATGCAATGCAAGCTGGAAGAGAATTAAGAGTAGTAGTTAAACCAGAAGAAATTGATGATTTAACAAGCTTCAAAATTGCTAGAGATATAAAAGAAAAAATCGAAGAGACAATGCAATATCCTGGTACTATAAAAATTACGGTTATAAGAGAAACTAGAGCAGAAGAAGTTGCAAAATAAAAATTTAGGGAAACCTAAATTTTTTTTAATGTATTAAATTCATTTATAAAATAAGTATCAGTCATACCTGCTATAAAATCTAAAACAATTCTTACATTTGAGTTATTATTTTTATAATCTTCATTCATTCTATCAAGATAATCGATAAAAATATTGTAATTATTTAAATTATTATCCAAAATATATAAACATTTATCAAATAAAGTATTAAACATTAATTCATATTCTAATACTTCTTCATGAGTATTAGCTTTTAAATAAATATTATCATAATTAAATTTTATTAATTCATTTAAAGCATCATATACTTTATCACTCATAGCGATGTAATTTTTTTCATAAGAACAATTAATTATATCTAATATTAGATTATTTACAATTTCTTTATTATTACCACCTAATACTTCTTTTATATTTTTAGGAATTATATCTTCATTAAGTTTACCAACTAAAAATGCATCATCTAAATCTCTTCCAATATAACCGATAATATCACTTATTCTTACAACACAAGCTTCTAATGTCATTGGTATTAAATTATTAGCAAAGTTTTTATCTTTATAAGAATTTTTATATTCATTTATAAATTCTTCTTTACTTTTTGATTTATAAGTATATTTTTTTAATAATTTTTCTCCATTATGACACATAATGCCATCCAATACTTGAATAGTTAAATTACATCCATTTCCTTTGTTTTCCAAATACATTAAAGTTCTTACACTTTGAATATTATGAATAAATATACCTTGGTTATGTTGAATAGATAAATTATTTAATATT
Source organism: Bacilli bacterium (assembly GCA_017411405.1). Classification (GTDB taxonomy): domain Bacteria; phylum Bacillota_I; class Bacilli_A; order RF39; family UBA660; genus UMGS1124. The sequence continues at coordinate 60,750 of JAFQQE010000013.1, read as the reverse complement.
CTCTCGCCAACATGACCAAAAGGAACATGGCCTAAATCATGTCCAAGAGCTATAGCTTCAATTAAATCTTCATTCAATTTTAAAGCTCGTCCGATAGTACGTGCAATTTTACTTACTAATTGAACATGTATTATTCTTTTAGAAATGTGATCATTATTATTATTAGAAAAAACTTGTGTTTTATCGCTATACCTAGTAAAAGATAAACTATGAATTATTCTATCAGAATCTCTAAAAAAATTGGGTCTAATATCATCTTCGATTTCTTTAAATCTTATTGCTTCTTTATCATATGTAGCATACTTATTCAAATTCTTTTCATGATAAAACATATTATTCTTAATATCCATAAAACCACCTAACTTCATTATAACATAATTAATAAAGCTAAGTATCAAAAACGTCAAAAAAAACATATACTAAAAGTGTAAAAGGAGAGATTATGAAAAAGATTATAAGTATAATTATTACTTTAATAATTATTGTTATTATATCATGTTTTATATTTATTAATAAAGAAGATGAAGAAAAATTAGATAAGGTTACTGTTGCAGAAGTTACTCATTCAGCATTTTATGCTCCGTGGTATGTTGCTATAGAAAAAGGATTTTTTAAAGAAAATGGTATAGAAATAGATGTTATATTAACAAGTGGTGCAAATAATGTGGTTGCAGCAGTTTTATCAAACGATGTAAACATTGGTTTATGTGGTCCGGAAGCAACTATATACGTATATAAAGAAGGAGAAAAAGATTATGTACAAACTTTTGCTGGACTTACTAAAAGAGATGGACAATTTATAGTTTCGAGAAAAAAACAAGATAATTTTAAAATAAGTGATCTAAAAGGAAAAGAAGTACTAGCGGGAAGAATTGGTGGAATGCCTGAATTAAACTTTGAAAATGCTTTGAGAAATTCAGATATCGAAATAGAAGAAGTAAATATAAATACAACTATAGATTTTGCATCTTTAAGTGGAGCGTTCATTGGAGGAACTGGAGATTTTGTAAATCTATTTGAACCTAATGCAACTAGTTTAGAAAAATTAGGATATGGATATGTTGTTGCTTCAATTGGAAAACTATCTGGTGAAATGCCTTATACAGCATTCAACGCTAGAAAAAGCTATATAAACAACAACACTGATTTAATAAAAAGATTTACAAAATCAATAAATGAGGGATTGAAGTTTGTTGAAGAAAATGATGCTAAAACAATAGCAAATATTATAATAAATCAATTTCCTGATACTTCAATAAACGATCTTATAACAATAATTAATAGATATAAAGAAAATGATTCTTGGTTATCTACAACAACAATTAGTAAAGAAAGTTTTGAAAATTTAATGAATATTATGATTAAATCAGGAGAGCTTGATAAATATGTTCCGTTTGAAGATTTAGTTATAAATAATAATGAATAATATTTTAGAAATAAAAGACTTATGTAAAACTTATTATACTAAGTTAGGTTGTGTAGAGGCCTTAAGAAATATTAATTTAAATATTCACGATGGAGAAATTATAGGAATAATAGGGAATAGTGGATGTGGAAAAAGTACATTACTTTCAATCCTTGCCAAATTAGACGAAGGAACTAGTGGAGATATAAAATCAGAAAAAAAAGATTATGTTGTTGGATATATGTTGCAAAATGATGCATTATTTCCATGGTTAACTATATTAGACAATGCTACTTTAGGATTGAAAATAAAAAATATAAAAACTAAAGAAAATATTGAATATACAAAACAATTGTTAGAAACATATGGATTAAAAGATTTTATGTATAAATATCCAAATAGTTTATCCGGTGGTATGAAACAAAGAGTAGCATTAATTAGAACACTAGCAATAAAGCCGGATATATTATTATTAGATGAACCTTTTTCAAAATTAGATTTAATTACTAGATTAGATATTAGTGATGATGTATATAAAATGATAAAACAAGAAAAAAAGACAACTATTATAATTAGCCATGATATAGGAGAATGTGTATCATTATGTGATAGAGTAGCAATAATGACAAAAAGACCAGGTACAATAAAAAAAATATATGATATTAATTTATTAAATAAAGATATTCCTTCAAAAGTAAGAACAGATGAAAAATTTTATTACTATTATGATTTATTATGGAAGGAAATTGATAAATGAATGATGTAATAAAAAAAATAAAAAGAAAAAATTTATATATAAAGATATTACAAGTATCTATAGGCTTATTATTCATAATAATATGGGAATTATTAAGTAAATTTAATATAATTAATAGTTTTATATTTTCTAGTCCATCAAGAATTATTAAAACAATATTAGAATTATATAATAACAATAACTTATTTAATAATATACTAATTACTTTATATGAATTATTTATATCATTTAGTTTAGGTAGTGTAATAGGATTTTTAATAGCATTGATATTTTATAGAATACCATTTATAAAAAAAGTATTCGATCCATATTTAACTTTATTAAATAGTTTACCTAAAGTAGCTTTAGGACCACTGTTAATTATATGGATAGGAGCTAATACTAAATCTATTATAGTTATGTCTTTACTTATAAATTTAATTGTATCAATAGTAAGTTTTTATAACGGATTTATAAATACAGATGAATATAAATTAAACTTATTAAAATCTTTTGGTGCAACAAATAATCAAATAATATTTAATCTTATTATACCAAGTAGCATAGAAACAATATTTTCTACATTTAAATTAAATTTAAGTATGTCTCTTATTGGAGTAATCATGGGAGAATTTTTATCAAGTAAAGCTGGTATAGGTTATTTAATATTATATGGAACACAAGTATTTAATTTAAATCTAGTTATGACAGGCATATTCTTGTTGTTAATAATATCTTATATTTTATATTTAATAATAACAATATTAGAAAATAAAGTAATAAATAAAAGAACTAATTAAGTATTAACTAGTTCTTTTTATATGTTTTATTTAAATTATTATTATTTTTAAAAATATATCCTTTTTCTATAATATTAAGAGTATCATTATAAATAAACTTTTCTTTTTCACCATCTAAATATTCATTTATATCCATATTATGGTTCATTATATAATTTAATAGTTCCTCTGGAGCATTATAATACCATTTTTTTAAAAGTAAATCTCCTAATTTAGAAGACATATCATAATCTTTTTCTAACGTAGCAAAAGTTAGAGCATTAAGTATACTTTCTCTACTTAAAGTAAAATTAATGTTTTTATAAAATTCTTGCACATGTTCGCTATTTCTATTTACATATACATAATTAATATATGTTTTATTTTTGGATTCATATTCTGATAAAGTTTTTAACAAATTAAAACAATAATTTAATCTTTTATTATCTTTTTCACTTTCTGCTTTAATTTGTTCTATATAAAGATCAGATTTGCTAACCTTTATATACTCATTATTAATAAGTTCCATTTATTCCACCTCTAAATAAAATTATAACATATATTTATAATAAATTTATAATAAATTTTTATAAATATGAAAAAAAGAATCTAAAAATATGTTATAATCTAAATATAAACTTAAGGAGGAATAAAATGATATATTTAGATTATGCAGCTAATACTCCAGTAGAAAAAGAAGTATTAAAAACTTTTGTAGAAACAACAACAAAATTTATAGCAAACCCAAATAGTTCACATCCTTTAGGAAAAGAAGCGTTTGAAGCAATAGAAAGTAGTTCAAATAAAATAGCAGAATACTTTAATATAGAGAAAGAATCTATTATATATACAAGTGGTTCAACTGAATCTAATAATCTAGTAATTAAAGGTATAGCAGAAAGAAATAAAGATTTAGGGAAACACATCATAATAAGTCCAATAGAACATTCAAGTATAATAGCTCCTTGTAATTATCTAGCATCTTTAGGATATGAAATAAGCATATTATCTTTAACTAAAGAAGGAAGTATTGATTTAGAAGAATTAAAAAATACTATTAGAGAAGATACTATTTTAGTAAGTATATGCTATGTTGATAGTGAATTAGGTACTATACAACCAATAAAAGAAATAGGAAAAATTTTAAAAGAATATCCAAATTGTTCGTTTCATACAGATGCAACACAAGCAATTGGAAAGATTAATGTAGATTTTAAGAATGTAGATTTCGTTACTTTTGCACCTCATAAATTTTATGGATTAAATGGATTTGGTGTATTGTTAAATATTAATAATAAAAAAATTAATCCCATAATACAAGGAGGTAAATCCACAACCATTTATAGAAGTGGTACACCAGTTACAGCAAATATAGTATCATTAGAAAAATCTTTATCAATAGCACTTTCTAATTTAAATGAAAGATATCTATATATTAGTAACTTAAATAATTATCTTAGAAGTGAATTAAGTGTATTTTCAAATATACATATAAATACACCCAAAAATTCTATACCAAATACAATTAATATTAGTTTTATAAATCTAGATGCAAAAAAAATAATAAAAAAATTAGAAGAAAAAGAAATATATTTATCTACAACTTCTGCTTGTTCTTTAGGAAATACACCATCTAAATCAGTGATGGCTATTACTAATAATTTAGAACTAGCTAAAAACTCTATAAGAATAAGTATAAGTCATCTAACTAAAATTGAAGACTTAGAAATTTTTATAAATGAATTAAAAAAAATATATGAAGGAGAATTAGGTTATGAAAATAATTAAAATAAATGCTATGTGGTGTCCAGGTTGCTTAATATCAAAAAATATATGGAATGAAATAGAAACAATATATCCTAATCATGAATATATAAATTTAGATTATGACTTAGATGATGAAATAGTAGAAAAATATAAAGTAGGGGATATACTTCCAGTAGTCATTATAGAAGATAATAATAAAGAAATAAAAAGAATAATAGGGGAAAAGAATAAAAAAGAAATACTTAAAGAATTGAGCGATATTTTATGAAAAAACTATTAATAATATTTCTATTTATGTTTTTGTTTATACCTAATACTTTTGCGCTAAATAAAAATTATGAAGATGTTACTGCGAATATAGTTGGAGAAAAGATAGAAGAAAATAAAATAAATATATATCTATTTTATAGTGAATCATGTCCACATTGCCATAAAGAAATGGAATTTTTAGATAATGAACTAATAAAAGAATATAAAGGTAAAATAAATATTTATAAATATGAAGTTACTAAAAACAAAGATAATTCAGTTCTATTAAGTACAATAAAAGAAATGCATAAAGTTAATAGTCCATATGTTCCATTTACTGTAATAGGAAATGAATATATAGAAGGATTTAATGATTCAACCAAATTAGAAATAGAACAAATAATTGATAATTATTTACAGGATAATTTAAATAATAATAAAACATTTAATATTCCATTATTAGGAAAAATAAACGCTAAGGATGCAAGTATTGGTTTAATAGCAGTTATATTAGGATTTATAGATGGTTTTAATCCTTGTGCAATGTGGATATTATTACTTTTAATAAATATGACAATACCTATACAAAATAGAAAAAAGATCTTTACAATAGGCTTTACATTTATATTTACAGGTGGTTTAATATACTTTTTATCTATGCTAGGAATAAGTTTTATAATAGACTTATCAACAATTACCATTATAAGAAATATAATTGCTATAGTAGCAATTATACTAGGTATATATAACTTATATATTTATATAAAAACACGAAAAGATACTGGTTGCCATGTAATTGATAAAGAAAAAAGAAAGGGTATAATAAAAAAAATAAATGATATTATTTCTAAAAAAAGCACTATTTTAGCTATAATAGGAACAATAATATTAGCTGTAAGTGTCAATATTGTAGAGTTAGCATGTTCACTAGGCTTTCCAACAATATTTTTAGAAATATTATCTATAAATAACATACTAGGACTATCAAAAATTGCATATTTAATATTATATATATTTTTCTACTTATTAGATGACTTAATTATATTTATAATTGCAGTAATAACATTAAAAACAAAAGGTATAAGTACTAAATACAATAAATTTGTTAATTTAGTAGGAGGTATATTAATGTTAATTATGGGGTTATTATTATTATTTAAACCAGAATGGATAATGCTAAACTTTTAAGAGGTATTTATGGAATATAAAGATATAGAAAGAAGTATAATAAAAAAATTCAGAAAAGAAATATGGTCTAAATTTGTTAAAGCAATAAATGATTATGAATTAATTAAAGAAAACGATAAAATAATGGTCTGTATTTCTGGAGGTAAGGATTCATTTTTGTTAGCAAAATTAATGCAAGAAATATTACGCCATGGTAAATTAAAATTTGAATGTTTTTATGTAGTGATGAATCCTGGATATAAAAAGGAAGTTTTAAAAAAAATTGTTGATAATTCCAAACTTTTAAACATACCTATAGAAATATTTGATACTGATATATTTGAAGTTGCAAATAAACTTAATCCAGAACATCCGTGTTATATGTGTGCAAGAATGAGAAGAGGATATTTATATAGTAAAGCAAAAGAGTTAGGATGTAATAAAATTGCTTTAGGACATCACTTTGATGATGTAATAGAAACAACATTATTAAATATGTTTTATGCAAGTGAAGTAAAAACAATGATGCCTAAATTACATAGTGATAACTTTGAAGGAATGGAATTAATTAGACCAATGTATTTGATTAAAGAGATGGATATAATATCATGGACTAAATATAACAAATTAGAATTCATAAATTGTGCCTGTGCATTTACTAATAAAGGATTAGAATTAGGTAAAAGAAACGAAATAAAAGAATTAATAAAAGAATTACGTAAAAAAAATAAAGATATAGATTACAACATATTTAAATCAATGTCTAACATTAACTTAGATGCAATACTAGCGTATCATAGTGATGAAAAAAATTATAATTTTTTAGATGATTATGATAAATAATAATATAAAGTAAACTACTATTTATGTAGTTCTTTTTATATGTTATAATAAAGAAGAGTGATGTATATGAATGAAGATTTTTATAAAACAGGATTATCTACTAAAGAAGTAGAATCAAGGATAAAAAATAACCTAATTAATTATATTGATGAACCTAAAACTAAAACAATAAAAGAAATAATTAAAAGTCATACATTTACATATTTTAATTTCCTAAACATTTTATTAGGTAGTTTAGTAATTATAAGTGGTATAGCTAGTAATAGACTATTATATTCCTTAAAAAATTGCTTATTTGTAGGAGTAATATTTACTAATACTATAATAAGTATAGTACAAGAAATATTGGCTAAAAAAACTATAGATAAATTAAATGTTATTGCTGATTCTAAAATAAATGTTATTAGAAATAGCAAAATAGAAGAATTATCTAGAGAAGAATTAGTATTAGATGATGTGTGTATATATTCTTTAGGTAATCAAGTAGTAACGGATTCAATTATTTTAGATGGAAGTGTAGAAGTAAATGAATCTTTTATAACTGGAGAAGAAAAAGTAATTGTAAAAAAAATAGGAGATGAATTATTAAGTGGTTCATTTATAGTAAGTGGAAAGTGTACAGTAAAAGTTAATCATATTGGAAAAGAAAATTATATTTCCAAAATAAGTAGTGAAGCTAAATATATAAAACAAACCAATTCTGTAATATATAATTCATTTGATAAAATGTTAAAAATACTAAGTTTTTTACTTATACCAGTAGGTATATTATTCTTTATTAATCAATTATCTATAACTGAGTATGATATACCTTCTTCAATAATGAGCACAGTAAGTGCGTTAATAGGTATGATACCTGAAGGATTAGTTCTTTTAACTTCTTCTGCTATGGCAGTTAGTGTAATTAGATTAAGAAATTATAATATATTAGTTAATGAATTATATTCTATAGAAAATCTAGCTAGAGTAGATACAATATGTTTAGATAAAACAGGGACTATAACAGAAGGAATAATGGAAGTGAAAGAAATTATTCCATATAAAAATAATGATATAAATGAAACTAAAGAAATACTAGGTAACTATGTAAATGCAATGGATGATGTAAGTTTAACATTTAAGGCATTATCAAATTATATTGAAATTAAAGAAACATATAAAGTAAAAAATATACTTTATTTTTCTAGTTCAAGAAAATATAGTGGAGTAGAATTTAATGAAGGCGTATATTTTCTTGGTAGTCCAGAAAATTTAATGAATAAAACTTTAAAAGAAATAGAAAAATATCAAAGTGATTATAGAGTGCTTTTGTTAGCAGAAGGAAAGGATTCTTTAGAAAAGACTGATAATTTAAAGCCATTAGCATTTATACTAATACAAGATAAGATAAAAGAAAATGCAAGTGTTACATTAGATTACTTTAAAAAAGAAGGAGTAGATATTAAAATTATTAGTGGAGATAATGATTTGACAGTTGCTAAAATTGCGGATAGGGCTGGAATAAAAAATATTAAAAGTGTTGATATGTCAAAAGTAAGTGATGAACAAATACCTAGTATAATTGACAAATACAATATATTCGGAAGAGTTAGACCTGAACAAAAGAAAAAAATTATATGTGCCTTAAAAGAAAAGGGACATTTTGTAGCTATGACTGGAGACGGCGTTAATGATTGTTTAGCATTAAAAGAAGCAGATTGTTCTATAGCAATGGCTTCTGGTAGTGAAGCAGCTAAAAATGTTAGTCAGTTTGTACTTTTAGACTCAAAGATAGATAACCTTCCTAAAATTTTAAAAGAGGGACGACGAAGTATAAATAATATTGAAAGAAGTAGTTCTTTATTACTAAGTAAAACCATATTTACAATAATATTAATTATAGCTTGTATATACTTAGCAACAGAATATTTCTTCATACCAATACATTTAACGTTAATTACATTGTTTACAATAAGTATTCCTTCATTTATACTAGCTTTAGAAAACAATAATGAATTAGTTAAAGGTAATTTTTTATTAAAAGTATTTCTTCGTAGTTTACCTAGTGCTTTAACTGTAGTTTTTAATGTAGTAATTATAAGATTATTCGAAATGAATTTTAATTTAGATCCGGATCTATGTAACACATTAACTGTTTTTCTAACAGCAACAACAGGATTTATATTTTTGAATAATATATGTAAACCTTATAATTTATTAAGAGGAATGCTTATGACAATATTATTAATAGGGTTTGGATATTGTGCTATATATCAATATGAATTCTTTAATATAAGTTACATAAATAATGAAACAATACTTATTTTTATAGTACTATTTATTTGTAGTCTATTTATATTTGATAAACTTAAAACATTTACTAATTATATACTAAAAAAAACAAATAATTTATAAGGAGTATTTATGATAAGAAATAAAAAAACGTTTGATTAGTAGAGGTACTGAAACAAAAGAACAAATAATTGAAAGATTTAAAACAGCATATAATGAAATAAATGAACTTAATAAATATAATTATGTAGTAGTAAATGATGACTTAGAGGACTGTGTAGAGAAAGTTAATTCAATTATTATATCTAATAAATATAGAGTTGATAGAATAGAAGAAATGAGTGTAGAAAATAAAGAAGAATTTATGCATGAACTTTTAATAGATAAAGAATTTGAGAATATAAAATTAGATTTGGAGGAATAAAATGAGAGGCCTAGCATTAGAAGGTGGAGGAGCAAAAGGTTCTTATCAAATAGGAAGTTATATTGCTTTAAAAAAATTAGGTTTTAAATTTGATATGATAGCAGGAACTTCAATAGGATCATTAAATGCTGCTATTATTGCTCAAGGCGATGATTATCTGGCGAAAAAAATATGGCTAAATGTAGATAGTGAAATTATAGGAATAAATAAAGAATTAGTTGAAATATATAAAAATTTTAAATTTAATAAAGAAAATTTAATAAAGTCTTTTACAGAAATAAATAATATAATAAAAAATAAGGGTTTAGATGTATCTAAATATAAAGAATTAATAGATAAATATGTAAATGAGGATAAAGTACGAAAAAGTAAAATTAATTATGGGTTAGTAACTGTTCGATTAAATGATTTAAAACCGTTAGAATTAACAATAGATGAAATTGAAGAAGGAAAATTAACTGAATATATTTTAGCTAGTTCATATTTACCTATATTTAAAATGGATAAAATAATAAATGATTCTTACTATTTAGATGGAGGTTTCTCTAATAATTTACCTATTACTTTATTAGAAAAAAATGGTTGTAATGATATTATTGCAATAAAAATAAATGGAATAGGAAAAAATAAGAAAAAAAATAATGAAAATACCAATGTTATAGAAATAACTCCTACCAAGGATACAGGACCTATAGTACTTTTTAATAACAATGACGTAATAAATAATTATAATATGGGATATTACGACACATTATTATATTTTAATAAATTAATTGGTTTTAAATATTATTTTAAAAAATTTAGATTTTTTAAATTTCTAACTCGAAAAGTAGATGATAAGTTAATTAATTTAATAAAATTAAAATATCATACACCAAATATAAATGAAACTATTATTAAAAGTATAGAAGACATACTAGAAAATAATAAAATAGATTATTATAAAATATACTCTATACCTAAAATAATAAAATATATAAAAAATAACAATTTAAAATCCAATAATAAATTAGTAAATGAATTTGTGTATAAATTAAAATATTTTTATTGAAAAAAGAATATAAAATTTATATAATAAATAAACGAGGTGTATTTTGTGAAAAATTATTATGAAATCACTGTTTATTTAGTTAAATTAAATAATAATAAATTGGTAGGATATAATTTTATTGACAAAATAAATATGATTTGTAAAAAAGTTCCGTATGGATATAAAGAAATTAAAAAAAACTTATTTATATATAATAAAAACATTATAAAAAAGAATAATGAATATATTATAAATGTTGATAATTTATTAAAATATAATTTAAATAAAAATGGAGTTATATTAATTACTGATACTAATTTAAATAAACCGATTCAAATTTTTGAACAAAGTGAAATAGATTATTATAATTTTGACTTTTACAATAATACAGAGGTAAATAGTTTTATAAATAAATATAATAATTTATATAAAGAACATTTATGTGAAAATAAAAAAAGATTAGAAAAATATAAAAAATATATAGAACATTTTAAAAAGAATATAAAAAAATTAAAATATAAACAAAAACATAAATAAGAAAGGAAAATAATTATGGGAAGAGCATATGAAGTAAGAAAAGCTAGTATACAAAAAACAGGTGCAGCTAAAGCGAAATTATATAGTACATTCGCTAAAGAAATTTATTTAGTAGCAAAAAACAATCCGGAAGTTGATACTAATGTTAATTTAAAAAGAATAATAGAAAAAGCAAAAAAACAACAAGTACCAAGTGATATAATAAATAGAGCAATTGATAAAGCGAAAGGGTCTGGAGGCGATGATTACGAAGAAGTAACTTATGAAGGATTTGGACCTGGAGCAAGCACACTTATAATTAAAACTTTAACAGACAATGTAAATAGAACCGTAGGATTTGTTAGAGCAGCATTTAACAAAGTTAATAAAAGTCTAGGAGTAACAAATAGCGTTAGTTACAATTATGATTACTTAGGAGTAATTGGATTTAAATATGATAATGAAGAAGAAGTGTTTGAACGCGTTTTAGATGCTGGAATAGAAATTATTGATTTAGAAAGTGAAGATGGAGAAATTATTATCACTTGTAATCCATCTGATATACATGCTATTAAAGATGTATTAGAAAGTTTTATACCAAATATAGATTATGAAATTGATGAAGTAGGAATGTATCCAAAAGACAAAATAGTACTTAATGGTGAAGATAAAGAATTATTCTTAAGATTATATAATTTATTAGATGATATAGAAGATGTAACTAATATATATCATAATGTTGAATTAGAATAAAACATAGACATGTTCTATGTTTTTTATATAATGAAATATAATTTCATAAACTTTTCATATTTTTGATATAATATATTTTACGAGGTGGTAATCTCATGAAAGTATTAATAGTGGATGATGAGTTATTAATAAGAAATGTTATAAAAGAGTATTTAAAAATAGAAAACATTTTTTATGATGAAGCAGAAAACGGATATCAAGCAATAGACTTAGTAAAAACAAATAATTATGATTGTATTATAATGGATATTATGATGCCTAAATTAGATGGTTATAGTGCTATAAAAGAGATAAAAAAATTTAGCAATGCTAAAGTAATTGTTTTAAGTGCTAGAACTGAAGAATATGATAAATTGTCTGGTTTTGATTTAGGAATAGATGATTATGTAACAAAGCCGTTTAGCCCAAAAGAATTAATTGCAAGAATAAAAGCAGTATGTAAAAGAAATGAAAAAGCAATAAAAATTACAAGTATAGGTGGAATAAAAATAAATGAATTATCACGTACTGTATTAATTGATAATGAAGAAGTAGAATTTACACAAACCCAATTTGATTTGATAGCACTTTTTTTGAAAAATCCTAAAGTTGCATTTACTAGAGAAATGATTATAGATAACATATGGGGATATTCTTATGAAGCAGATAATAGAACTATAGATGCTCATATAAAATTAGTGAGAAATAAATTAGGGAAATATAAAAATTGTATTAAAACAGTCAGAGGAGTAGGTTATAAATTTGAATATAATGAATAAAAAAAATAGTTTACAAACAAAAACAATGAACATCCTTATTTTATTTTCTATTATAATTTTATTTTTAATGTGGGCTACACAAATTCTATTTTTAAATACATCATATGAAAAATACCAAATTAATACACTAAAAAAAGTAGAATCTAAATTAAATAATAATACGTTTTCTATTTTAGAGTTAGAACAATTAGCTTATAAAAATAATATATGTATGGAGTATGTTTATAATGGTGAAGTATATATCTTTAATGGATTAAATAATAATTGTATATTAAATAATAAAAAAATTAATATAAGTACAATAATAACTACATTTATAAAAAGTAATAAATATAAAGAAATTATTAAACTAAATAATCCTTTAAATAATAGCAAAAGTATACTATATAGTATAAAATTATCTGATAATGGATATGTATTTTTAAATACGGCTCTAGAAGATGTTGATAGTACTACTAGTGTATTAAGAAATCAATTAATTTATATAACAATGTTAATTATTATACTCGCAATTATAGTATCTATATATTTATCAAAAATGATAAATAAACCTATAATTAACATAACTAATGAAGCAAAAAAATTAGCTAAAGGTAATAATGAAATAAACATAGAAAAAAGTAATATAAAAGAAATAGATGATCTTGCTAGTGTACTTAATTATGCGAGTAAAGAAATAAATAAAACAGATGAATTAAGAAGAGATTTATTAGCAAATGTATCACACGATCTTAAAACACCACTTACTATGATCAAAGCTTATGCAGAAATGTTAAGAGATATCAAATATGATGAAAAAACAAGAAAAGAAAATTTAAATATAATAATCGAAGAAACAGATAGATTAAATATATTAGTAAATGATATTTTAAATTTAAGTAAATTAGAAGCTAATAAAGATACACTTACTATAACAGAGTTTGATTTAGTAGAACTTATTAACAATATAATAAAAAAATTTAATATTATAAAAGAAACAGAAAATTATAAATTTAATTTAACTTTACCAAAAAAAGCAATAGTTAAAGGTGATTATAATAAAATTAATCAAGTTATATATAATTTAGTGAGTAATGCAGTTAATTACACTGGAAAATCCAAAACTATAAGTATTGAAGTTATAGAAAAAAAGAAGACCTATTTAGTAAATATTATAGATTATGGTAAAGGAATAAAAAAAGAAGATTTATCTTTAATATGGAATAAATATTATAAAAATGAGAAGAATCATAAGAGAAATAAAATTGGTACTGGTATAGGATTATCAATAGTAAAAAATATATTAGATAGACACAAATTTACTTATGGAGTAAATAGTCAAATAAATAAAGGAACAACATTTTATTTTGAAATAATAAAAATTTCATAAAAAATTCATAGTAATAAAATATAATTTATTTAGAAAAAAGGAATTTTTTATTATTTTACTTAACAAATATATTTGTTAAATCCTATACAAAAATATAAACTCAAACTCACACTATTTTTTATTCCTTTTTTCTATTAAAAACATAATCGATATTATGTTTTTTATTTTTTTATTGTTGATATTTTTTTATTTTCATGATAACATTTTTATAGTAAGGGTGATAGTAATGAGAGAAAATAATAAAGGTTCTTTAATAATTTTAACAGTAATAGGAATTGCAACATTGTTAATAGCAGTAATAGGAGCTACTTTTGCATACTTTACCGTAACAATTAAGTATGTTACAACTCCTACAAAAACTGTTGTACAATCTACTACAATGTTAATTCAATTTAACACACTAAATGAAATGAAATATGAAGGGGCTATGCCAGGTAGACCTAGTGAAGAGGATAATAAAGATAATAAATTAATGTTTTCTTTAACAAGTGCACCTAATATGACTACAGAAACTAAATATAATGTTTATTTAGTTATAGACAGTAATAATTTTGTAGGAGATAATTTAGTGTATTTAATGAAACAAACTAGAGATATTTCTGACACTGCAACAACTATTGGAACTACAGGAGCTGCTGGTAGTGAATATATAGATCCTGATTCTAAAACAGAAGATGTTGTAGACGGAGTAAAAAGAGAGATAGGAACTATAAAATCAAGTTTAAAGGCTGGAGATAAAAAACTAATTGCAACTGGGGAATTAGGAAGTCATGGAACTGTTGATACATGGGAATTTGAATTGTGGCTTAAAGAAACTGGCGAAGAACAAAATGAAGATCAAGGTAGAGTTTTAGAAGCTCATATTGAAGTTGAACCAATAGATTTATTACCAGAAACATTTGAACCAGAAAAAGTAAATCCATAATGAGTAATATAAATTACTCTTTTTTTATAAAAAATCAATTGAATAATTTAAAAATATAATATATAATGAATATATAATACAAATAATACGGTGATAAAATGAAAAGAATAAATTTGAGGGAAAAAATTAAAAAATTTAAAAAATATTTAAATAAAGCCGCAAAACTACTATCATATGCAATTATCGTAGTATTGGTATTTTTAGGTTTATTTTTTGCGTATTATTTTGTATCTTTAAAAGCTTATGAAAAGAATCCTACAGCAAATATACCGAGGTTTGGATTATATACTATAATTAGTCCAAGTATGGAACCAAATGTAAAAGTATATGATGTAGTAGTTGACTTAAATGTATTTAATGAAGATCATATAAAAGTTGGAGATATTATAACCTTTATATCACAAAGTAACATATCTAAAGGTTTGACTGTTACGCATAGAGTAGTACAAATAATAGAAAATGAAGATGGAACTAAATCTTTTATTACCAAAGGTGATAACAATACAAAAACCGATCAAGCTCCAGTAAATATAAATGATATTATTGGTAAAGTATTATTTAAAATCCCACAATTAGGTAGAGTACAATTTCTACTAGCTGAAAAATTTGGATGGATTATAATAATTCTTTTGCCTGCATTAGGAGTAATTGTTTATGACTTTATAAAATTATTTAAATTATTAGCATTTAATAATAAGTTTATGAGATTTAGTTCTATAAATAATAAAATAGAAACAGAAATAAATGTAGACGATCTTACACAACTTAGAGTAGGATTAGATATTGCAAAAAAATATAATAAGAAAAAATAATAGAAATTTGAATATCTATTATTTTTTTGTTATACTATTTATTAGTGATTTTTATGAAAGATATAATAATGTATACACTCTTAATTATTATTGGAATATTTACAAGTTTACTAGGTTTTTTTAGTGTAAAAAATTACTTTAATGAAAAATATCAAACTAATTCAACATTAGTATATAATAATTTATCAAATATAAACTTTTCTCCAAATATAATACCAACTAAAATAGTAACATCTAAAACAAGTAAACTAACAACAACCACAATACCCAATACTAAATCAACAACTAAAAAAACAACAAAAAAAACGGGAAAAAAGACTACTAATACTACTTCATTAACTACAATTAAAACCACTACTATAACTACGACTACTAAACTAATTAATACGACAAATATAACGACTACGACAAAGACAATAACTACAACAAAAAAAGAAATAAGTGATAATAAAAATGAAATGATTACCGAAAATAATAAAGAAGATAATAATAATATTATATACGATAATTTAACTTATAATGAATTAGTAGAAAAATTAAATAAGAATTTGAAATCAACGTTATCAAATACAGGGAACTATTTTGTGGATTATTATTTAGAAACAGGTTTAGATCCTTATTTATCAGTTGCAATAGTATTACAAGAAACAGGATGTAAATGGACCTGTAGTAAATTAGTGAGAAATTGTAATAATATTGGGGGAATAAAAGGTAAACCTAGTTGTAATGGTGGTAGTTATAAAAGTTACGATACTTTGGAATTAGGTATTATTAGCTACTTAAATATATTATATAAAAATTATTATGCTAAAGGATTAACTACTCCTGAATTAATAAATCCTAAATATGCAACCAGTACTACTTGGAGTATTAATGTAAATAATTATATTGATGAAATCAAAGAAAGTTAATATTTACAAATAAAAAAAATATGTTATAATCATATTGTTAGCAATGAATGGATTTACGACCCGGGAGCTAAATCGTATATCGCGTTAAGATAAATAAAGTATGATACATTCATAAAATTAAGGTGGTACCGCGGAATTTTCGTCCTTAAGTTATGAATGTTTTTTTATTAAAGGAGAGATAATTTATGAATTTATTTGAAGACTTAAAGTGGAGAGGATTAATTAAAGATATTAGTAGTCCAGAATTAGAAAAAAAATTAAATGAAGAAAAAATAACATTTTACATTGGTACAGATCCAACTGCCGATTCTATGCATATAGGACATTTTTCATCATTTTTAATTGCACCTAGACTTGCAAAATATGGACACAAACCAATTCTTTTGATAGGTGGAGCAACAGGACTTATTGGTGATCCAAAACCTTCTAGTGAAAGACAAATGATTACAAAAGAAGAAGTGGAAAAAAATGTTAAGGGATTAACAAATCAAGCTAAAGAAATTTTTGGCTTTGAAGTTGTTAATAACTATGATTGGACTAAAGAAATTAATACAATTGATTTTTTAAGAGATTATGGAAAATATATAAATGTTAATTATATGTTAGATAAAGATATCATAAGTAGAAGACTTGAAACAGGTATTACATTCTGTGAATTTGCATATACAATTTTACAAGGATTAGATTTTGTATATTTAAATGAACATAAAGGTGTTACGTTACAAGTTGCTGGTTCGGACCAATGGGGAAATATTACAACAGGTATAGAATTAGCTCGTAAGAAAAATGATGTTGAATTATTTGGTATGACTATGCCTCTAGTGCTTGACTCTAACGGAGTAAAATTTGGTAAAACCGAAGGTAATGCTTTATGGTTAGATAAAAATAAGACATCAAGCTATGAATTATATCAATATTTAATTAATTCAGATGATTCATGTGTAATTGATTATTTAAAAAAATTAACATTCTTAACACGTGAAGAAATAGAAAAAATAGAAGAAGAACATACTAAAGCTCCTGAAAAAAGATTAGCACAAAAAAACTTAGCACATGAAGTAATTACATTTTTACACGGAGAAGAAGAATTTAATAGTGCTTTAAAAATAAGTGAATGCTTATTTAATGGAAACATCAAAGAGCTAACAGAAAAAGAAATAGAAGATGGTTTTAAAGGTGTGCCAACATTTGAATTAAAATTAGAAGAAAAAATAATCGATGTACTTGTTAATAACAATATTGCTACAAGTAAAAGAGAAGCTAGAGAATTTTTAACAAATAATAGTATTACTGTTAACGGTGAAAAAATAAATGACGAAAATACAATTGTAGATAAAACTTTACTTTTACACGGTAAGTATTTAATTATTAGAAAAGGGAAGAAAAAATATTTTATAGGAAAATAACAAAGTTCAATTAAGAATTTTGTTTTTTTATGCATAAAAAATCATACTTTAACCCAAATAAAAAAAGAAAGGATAAGATTATGAGCAAGTATAAAGTAGATATTACAGGAATAAATACAAATGAATTAAAAGTATTAAAAAATGAAGAAATGATAGAATTATTTAAAAGATATCAAGATGGTGATCTATTTGCTAAAGAAGATATAATTAATGGGAATTTAAAATTAGTTTTAAGTATAATAAAAAAATATAATACTGGAAAATATGATATGAATGATTTATTTCAAATAGGATGTATAGGATTAATAAAAGCAGTAGATAATTTTGATATGTCATTCGGTGTAATGTTTTCAACATATGCAGTCCCTTTAATATTAGGTGAAGTAAAACGTTTTATTAGAGATTCTACTCAAGTACGTGTTGCTAGAAGTATAAGAGATAATGCTTTAAAAATATTAAAATTTAAAGATGAATATTTACTTAAAAATGGTATTGAGCCTACAAATGATGAAATATGTGAATCTCTAGAAATGACTCCTTATGATTTGGAATTATCTCTTAATTCTTTAAAAGAACCGATGAGTATATTTGAACCTATTTATAACGATGGAGGAGATACTATATATTTAGCAGATCAAATAGCAGATATAAAAAATACAAATGAAGATAGAGATAATTTGCTTAGTTTAAGACGCGCTTTAATGAAAATTAAGGATCGTGAAAGAAATATATTAACTGATAGATATATTGTTGGAAAAACTCAAAGTGAGATAGCTAACGAACTTGGGGTAAGTCAAGCTCAAGTATCTCGTATAGAAAAAAGTGCAATAAATAATGTTAAAAGATTAATAAAATAACATATAATTAATTGGTGGTATTATGCGAATTAGTGAATTACAAGATAAAAATGTAATAAATATGTCAAATGGAAAAAATATAGGTAGAATTACTGATTTAGAAATTAATGAAGAAGGTAAAATAATAAATTTTTATGTAATACAAAGAAAATTATTCAAATTTTTTTCATCTAATCAAGAAAGTTTATTTACTATAAAGGATATTAATAAAATAGGAGAAGATGTAATATTAGTTAACATTGAATAATATTAAATACTTTCTTTTTTTTTTATTATAGATTATAATCTAATTAAGAAGTGAGTTAATTTTTACATATTATATAAGAGAGGAGTATATTATGTCTAAAAAAATTTATTTTATAGCACTCACTATATTTATTATAGATCAAGTATCAAAATCTATATTAAGTACATATTTAAAATTAAATGAAAGTATAGAAGTAATTAAAAATTTCTTTTATTTAAAATATATAAATAATACAGGAGCATCTTGGGGTATATTAAAAGATTCAAGAATATTATTAATCATTATTAGTTTTATAGCAATAATAATATTATTAAGATATATGTATAATTTTAAACGAACTAAAATGAATACTCTAGGATTCGGTTTTTTATTAGGTGGAATATTAGGTAACTTATCTGATAGAATTTTATTTGGTTATGTTAAAGATTTTTTTGATTTTTATATATTTAAATATGATTTTCCAGTATTTAATATAGCAGATATATTTATAGTGTTGGGTGTTATAATATTGATAATATCAATATTAAGAGGAGAAGATAAAAATGGAAGTAGTAGTAAGTAGTGATTTTAATGAAAGATTAGATAAATATTTATCTAATAATACTGAATTATCTAGAACATTAATTTCTAAAATGATTGATGATGAATTTATTCTAGTTAACAACAAAAAAACTAAATCTAATTACAAAGTCAAACAAAATGATTTAATAACTATAAATGAAGATTATAAAGTTGAAACAGATATAATGCCAGAAAAAATAGATTTAGATATAGTTTATGAAGATAATGATATAATGATAATAAATAAACCATCTGGAATGGTTGTTCATCCTGGTAATGGAAATTACAGTGGAACATTAGTAAATGGATTAATGTATTATACAAATAGTTTGAGTGATATAAATGGTGAAAATAGACCTGGAATAGTGCATAGAATAGATAAAGACACATCAGGATTGATTATGGTAGCTAAGAACAATAAATCTCATGAAATATTAAGTGAATACTTCCAAAATAAAACAATAACTAGAAACTATATTGCTTTAATAAAAGGAGAATTAAATACTAATTCAGCAACAATAGATGCACCTATAGGTAGAAGTGAAACTGATAGAAAAAAGATGGCTGTTACTGCAAAAAATTCAAAAAATGCAATAACACATTTAACAGTACTAAAAAGATATAAAGGATATACATTAGTTAAATTAAAATTGGATACAGGAAGAACACATCAAATAAGAGTTCATATGGCTTATATAGGACATCCTGTATATAATGATCCAGTATATACAAATGATAAATGTAGTGATTTTGGACAATTTCTTCATTCGTATTCTATGGATTTTATTCATCCTATAACTAATAAAGAAATGCATTTTGAAGTTGAATTACCAGAGTATTTTAAAAAACATTTAGAAATATTAGAAGAAAAGTGATTGTTCACTTTTTTTTAATTTTTTCGATTTAATTTTAAACTTTACTTAAATTAATGTTTGTTATAAAATAATATATATGAAAGAAAGTGATTTTGATGAATCAAGGAATTACTGTATCAGAAAAAGATGAATTAATAATGAGATTAGTACATTATTTTGTTACTAAAGAAAACTATTCACCAATAGTTGTAAATGGTGTAAAAAATGAAATATGGCTAGAAAACTTAGAAGCAGAATATAAAATAGTAAGAATTAATTCAAATTATATACATAATAAAGAACAATTGGATTTTGATATATATAAAATTTTAAATGTTAGTAAACAAATAAGTAGAAAAACATTAACTAGAAAATTAAAAACTTTAAATATATTAACAGACATGAATGAAGAAATAAAATATGAAAATACTAAAAATATTGATACATTTATAGTTAAAGAAGATGAAGATCTAAAAAATAGAGATGGATTATTATCATTATTTCCACTATTGAATGAAAGTGAAGTTAAAGATATACATGGACTAGATTTTTTACTTAATGTATCAAATGATATAAATAATAAAACTGAAAGTGAAAATAAATTTTATGAAAATATTTTTAAACCTAAAAAGATAGTCATTACTAAAGTATTAATTATTATAAATGTATTATTGTATATTTTAACATTTATATTAAGTTTAAATAACATAGATTTAGTTTATTATTTAGGACTTAATAATATATTAGTTAGAAATGGTGAATTATATAGACTATTAACGTGTGGATTTATGCATGCTGATTTAATACATTTAATATGTAATATGTACTCATTAAATATAGTTGGAACTCAAATGGAAAACTTTATAGGTAAGAAGAAGTTTATAATAGTTTATTTAATAAGTTTAATAAGTGGAAGTTTATTATCTTGTGTATTAAATACAGGATGGAGTATAGGTGCAAGTGGTGCAATATTTGGTTTACTTGGAAGCTTATTATATTTTGGTTATCATTATAGAGTTTATTTAGGAAGTGTATTAAAAAGTCAAATTATTCCATTAATAATATTTAATTTATTGTTAGGATTTATGATTCCTAGTATAGATAATTTTGGTCATATAGGTGGCTTGATAGGTGGTATCCTTGCTACAATGAGCGTAGGATTAGAAAATAAAACTCAAAAAAGTGAAAAAACAAATGGAATAATATGTTTAATTTTATTAATACTATTCTTATCATATTTGTTATTTATAAAAAAATAAAGTACTAACATAAATAGTGCTTTTTTCAAATATATTTATTTTATAACCTATCAATTTGACTGTGAAGACATTTTGTGATATAATTTACTTATCAATGGGGGAAAAAATATTCTAGCTCCATTGTGGAGTTTTTTTGACATATTGACAATATAATATGTATATGTTAAAATAAACCACAACTTTTGTAAGTATACAAAAAATGATTCTTAGAAGGGGGAAATATTATGTACGAAGAGTCAAAAAGTTCAATCGATTGGAAAGGAATAATACTTAAAGTTATAGTAGCATTCTTAATTGTTATTATTGCTGTAAAAGGTTATACTACTTTTAGAGGTAATAAGAATAATACAAATACTACTACAAATACTACTGCAGAATCTAAAAGTTCAACAACATTTACTGCTAATATGGAAAAATTAAAGAAAGCAGGAGAAGAATACTTTAAAACAAATACGAATAAGCTACCTAAAACTGAAGGAACTACTACTATAGTTACTTTAAATGAATTAATAAATTCAAAATTAATTGCTAATTTATCAGATGAAGATGGTAAAAATTGCGATGGAGAAAGTAGCTATGTAACTGCAACATTAGAAGGAAAGAAAACAAAAATCAAAGCTAATTTAGTTTGTGGAAATGCATCAAGTTATACACTTGTTTATATGAGTGAAAGTGATACAAATAAAGAATCAACATCAAATTCAAACACAAATTCAACAACAAATAAAGTAACAGTAAATAATAGTTCAAATACTACAACTAAGAAAACAACAACTAAAAAAGTAGAAACTTTAGTTAATAATAGTTGTAATACAAATTCTTGTCCTAGTGTTAATGTATCAACTAATACAAATGTAGAACAAAATGTAAATATTAATACTAATACAACAACAACAAAAACAACAACTACTAAAAAAATTATTGCAAATACATATACTGTTGAATTTGATACAAATGGTGGTAGAAATTCTATAGCAGATGTAAAAGTTATTGAAGGATATAAATTTGGGTCTAAATTAAATAATTATGTAGGTAAAAAAACTAATTGTGATTTTAAAGGATGGTATTTAGATGGAGTTAAATTTGATAAAAACACTCCTATAACTGAAGACATTACTTTAGTTGCAAGATATTCATGTGATAATGATTATGACTTTGATTACGATAATGATTATTATTATGATGAACCTCAATATTATGAAACAATAGTGTATTCAATTGCATGGTTTGAAGATGATATCGATACAGTTAAAGTAAATCATACTTTAAAAGTACCAGAAGAGTTAGAAGACGACAGAAGAATATCTGAAATAAAAATAGCTCATATCGAGTATGTAGATGCTATTGATACTAAATCTAAAGCAGAAAATCATATGGAATATTTTAATGATACATATATGTATAAATTTAATGATTGGGAAGCTGAAAAATATAATACAAAATATTTAGCAACAATTGATAGTGCAAGATTTAGTTATAGTACAAAATATGTTGATATCGATGATGCTATAGATGATGGATTTGATGTAAGTTGGAGAAGTAGTGATATTTCTGATTATTGTTCATCAACTTTCAAAGTAACTAATGGTGATAGTTACGCGAAAGGATTATGTAATTACGGTATTTCATATAGAGTAATATGGCAATATAGATAATAGAAAACTTAGGTTTTCTATTTTTTTTAAAATAAAAAATAGATTTTTGTTGATATGAACCCCGTTTCTTGGACAAAATAGAAACGAGGTTTTTTATATGAGTAAATTAAGTTATGAAGATAAAATTAATATATATAATGAGAAAAAGGAAGGAATATCAATAGGACGTCTATCAAGTAAATATAAGGTAAGAAAATGCGTAATTAATTATTTAACTGCATTGATAGAAAAGCATGGATATGATATTTTACGAACAAGACAAAATAAAGTTCATACAATATTCGAAAAACAAGAAGCAATCGATAGAGTATTAATAAACGGAGAATCAGTATGGTCTGTTGCTATAGATTTAGGATTACTTAGTTATGGAATGTTACAAAATTGGATTAAAAAATATAAAGAAAACGGTTATAATATAGTTGAACGGAAGCGAGGTCGATCAACTATGACAAAAGTACCCAAGAAAAAAGAAAATGAAACTAAAGATGAAAAGATTGAAAGATTAGAAAAAGAAAATGAATATTTAAAGGCGGAACTTGAATACTCAAAAAAATTGAGAGCCGTTGTTCAAGCAAGGAAGAATCGACAACAGAAGAAAAAGTAAGTGTTGTAAGTGAACTTCGGCTAAATTATTCATTAATGATTCTTCTAAAAATATCAGGATTAAGTAAATCAACATTTTATTATACGTTAAACAAAAATGATAAAGATGATAAAAATAAAGAAATAATAGATAAAATAAAAGAAATCTTTTTCTATCATAAAGAAAGATATGGTTATAGAAGAATAACTTTAGAATTAAGAAATCAAGGATATAATGTAAATCATAAGAAAGTTTATAGATTGATGGTAAAACTCGGATTAAAACCTTTAAAAAGAAATAAAAGAAAATATTCTTCTTATAAAGGAACTGTTGGTAAAATCGCTGATAATTATATTGATAGAGATTTTGAAGCAAATAAACCAAATGAAAAATGGTATACAGATGTAACTGAATTTAATTTGAGAGGAGAAAAAGCTTATTTATCTCCAATATTAGATGGATATAATCAAGAAGTTATTTCTTATAACATTTCTAAATCACCTAATCTAGAACAAATAAATGATATGTTAAATAAAGCATTTGATAATAGAAATTTAGAAGGTTTAATATTTCATTCTGATCAAGGATGGCAATATCAACACCAATCATATCAACAAAGATTAATGAATAAAGGAATAAAACAAAGTATGTCTAGAAAAGGAAACAGTATGGATAATGGACTAATGGAAAACTTTTTTGGAATACTTAAAACAGAAATGTTTTATGACCAAGAAGATAATTATAAAACACTAGATGATTTAATAAAAGCGATTGATGACTATATTTATTATTACAATTATGATAGAATTAAGACAAAACTAAAAGGACTGTCTCCTGTAAATTACAGGTTACAATCCTCTAATTAAAAACTATTTATAAACTGTCCAACTTTTGGGGTTCAGTTCATGTTATTAATCTATTTTTTTAATTCACTTTTTAATCCTGAAACTATATAAGGATCTTTTTCAGTTCCTTTACCAGTAACATTAGTGTTTTCACTTATATTTATAACCATTCTAGCCATACCAGTATTACTAGCTGTACTTTCTATAATATTTCCATTAATTCTATATACTTTATCAGATCTTGTTGTAGAAGCAGTAATAGTCCAAAATGGATTTTGAATTTCTGCTAAATAATTATAATTTTCACATGCAGTAGATTCGGTATTAATACAATTAGTATCTAAACTTGCTATTAAATATTCATTAACTTGTAATAATCCAATATATTGATTTTCTATAATACTTGAACATTCAACAGTTCCATCGTTGATAGTTTCTTCTAAACTTCGTTTACCAACACATAAATTCGTTGCTTTTATAAAACCTTTGGCATCATTACTAAGTACATCTTCGGTATTATAAATATTTTCTAAAGTATCTTTTATTCTACTATTTAAACCATTTGAAATGAAATCATTTATACCTGATGAATATTTAATTTCAGAATTATATCTATCATCCCATACAACAGATTCTCTTTTAGTTACTTCTAGTAATCTTATAGAATTATTATTATTTATTTTAGTAGCTCTCCATAATAATCCATCAAATACAACATAATTATTTACGTTATCACCTCTATAATAATATTCATTATTAATGTTATATAAACCATTACCAGTTGTAGTTAAATCTTTTAATAAAACATCTTTTAATTTTTCTGTCTTATAAGTTTCAGTATTAGAAGTACAATTTAAACTTGGAGAATATAAATAATAATCATTATTATTCTCAATAGTTAGCATACCTGAACATGTTGTACCTTCTTCTAATGTTTCTAATTCATCAATAATATTCAAACTTTCCAATTCTACAAGTGATACGGTTTTAATATTTCCATTTTGAGGTAATTCCTCTTTATGATTTTTATAGTAATATTTAGCATTATCTACCATCATTTTTTCTAAATTTTTAATAGACATCTCTTTATCACAAGAACTTATTATAAATAAAAATAAAAATAATAATACAAATCCACCTAAGACTATAAAAATAATTTTTTTCATTTTCTCATCCATATAATCAACTCCTAATAAAAGTATAACATGAGTATATTTTTATTTCAATAATTGATATTAACTATTTAAATATTTTTTTTAATATGTTATTATTAATATAGGATGTGAAAATATGAAGAAAAATAATAAAATATCAATACCATTAACTAAATTACAAAAATTAAAATTAAATCATAAAAAATTATTAATCATTATAATTATTTTATTAGCTATATTAGCAATATTATTATTTATACCCAAAAATAAAGTAGATAATAATACTACTGATAATATTAATAATAATTCTAACAATAAAGAAAATAATACTGAAATAAAAAATGAAGAAACAAATAATAAGGATGATGAATTAAACGTATATGATGTAAAAAGTAACAAAAGACCTTATGCAGTTATGATACCAAATGATTCAGAAGCTAAGAAAAGACAATATGGTATAAATAAAGCATACTTAACTTATGAAATAACTGTAGAAGGAAGTATTACAAGATTGCTTGCATTATTTAAGGATGTTAATGTAGAAAAAATAGGACCAGTGAGAAGTAGCAGACACTATTATTTAGATTATGCTTTAGAAAACGATGCAATATACGTTCATTTTGGATGGAGTCCTCAAGCCGAATCGGATATTAGTTCTTTAAAGATAAATAACTTAAATGGTATTTATAATCCATCTAATATGTTCTGGAGAGACAAAAATTATAATAGCCCTAATAATGCATTTACTTCAACTGAAAACATAGAAAAAGCTGCTAATAAAAAAGACTATAGAACTACTTCAGATAGCTATGAATTATTAAATTATTCTAAAAATGTTACATTAGAAAATGATCCGACAATGGAAAATGCTAATACAGTTAAAATTCACTATACATCTAAAACATATGTAAAATATAAATATGATGAAACTAATAAATATTATTTAAGATATAATAATGAAAATAAACATATAGATAATTTAGAAAATGAACAAGTTCATGTAAAGAATATAATTATATTAAAAATGAGTAACATAGATATCTCTGGAGATGCTAAAGGAAGACAAAATTTAAACAACTTAGGTAGCGGAGATGGTTATTATATTACTGAAGGAAAATCTATAAAAATAACATGGAATAAAGATAAAAGAACCGATAAAACAATATTAAAAAATAGCAATGGAGAAGAAATAAAAGTTAATGATGGTAATACATTTATTCAAATACAACCAAGTAAGCAAAATTTAATATTAGAATAAAGAGGTGAATTATGGAATTCTTAGTAGATAATTATATTATTATAATAATAACAGGATTATTTTTTGTTTTTGCTCTAATAGGTTATTTAATTGATATGATTAGAAATAATAAAGAAAAAAATAAAAATAATTTAGATAACTCTTTATATGAAAAAATAACAGATTTAGAAGTAAAAGATAAATTACAAGAGCAAGTAGATAAAATAGAAAAAGAAGAAAATAATAAAGAAATAATATTAGATGAAGCAGATGAATTATTAGAAAGTTATAATAATAAAATTGATGAATAAATTAAAATAGAATAAGTTAAGAATATTTGATATAATATAAAAACAAAGGAGTGATTAAATTGACGTTTACATCAATATGGACAATAATTACAAAGATATTAGATATATGCTTAGTATGGGTAATGTTTTACTATATATTTAAAAATATAAAAAATAATATAAAGATGGTATTAATCTTTAAAGGAGTATTAATTATAATACTTATTAAAGTGTTAAGTAATTTATTAAATTTATATACAATCGGTTTATTATTAGAATATGTTTTATCGTGGGGACCTATTGCATTGATAATTATATTTCAACCAGAAATTAGAAATGTGTTAGAAAGTATAGGGAGAAGTCAATTATTGGGTAGACACAAAGTCTTAACAGTAGACGAAAGAGAAAAGATTGTATATGAAATAATGACTGCAATTGAATATTTAAAGAAAAATAGAATTGGTGCTTTAGTTGTATTAGAAAGAAATATGTCTTTACAAGAATATATTGAACCAGCAAATAAAATTTATTCTGATATTACGGCACCATTGTTAGAGGCAATCTTTTTACCTCCAAACCCATTGCATGATGGTGGAGTTATAATACAAGGAGATAGACTAACTTGTGCTGGAGCAGTATTTAAAACAAGTATGAATCCTAATGTAAATAAAAAATTAGGGACAAGACATAGAGCTGCATTAGGAATAGCGGAAGAAACAGATGCAATTGCGTTAGTCGTATCTGAAGAAACAGGAAGAATATCTATAGCAGTAGATAATCACTTATATTACAATTTGACATTAGAAGAGTTTAAAATGAAATTAATAGAAGAACTTAAACCAAAAACAGAAGTATTCTATGACGCAGATGAGGAGGACGATATAAGTGAATAAGATATTAAAAGTTATAGTAGCTATATTTAAAGTAATATATAGAATAATAGATAAATTAATCGTAACTCCAATTAGTAAAGTAATTTATAAAATAAGTTTGTTAGGAAAAGGAAATACTGGTAAATTAGAAAGAATACTTAATAGACCAATAATACTTTTATATTTATCACTTTTATGTGCTATAGGCGTATTCGTATTAATTGATGCAGAAGTAATTAATTTAGTAGATAATGAAGCAGAAATAATAGATGATCAACCAGTTAATATTATATATAATGAAGAAAATTATGTAGTAGAAGGTGTACCAGATACAATTGATATAACACTAATTGGATCAAAAAGTAACTTATATTTAGCGAAACAAATTGGAGATCATAAAGTTGAATTAGATTTAACTGATTATACACCAGGAACTTATAAAGTTAAATTAAAATATAATCATTCAATGAATAATGTTAGCTATAAATTAGATCCGTCTACAGTTCAAATTAAAATAAGTGAAAAAGATAGTGAAGTATTTAATTTGTCTTATGATTTATTAAATGAAAATAAAATAGATAAGAAATTAAATATTAGTAGTATTAAACTTAATGAAAGTGAAATTATAGTAAAAGGCTCTAAAGAAACATTATCAACAATTTCTAATGTTAAAGCTTTAATAGATTTAGAAGCTGCAGGTTTAACAAATAAAGGAGAATATACTGTAGATTCAATAAAATTAATAGCTTATGATAATAAGGGAGAAAAAGTAGAAAATGTAGAGATGGTTCCTAATAACATTAGTGCAACAATTAATGTTGACTCATACTCAGTAGAATTACCTGTAAAAGTCGTTACAACAGGTAAAATAACTACAGGATATGCTTTAAGTAGTATAACATCAACAGTTTCAAAAGTTACTGTTTATGGAGATCAATCTGTGTTAGATACATTAACTTCTATAGAGGCTAAGATTGATGTTAATGGATTAAGTACCGATAAAACATATAGTGGTGTTACTTTAGTTAAACCATCAGGTGTAAGACATATGAGTGAGTCAACTACAAGTGTTACTGTTACGTTAGATACTGAATCAAGTAAAGAATTTACAGAAAAAGAAATAGAATTTAAAAATCTAGCAAACGGATATAAAGTTGGTGCAGTTTCAGATAATGATAAAAAAATAACTGTTATAGCAAAAGGTGTTTCAAGCGCGTTAGAATCATTTGATGCTACAAAGATTAAAGCGTATATAGATTTAACAGGATATACCGCTGGAACGCATGAAGTAGAAGTAAAATTAGAAACAGATGATTCAAGATTTACATTAGTAAGTCAAACAACTAAGGTTAAAATAGTTATAACTAAAGAATAAAAGTAGTTTTTACTACTTTTTTTAATTAATTTATGTTAAAATCATAATAGGTGAGAATAATGAATAAAGGATTCACTTTAGTAGAACTAATAGCAGTGATTGCACTTCTTAGTATATTAGTAATAATAACTACTCCTGCATATAATTCTATTAGTAAAAATATAAAAACTAAAAATTATGAATCAAAACAAAATACAATAGAAAAACAAACTTTAGCGTATGTGGAAAAATATTTAAAAGATAAAGTATATGATGGTGAAAATAAAACTTTGTGTTTTTCAGTAAATTATTTAATACAAAATGGAATAATATCAAGTGATAGCGACAAAGAAGAATATATCCAAAATGATATAACAAATAAACAATTTAAGGATGAAACTATATATGTAGCTGTATCATATGATATTGATACATTAAAACTAAAAGCTCAATTACCAGATAATACTGATGTTTTAAGTGTATCTTGTAATATAAACTATTAAGAAAAGGTGATAATATGAAAAAAATAATTTTACTTATTATGGATGGCTTTGGATATAGAGAAGAACCACATGGTAATGCCATAAAAGATGCTAACATGACAACTTTTAATGAACTTTGGAATAAATATCCTCATAGTATTTTGGAAGCAAGCGGCTCATACGTCGGATTACCTGATGGTCAATTTGGAAATAGTGAAGTATGTCATACTGCAATAGGTGTAGGAAAAAAAATCAAACAAGATATCACTATAATAAATGAAGAAACTGAAAATAATACTATAAAAAATAAAGAAGAATTAATTAATTTAATAGAACATGTAAAAACTAATAATTCAACATTACATTTAATGGGATTATTAAGTGATGGAGGAGTACATTCCGATATAAAATACATGAAGAAATTAATACCTATATTAAAAGAAATGGGAATTGATAAAATAATATTTCATGCAATTACTGACGGTAGAGATACAGACGCAATGTGTGCATTAAAATACATCAATGAAATGAATGAAACATTAAATGAAAATAATATTGGTCATATTGGAACTGTTTGTGGAAGATTTTATGCGATGGATAGAGACAATCGATGGGAAAGAACAAGAGTCTATTCTGATTTATTAATAAATGGAAAAGGTCTAAAAATTCTTAATGCAGAAATAGCGATAAAAAATTGTTATAAAAGAGGCTTAACAGATGAATTTTTACCACCTCTTATACTTAATCCAGAATTTAAAATCAATGAACATGATGGATTATTGTGGTTGAACTTTAGAGCAGATAGATCAAGACAAATTTTAAAAAGTTTAACAGATATATCGTTTAATGAGTATCCAATAGGACATGTTAATAATTTAAAAGTTGTTTCAATGTTTGAAGTACCCGATGTATCTGCACCTACTTTATTCAATAAGAATCTAGATAAAATATATAGTATAGGTAGATATTTTAGCGAATTAAGAATGACTCAAGCGAGAATTGCTGAGACAGAAAAATATGCACATGTTACTTATTTCTTTAATGGAGGAATAGAAGATAAATTAGAATTATGTGATAATTTTAAAATACCAAGTCCTAAAGTCGCGACTTATGATTTATTGCCTGAAATGAGTATTGAAAATGTAACAAAGCAAGTATTAAAATGTATAGAAAAAGATTATGATTTTATATTAGTTAATTTTGCTAATCCAGATATGGTAGGACACACAGGTAATTACGAAGCTGCAGTAAAATCTTTAAAATATGTTGATGAAGCCCTAAAAACAATTTACGAAAAAGCTCAAGATAATTTTTATGAAATGCTAATAACAAGTGATCATGGGAATATAGATACTATGATAGATTCTCATGGCATTCCAGTTAAAACACATTCTATGAGTCCAGTACCTTTTATATTTTGTAACGAGAATGTGAAATTAAAAGAATACGGTGATATAACTATGATTGCACCAACTATTTTAAAATTTATGGATATAAAAATTCCAGAATCTATGGAAAAAACTCCATTATTATTTGTAAGGGAGGATTAATATGATAAATGAAAGCGTATTAAGAGAAAATGATATAAGAGGTATATATGGCGAAGGTATAACTGAAGAATTCGCATATTTAGTTGGACTTTGTTTTGGTACTTACTTAAAAAGTAAAAAAAAGAATGAATGTATTGTAGGATATGACAATAGAACTAGCGGAGAACTATTAGTAGAAAATCTTATTAATGGTTTATTAAATGTTGGAATAAATGTTAAGTTTATAGGCATGGTAACTACTCCTATACTTAATTATGCAACTATAAATTTAAATATTGAAGCAGGAGTTATGGTTACAGCAAGTCATAATCCTGCAAATAATAACGGATTTAAAGTTTTTAGCGACAATTTTTTACATTTAAAAAGGAATGAATTAGAATTATTTTATGATTTGCTAAAAAATAAAAAATACATACTAAATCCAATTGGTAAAAAAGAATATATAAATATAGTTCCTGCTTATATTAATATGATTGAGTCATATATCACAATTACAAAAAAATTAAAAGTTGCATTTGATACAGGAAATGGGACAACATCATTATTTATAAAAGACATTATAAAAAAATTCAATATCGATGCCATATTTATTAATGATATAAGCGATGGTACTTTTCCTAATCATAATCCCGATCCTAATAAAGATGAAAATTTAACTGAATTAAAAAAAATAGTTAAAGAGAATAATTTTGATTTAGGAATCGCTTACGATGGAGATGGAGATAGAGTAGGTATTGTAGATGAGTTAGGAAATACTATAGAAAGTGATAAACTTTTAGCAATATTCGCAAGAGATATAATGCCTAAAACAAATAATAAAAAAGTAATTATTGATGTTAAATGTTCAGAAGCGTTAGTTAATGATATAAAAAGAATTGATGCGGAACCTATAATGGTTAAAAATGGTAGCGCTTTTATTGAAAATGTAATGCAAGATAAAGATGTTTTAATAGGAGGAGAATACTCAGGACACATATTCTTTAGAGATAAATTTTATGGTTTTGATGATGGCATTTATGCTAGCTTAAGATTAATAGAAATATTAAGTAATAAAGGTATAAAATGCAGTGAACTATTAAATGGTTATGAATTTTATTATAATACCCCTGAAATAAGAGTAAAAACTACTGATGAAAAAAAATGGGGAATAATAGAACAAGTAAAAAAATATGTAGAAGAAAAAAATTATGAATATTTAAATATAGACGGAGTAAGAATAAAATTTAACGATGGTTGGGCACTTTTAAGATGCAGTAATACA
Source organism: Bacilli bacterium (assembly GCA_017411405.1). Classification (GTDB taxonomy): domain Bacteria; phylum Bacillota_I; class Bacilli_A; order RF39; family UBA660; genus UMGS1124. The sequence goes on along the minus strand of JAFQQE010000013.1, from coordinate 27,568 downwards.
GAACCTAGTATAACTATGAGATTTGAAGCGAAAACAGAAGAAAGATTAAAAAGTATTCAAGAAGAATTTACTAATATTTTACAAAAATTATTATAAAAGTATACATAAAATAAATTTATTATGATATACTATTAGTACCTAGACGATTGGTATTTATATAAAACCGACTAAGGTGATATAAGGGAATCTAATTAGTAGGTGGTGTAGAAAACTAGCGCGTTTCGTGATCTAGGATCCTAAAATCTACTATGTGATGCCCACCTGTCTGAGAGCGGGTTTTTATCACATATACTAATTTCTAGGTTTTTTTGTGGGTGATTTTATGTTTGAAAGAAATATTAATTTAATAGGTAAAGAAAAATTTAATTTATTACAAAATAAAAAGATACTTATTATTGGATTAGGAGGAGTAGGCGGATATGCATTGGAAACCCTAGCAAGAAGTGGCATATTAAATATTGATATAATAGATTTTGATAAAATAGATATTACTAATTTAAATAGACAAATAATAACTAATCAAAACAATATAAATGCTTATAAGGTAGAAGAAGCTAAAGTACGAGCATTATCTATAAATCCTAATATAAAAATTAATACTTTTAAAACATTTTTAGATAAAAATAATATAGACGATATACTTTCTAATAATTATGATTACGTAATAGATGCTTGTGATAGCATAGAAACAAAAATAGAATTAATTTTAAAAAGAGATATATATAAATATAAACTTATCTCATCTATGGGAACAGCAAAAAAAATAGACCCTACAAAATTAACTATAACAACACTAGAAAAAACATCATATGATCCACTAGCAAAAGTAATAAGAAAAAAATTAAGAGAATTAAAATATAATAAAAAAGTATTAGTAGTTTCATCTACAGAACAAGTTATAGAAAGTGATAATTTAGGAAGTTTCATGATGGTTCCCGCTTCTGCTGGTATACTACTTGCAAAATATGTAATACAAGATATACTTGAAAATAAATAACAAATAAATTATAATATACTGCAATTTAGGTGATGATTATGAAATTTTTAATTAGTGATTATGATGGAACACTAAAACCATTCGATAAAGATCCTAGTTTTTTAGAAAAACATACATTTAATAAAAATATAATCGCTGTAAATAATTTTATTAAAGATAATAATAAATTTATGATATCTACTGGAAGAAATACAAATTCAATAAAAAAAGAAATAGAAAAATATAAAATAGATTACAACTATTTATCTTCATATAACGGAAGAGTTATATTTGATCAAAATAATAAATTAATAAATGCAGAGTATATAGATAATGTTTTTTTAGAAGAAATATTAAATATAGAAGAATATATAAAAAATATAACTTTGTATGATGAATATGGTTTAACAGATAATAAAGAAAATTTAATATATATATACTTAACCTTAGATAAGTTAAAAAATATAAAAGAACTAGTATATAACTGGAAAAGTAAATATCCTGAATTAAGAATTACTATAGATAACATATTTCATAGAATTAATATAAGAAAAGAATATAATAAAATGTTAGGAATAAAAAAATTATTAGAAAAAGAAGATATAAATATTCCTAAAAAAGATATTATAACAATTGGTGATGAATATAACGATTTAGAGATGATTAATGAATATGATGGATATCACATGTTAGTATCTAACCCAATACTTTACTTCAATTCAAATAATGTAGCTACATCAGTAAATAAACTGATAAAAAAGATAAAATAAAGCATATTTAAACTATATGTTTTTTTATTTTTATGATAAACTATAAATTAGTCAGGTGATTAAAATGAATAATATTAGAAATTTTTCTATTATAGCGCATATAGATCATGGTAAGAGTACATTAGCAGATAGAATTCTAGAATTAACTAATAGCGTTAGTAAACATGATATGAAAGAACAATTATTAGATTCCATGGATATAGAAAGAGAAAGAGGTATTACTATTAAGCTAAATGCTGTAAAATTAAATTACAAATATAATAATGAAGATTATATTTTACATTTAATTGATACTCCAGGACATGTAGACTTTTCTTATGAAGTATCTCGTAGTTTAGCAGCTTGCGATGGGGCACTTTTGATAGTAGATGCTGCTCAAGGAATAGAAGCACAAACATTAGCTAATCTCTATTTAGCATTAAATAATAATCTAACAATAATTCCAGTTATTAACAAAATAGATTTGCCGAATGCAGATATCAATAAAGTTACTGCAGAATTAGAAAGTGTATTAGGATTTAAGAAAGAGGAAATAATTCTTTGCAGTGGCAAAACTGGCGAAGGAGTAAAAGAATTATTAGATGCAATTGTTGAAAGAATTCCGGCTCCCAAAATAGATAATGAAGATAAGACGAAAGCTCTCATATTTGATTCTTACTTTGATCCATATAGAGGTGTAATTTTATCGGTAAAAGTAGATACTGGAACAATTAAAGTAAAAGATAAAATAAGATTTATGGCAACAGGTGCAACTTATGAAGTAGTTGAATTAGGAGTAAATACTCCAAAAGAAAAAAAATTAGAGGTGTTAACAAGTGGTCAAGTTGGTTGGATTAATGCGTCAATAAAAAGTATAGATAATGTAAATGTGGGTGATACAATAACATTAGATAATGATCCAGCATTAACTCCTTTACATGGATATAAACCAATGAAACCAATGGTATATAGTGGATTATTTCCTATAGAACCAAATAAATTTGAGGCACTACGTGAAGCGTTGGAAAAATTAAAACTTAATGATGCTGCTTTAACTTATGAACCAGTAACTAGTATAGCATTAGGATTTGGTTTTAGAACTGGTTTTTTGGGACTGTTACACATGGAAATAATTGAAGAAAGAATAGAAAGAGAATTTGGAATAGAAATAATTGCAACAAGTCCTAGTGTAGTTTATGAAGTAAAAAAAACAAATGGAGAAACGTTAATGATACATTCTCCAAATGAAATGCCAGATAGAGCCAATATAAGTTATATAAAAGAACCCTATGTAAATGCAAGTATTTTTGTTCCCAGTGAATATATTGGATCAATAATGGATCTATGTAGTGAAAAAAGAGGTATATATAAAACTTTAGAATATTTAGATAAATCAAGAGTAAATATACATTATGAATTACCACTTTCTGAAATAGTATATGATTTCTTTGATAAATTAAAATCATACACTAAAGGATATGCATCTTTCGATTATGAAATATCAGATTATAAAGAAAGTGATTTAGTGAAAATGGATATATTAATTAATGGAGAAATAATAGATGCTTTATCAAGTATTGTACATAAAACTCTAGCATACGATAGAGGTAAAGACATTGTTGAAAACTTGAGAACTATTATACCTAGACAATTATTTCAAGTACCATTACAAGCAAGTGTGGGTACAAAGGTAATTGCTAGAGAAAATATAAGTGCTATGAAAAAAAATGTATTAGCTAAGTGTTACGGCGGAGACATATCAAGAAAAAGAAAATTATTAGAAAAACAAAAAGAAGGTAAAAAAAGAATGAAAATGGTCGGTAATGTTGAAATACCACCAGAAGCTTTTTTACAAGTTTTAAAAACAAATAAGTGAGTGTTAGTATGAAGTATGAAATTTTTAATAAAGAATTATCTTATATTAAAGATAATAACTTAAAAGAAAATGCTAAAATAATATTAAATAATTTACCAGATTACTTTTATAAAATTCAAGCAGCTTCTAGTGGGAAATATCATCCAGCATATGCTTTGGGAGAAAAAGGCTTAGTTAGACACACCAAAGCAGCAGTTAATTTTGCTATTAATTTATTTGATATATATAAATTAGATGACCATACAAAAGATATAATTATTATAAGTTTACTTATACACGATGGATTAAAAAAAGGTTTTGATGAAGAACAGTATACAAGATTTGATCATCCTCTATTAATAGGTGAATTACTAATTAAAATAAAAGAACAACTAACTTTAACTGAAAAGGAAATTGAAGAAATTTCAAATAATGTTAGTAGTCATATGGGTAGATGGAATACGAGTGCTTATTCAGATGTAGTGCTTCCGTTGCCACTTTCATTAACTCAAAAATTAGTTCATATGTGCGATTATCTAGCAAGTAGAAAACAAATATCATTTAATTTTGATGAAAACTATAATATTACTGAATAAAAAAAATGAATTGAGCAAACAATTCATTTTTTAAATACTTTCTAAAGCAAGCAATATCATATCATTTAAATTTTTTTCTTTTTCTTCTTGGCTCAACATATTTTCTTCAAACGGACTATCTACTATAGTCATCAAGCAAGTTGCTTCTTTTCCACACAAATTTGCAACATGGAATAAGCCAAAGGCTTCCATTTCATTTGCTAGTAATTTAATGTGTTTAGGCATTTTTTCAAATATATGATTTACATCAGCATAAACAGTAAACACATCAGCAGTCATTATAGTGCCATAATTAATATTCATTTTTAATTTTTTTGCAGTATCTAATATTTGATTATTAATTTTTTCACTAGAATTTATAACATTATCTACACATTTTCCCCATACGTATGCAAAACTAGAAGGTGAATATGAATTTTTTGCAAGAACAATATCTTTTAATTTAACATCTTTTGATAAACTGCCACCAGATCCAATTCTAATTATTTTTTGAACATCATAGTCATTATATAATTCATAAGAATAAATTCCAATACTAGGTATCCCCATACCGCTACCCATAATTGTAACCTTTTTCCCTTTATAATAGCCGGTATAACCTAACATATTTCTAACATCATTAATTAAAATTACATCAGATAAAAAATTATCAGCAATATATTTAGCTCTTAAAGGATCCCCTGGCATTAACACAGTCGGAGCTATTTCATCTTTTTTTGCTTCAATATGTATACTCATATAATCACTCTCCTTATTATAATTTTATCATCTTTTTATAATTTGACAACAAAAACTTTTTTATATATAATAAAACGAAATTAAAGGGGGAAAATATGAATACTTTATTATTAAAAGATAAATTATTTAAGATGAAATATTTAGATGAAATTGAACATCATGAAATAGAAAACCTATATATTTCAAAACAAAACTTTTATAAAAATTACGTACATATTATTGATAAATTCATAAAATTATTAAAAGCATTAAATATAAATAATCCTATTGAAGTAAAGATAATATATGAGTATTTATTATTTAATGGATATTTATCACAAAATAAAAACTTCGAATTAACTTCAAATAATAAATATTATACTTCAATGCCTGGTATCAAAATAATGCAAGGGAATGGAGTATGTTTAAATGTGTCTGACTTGTTGAATAGTATATATAAAGCTTTAGGGTATAATTCATATATGTTAACATGTAATATCAAAAATAATTCAAAGATTTTTTATAAACCAAATATTAAAAGAGTCATAACTGAAATAAATATACCAAAAGTTAGTCGTAATTTAATAAACGAAATTGGTACACATGCAATTAATTTAGTTAATAACAATAATAATACATACCTAGTAGATGCAACTAATTTAGACGTAATTAATTTGAATAAAAAATTAAAAGGAAATTATGTAAATAGAGATATAGAAATAAAAGTTCTACCAACTTTTAGTGCAGCACTTGAAAATAAAATAGAAGAAATAATCAATTTATTAAATAAATGTAATAAAGTTAGTCTTGAAGAATTAAAAAGTCTATATGAAAAAATTATTAAATTATGCGAAAACTATAAATATGAACTTAACTTATTTCATCAATGTATAGAAAATGATATTGAAACAGTTTGCAAGTCATTAAAAAAATAATATAATTATGAATAAGTAATTATATTTTTTTAATATCTAAACATAATAAGAAAGAGGTGTAATTAAATGATTCAAAAAAAGTATAAAAAAGATACATATAATATTTACACAATTAAAACTGATAAATTTAAAACATGTCATATGGAAATAGTTTTTAGAAATAATATAAATAAAGATGAAGTTACACTAAGAAGTGTTTTAACAGAAATGTTAGTTGAAACTTCTAAAAATAGACCAACTAGAAAAGAAATGATTATTGAATTAGAAAACTTATATAATTCTTACTTTTATGGTATAACTAATAGAATAGGTAATAGTGTATTAACTAGTTTGTGTTTTGATTTTATAAATCCTAAATTAGTAAATGAAGATATAGATAATTTTATTTTATTTCCATTAGATACAGTATTTAATCCTAATGTAAAAGATAATGAATTTGATAAAACAACATTAGAATATATAAAAGAACGAGTGAAAAAAGATATAGAATCAATAATAGAAGATCCTAAAAAATATTCAATAAATAAATTATTAACTAATATGTGTGAATTTACAGCAAGTGGTATAGATATAAATGGAAATATAGAAGATTTAGATTTAATTACTCCAACATCTTTATATAATTATTATAATGAAATGATTAAACATGATTATATAGATATTTATATAATTGGTGATTTAGATATGGATTACGTTTCTACATTAATAGAAAATAATTTAAAATTAAATATATATAAAGATCATGAAATAACTTATGAAGTAGAAAATAAACTAACTAATAAACCAATAAAAGTATATGATAATTATGATTTTAGTCAAGAAAATATTTGTATAGGATTAAATATAGATAATATTACACAATATGAAAAAAATTATGTAGCACATATATACAATATGATATTAGGTGGAGGTTCTTTAGAAACAAAATTATATAATAGATTAAGAAATGAAAATTCTCTATGTTATAATTGTTCAAGTATATATCAAAAATTTGATAATTTAATTATATTACATACAGCAATATCTAAAGAAAATGAAAATCTTGCTATTAAATTAATGAAAAAAGCACTTCATGATATGATAGAAAATTTAAGTGAAGACGAGATAGAAAATGCTAAAAAGCTAATAACAACTACACTTAATATGTCAGAGGATGTACCGGGAAGAATAATAGATAATTATATATTTAAAAACTTATATGGATTAGAAGATATAGAAGTTAGAATAAAAAAATATAATAATGTAACTAAAAAAGAAATAATAAACTTTGCAAAAAAAGTAAAATTAAATACAATACTATGTGTAAGAGATGGTGAAAATGGAAAAGATTAATATTGAAAAGACAAACGAAGTATTATATTTTCATAAACTAGATAATGGATTAGAAATATACATTTTACCTAATAATAATCAAAAAAACTTTTATATTACATTTAATACAAGATTTGGTTCAAATAATATAGAATTCAAAAAAAATAATGAATCAAATTATACTAAAGTACCAAATGGTATAGCACATTATTTAGAACATTTAATGTTCAATATGAAAGACGGTTCGGCATTTGATTATTTTTCAAAATTAGGTTCAAGCGTAAATGCATTTACAACATATGATTTAACTTGTTATGAAGTGTATTCTTCTACATATTTTAAAGAAAATTTAAACTACTTATTAGATTATGTACAAACTCCTTATTTTACAGAAAAAATAGTTGATAACGAAAGAGGTATAATAACAGAAGAAATAAATATGTATAACAACAATCCAAATACAGAACTTACTTATGCTGCATATAGAAATATATTTGTAAATGATTCTAGAAAAAATTTAATTAGCGGTAATGTAGAAGATATAAAAAAAATAAAAGTAAAAGATATATTTGATTGTTATGATACATTTTATAACCCATCAAATATGTTTATTATAATAACAGGTAAAGTAAATCCATACGAAGCAATATCTATAATAGAAGAAAATCAAAAAAATAAAGTATTTAATGAAGTAGTTATCCAAAATAAGAAAATAATAGAACCATTAAGAGTAGTTAAAGAATATGAAGAAATACAAATGAATGTAGAAACTAATAAAGTAAGCATTTCTTATAAAATTCCTAAAAAGAACTTTAAAAAATTAAATATAGATGATTTAAAATTAAAAACATACATATCATTATTATTTAATATATTATATGGCGTTACAAGTAATATACAAGAAAATTTAATTTCATCTAAAGTAATAAATTCAGGTATAAATATAAATAAAACATTTACTAAAGATTATATAGTTATTAGTTTAACTACAGAAACAGAATATCCAGAATCATTTATAAGATTAGTAAGAGAAACTATAAATAATATAGATATTGATATAGAAGAATTAGAAAGAAAAATAAAAGTATATAAATCAAACTATATATTGCATTTTGATGATATAGAAACAGTTAATAATAATATTCAAGATAATATAATTGAATATAATAAATTTATAAACAATTATATGGACTTATACGATAAACTAAATATAAATACACTTAATGATATAATCAAAAATATAAAAAATAGAAGTGAATCTATACTTATAATAAAACCCAAAACTACAAAATAAAATGTAGTTTTTTTTCATTAAAAAAAGGAAAAACAAAAAAATACTTAATATATATATATGTAAGGGAATAACATTAAAGGAGAAAAATGAAAAAAATTGTAGATGAAAATAAAAAATTAATAATAATTATAGGTATTATAATTATGCTACTTACATGTATTATGTATTATTTAAAAATAGACACTAATAGTAAAGAAAGTACATTATCTTATATAACAACAACTACTTCTAATAAAATAAATGAAGTAATGTACTTTGATATAAAAGGAAATATAAAGAAACCAGGCGTATATGAATTTAAAGAAGGAAGTAGGGTAATAGATGCTATAAATATAGCAGGTGGGTTAACTAAAAATGCTGACACATCTAATATTAATTTAAGTCAAAGATTAACTAATGAAATGGTAATATATGTCTATAGTAATAAAGATATAAAGAATAATAATAAATTAAGTTGTGATACTATTTGTAATACAGAAGTAATAGAAATAAATAACTGCATTGAATCAAATAACCCTAGTACTAGTAAGATCAATATTAATACATGCACACTTGAAGAATTAACTACAATTCCTGGTATAGGAGAATCTAAAGCAAAAAGCATAATTGAATATAGAAAAACAAATAAATTTAACAATATAGAAGATATAAAAAATGTTAGCGGTATAGGAGAGTCTTTGTATGAAAATATAAAAGATTATATTATAGTATGAAAAAGTTACTATTATTATTTACATTACTTTCTATAACACATGAAAAAAACATAATAGGTTATTGTGATATAAAGGGTAATGTTAAAAATCCAGGAGTATATTCTATATATGAAAATTATACTATACAAAATGTAATAAATGATGCAGGTGGATTAAAAAAGAATTCTGATACTGATTATATTAATTTAAGTAAAAAAGTAACTGATGAGATGGTAATATATATTCATTCAAATAAAGAAATTAATAATATAAAAAAACTAAGTAGTTGTACATGTACGCCAATTTATAAATATATAGAGTGTGAAAAAAACGAGGAAACTACTCCCACAACATCTGAAATAACAACAAATATTCCAGTTACGTCATTAACAACCAAAGTACCATCGATTACAATATCACAAACTACAACTCAACTTACAAAACCAATAATAAAGGAAACTACCAATACGACTATTAAAACTACGATTACTACTAACCCAATTACAACAAAAACAACATCAAAAGTTTTAAAATTAATAAACATAAATACATGTACACTAGAAGAATTAATAAACTTAAATGGTTTAGGACAAACTAAGGCAGAATCAATAATAGAATATAGAAACAATAAATTATTTGATAATATAGAAGAAATTTTAAACGTAAAAGGAATAGGTAAAAGTACTTTTGAAAAAATTAAAGATTATATTAAAGTATAAATATATTTTTTTTATAATACTCTTGTTAATAACTATATTAAGAACTCGTTTAAATAATAATTCAATATATGATATAAATAATACTTATTTCGAAGGAATAATAACAGATTATGAATATAAAGAAAATTATATAACTTTTACTATAAAAAATAAAGAAAAGATAAAATGCAATTATTACTTAAATGATAATAATAAAACTATACATATAAAATATGGAGATAAAGTTAAACTTAAAGGAAAACTTACTATACCTAAAAATAATACTATACCAAATACTTTTAATTATAAAAAATATTTAAACAACAATAATATATACTATATTTTAACTATAGATGAAATAATAGAAATAGAAAAAAACAATAATATATTATATAAAATAAAAAATATTATAAATGAAAGAATTATTAAATTTGATACTAAAGGATATTTAAATACTTTTATATTAGGCAATAAAAACTATATTGATGAAGATACATATGATAATTATCAGATAAATGGTATTATTCATATATTTTCTATATCCGGAATGCATATAAGCATACTATCAAGTGTAATATTAATTATATTAAATAGAATATATAAAAATAAATATAATATTATAATAGTTATTATATTTCTGAGTATATATTTAATAATTACTAATTATCAAGCTAGTATAGTAAGAAGTATTACTTTTTTTATTTTATTACAAATATTTAAATTAAAAAAAATAAATATTAACACTAAAGATACTTTATTAATCGCTATAAGTATTATTTTACTAATATATCCAAAATATATTTTTAATATAGGATTTTTATACAGTTCTATAATAAGTTATACGTTAATATTTTATTCAAATTATTTTAATAAAAAATATATATTAAACACGCTTCTAATATCTATAATAAGCTTTCTCATAAGTTTACCTATCACAGTTAATATTAATTATGAAATAAATTTATTAAGTATATTTATAAACATATTATTTGTACCCTTAGTATCTTTTATATTATATCCATTAGCATTGTTAGTTTTATTATTTCCTATTTTAAACTTTATTTTTATTCCTCTATTAGATTTAACAGAATTAATTTCTAACTTTATTTCAAAATTAGAAATTCTTGTTATTTCTATACCTAAATTAAATTTTATATACATAATAATATATTATTTTATAGTTTATGTAACGTTATCTAAAAATAACAAATATTTTATTTTAATAATATATATATTGTTATTGAAAAACATTAATAAATTTGATCCGAATTATTATATTTATTATCTAGATGTAGGCCAAGGGGATATGGAAGTAATAAAATATAAAGATAAAACTATTGTAATAGATACCGGATGTAAAAGTTTTAATTCAAATTTTGAAATAACAAAAAACTATATAAAATTTTTTAATAGCATAGGCATAAACAATATTGATTCATTAGTTCTATCACATGGTGACTACGATCATATGGGAGAAGCAATTAATTTAGTAGAAAACTTTAAAGTAGAAAAAGTAATATTTAATTGTGGTGAGTTTAATGAATTAGAACAAAATTTAATTAAGGTATTAGATAAGAAACAAATTAAATACTATTCCTGTATTAAAGAATTAAATATAGATAACAATAAATTATATTTTCTAAAAACACGCGATTATGGTAACGAAAATGATAATTCATCTGTTATTTATACAGAAATAAACAGTTATAAATTTATGTTTATGGGAGATGCTGGAGTAGAAGTAGAAGAAGATTTAATAAAAAAATATAATTTACAAGATATTGATATTTTAAAAGTGGGACATCACGGAAGTAAGACAAGCAGTGGTGAAGAATTCATTAATGAAGTTAATCCAAAATACTCGATTATTAGTGTTGGTAAAAATAATAGATATGGTCATCCAAATAATAGTGTATTAGATAATTTAGAAAATAGTAAAATTTATAGGACTGATCAGTATGGAAGTATTATGTTTAAAATTAAAAGTAATAAATTAAAAATTGAAACTTGTAGTCCATAGAGAGGAGTAAATATGAATTATTATAATGAAATAAAAAATAAAATAATAGATAATGAAGTATATTCAAAAATAAAAGACTATTCAAAAGAAAGACACAAAGTTATAACATATTTTGAAATAGGTAAATTACTAACTGAAGCAGGCGGAAAATATGGTGATAATATAATTGAAGAATACTCTAAAAAATTAGTTATTGAAGTTGGTAAAAAATATAATAGAAGCACTTTATTTAGAATGAAACAATTTTATAATGTATTTAGTAATGAAAAAGTCGCACCACTGGTGCAACAATTAAGCTGGAGTCATTGTCTAATTCTATTACCAATTAAAAACATTAATGAGATTAATTATTATATTAATCAAGTGTCAAAACGAAATCTTTCAAAAAGACAATTAGAAGAAATAGTAAAAAATAATGAATATGAAAGATTACCTGTTGCAACCAGAAATAAACTAATATATAAAGATAGAGTTGAAGTAAAAGATTTAGTACCTAATCCTATTTTAATTAAAAATAAAAATAATATAGAAATAATTACTGAAAAAGCATTACATCATCTAATATTAGATGATATTGAATCATTTATGAAAGAACTTGGTAATTCATTTGGTTTTATAGGTAGTGAATATAAAATTAAAATAGGTGATAGAAATAACTATATTGATTTACTACTTTTTAATATAAAATATAATTGTTATGTAGTAGTTGAATTAAAAGTAACAGAATTTAAAGTTGAGTATATTTCACAAGTGCAGAAGTATATGAATTACATTGATAAAAATATAAAAGAAACAACTAATGATAACACAATAGGAATACTTATATGTAAAAAAGAGAATAGGTTTGTAATAGAGTATTGTTCAGATGATAGAATTGCAGTTAGAGAATATGAATTAGTATAATTATAGAAATTATGATATAATATTAATTAGTTTGTAGGTGGTTTTGATGATTATAAAAGGAACAAGTTGTTATGCAAATGCTAAAAGTGGTAATTTAGTATCAATTACTGGTGATGGTGGAAATGCCTGGAGGTTTTATGGCAATGCATATAAGAAAATGTCTCCAAGATTATATCTATGGCAATAATACGATCAAAATCCCGATAATTTGGCTGAAGATGAGTTAATCAATTGGTATATAAAAGAGTTTTATAATTTAAGATTAAAAGAATTAAATCCAAATGAATTAATGGATACTTTGAAACAAAAATTTGGAGAAGAAATAATATTACTTTGTCATGAGTTGCCTGGATTAGAAATAAATAAAGAACATTTTTGCCATAGAAGATTATTAGCTGATTGGATTGAACTCGAAACTGGTATTGCAATTCCTGAATTATCAATTAATGAATCTGATGATATAACTCAACAAGAGATTTATGATCTTAAACCGAGAATAAAAAAATTAATTAAAAAATACTAAGAATTATCAATATTGATAGTTCTTTTTTTGTACTTTAAATTCGACTTACTTTTTGACAATCACCACATGGTGATTTAGACCATATTGGAAATGCAGAATATTTAATTAATAACTTCAAAGTAAAAAAAGTGATTTTTAATTGTGGTAAATTTAATGAACTAGAACAAGAACTAATCAAAGTTTTAGAAAAAAAGAAAATATCATTTTATTCTTGTATCAGTAAACTAAATATTAATGATAGTAAATTATACTTTCTAAATAATAAAGATTATGGTAACGAGAATGACAATTTAAGTGTTATTTACACTGAATTAAATAATTATAAATTCTTATTTATGGGAGATGAAGGTGTAGAAGTTGAAGAAGATTTAATTGAAAAATATAATTTACAAGACATAGATGTTTTAAAAGTAGGACATCATGGAAGCAAGACAAGCTCTTCAGAAGAATTTATTAATGAAATAAAACCAAAATATTCAATAATTAGTGTTGGCAAAAATAATAGATATAGACATCCAAATAAAGAAGTATTAAATAATTTAGAAGATTCAAAAATATATAGAACCGATCAAGAAGGAAGCATTATGTTTAAAATTAAAAATAATAAATTAGAAATAGAAACTTGTGTACTATAAATATTAATTTATGTGATATAATTTTTATAGGTGATTATAAATGTTTAGAATAGAAGAGTTATTAGATTTATTTCGAGATGATACTGAAGTTATAAAAATAATTTTATCATCTTATTTATTATCACAAAGAGAAAATAAAGAATTATCAGATAGTGTATTTAAACAATTATTGTTTTTAAAACAAATTCAACCTAATATTCATATAAAAATTAATTATAAATCAAGTGAAAATTCCAATTATAATCCAAATGAAAATATAATTTATTTAAATGGGTATTTTGATGAAACAACATTTTTTCATGAATTAACCCATTTATTTTCTTATTGTTATTCAAAATTTGAAATTCCACAAGAGTATAAGGATTTTAAGAAAAAATTTCATTCATCGCAGATGAATCATTCAAGTATAATTTCATTTTTAAATTTATGCAAAGCTGAAAAACAAAAAATTATAAAAAATGCAGTACCTTTAGAACTAGAAAAAAATGAAATTAATCAAAATTTAAATAATAATGATTTACAAAGCAACAATGATTACTTTATTATTTGTAAAATAGAAGATATAATTGATTCTATATATGGCGGAGAATCACATGATCATGGGTTAATGTATTTAAAAGATAATAATAGTTATTTACAAAAAGCTCCTAGAAGTGCTGGACATGGATGCGATTATTTTAACAAAAATGGATATGACTTTGAAGAAATAATTGCCGACTATCAAGCGATAAAAATGTTAGCTCCAAATAATCAAATATTCATATTATTAAAACAAATACTTGGAAATAAATTTGTAGCTTTCTTAGAAGACAGATGTGAAATTATTAATGGTAAAAAAGTATTTGGATTAGACTCTAATAATAATATTATAAAAAAATAAAACATAATAATAGTACAAAAGACACATTGTGTCTTTTTCTTTGTAAATTTTGTTTTTAATTCGACTTACTTTTTGACAATCCCCACATGGTGATATCAGTTCATGCATATAGATTATTTTAGTAAATATTTATAATTATTAGAGAATATGGATTAGTGTGATATAATATATATAGGATGTGATTGTATGGGAATTGTTTATCATGGAAGTGAAGAACATGGAATAAAAAGATTAGAGCCAAGAAAATCCACACATGGAGTTTATGTATATGCTACTCCTGAAAAAGTTTTAGCATTAAACTTTAGTGGTAGATGTGGTGATGATTTAACTTATGATATTGGTCACTTTAATACTGATAAAAATGGTCCTTGGGAATTAGTTGAAAATATACCAGGAGCTTTTGAAAAAATGTTTTCCAATAGTTCATCTATATATTCGTTTTCAGATGAAACTTTTAAAGATATTCATACAGGATTTGAAGAGGTTGTTTCTGAAGTTGGTGTTGATGTTGTAAATGAAGAATATTGTGAAAATGTTTATGAGGGACTATTAGCTGCAGAAAGAAATGGTTTAGTAAGAATATATAGATATCCAAACAAACCTGCTGGGCTTAAACAAGATGGTTCTGATATTTTAGATAAATGGAGAAGATATAAATATAAAATGAATAAAGAATTCTCCAAAAATGAATTTGATAGATTAGTTTATTTACATCCAAATTTATTACCAAAAATAAATGAATTAGCTCAAGACTTTAGCTATGATTATCATTATGAACCGAATGATTTGATAGAAATATTTAATAATAGAATACAAAGACAGTTATATGATCAAGATCATGAACAATATGTTGATTGCTCCTATATAAGCATATGCAGTGCTTTCCCAGATTTAAAACCACAAATAGATGTTTTATATGACAACTATAAAAATTCTATTATTCAAGAAGATAATGCCAAAAAAAGATAAATTAAAATGCCAATTGGCATTTTTTCTTTGAAAATAATAATTCTATTCGACTTACTTTTTGACAATCACCACATGGAGATTTCGATCATTGTGGAGAAGCAATTAATTTAGTTAATATTTTTAAAGTAGAAAAAGTTATATTTAATTGTGGTGAGTTTAATGAATTAGAAAAAGAGAGCAAGGAATTAAAAAGAATAATAAAATTTGTGATATAATATTTATAGGATGTGATAATTATGAAATATCTAATGAATAACAACCAAAGTTCAGCTAATGATGAAATACGGAATTTTTGTGAAAATATTCCAGACATAAATAGTATAGATGATTTAAAAGAGATAGATAAAATATTTTTTGAATATTTTTCTAGAGATACTTCTACACCAAAGTTTTCTAGAAGTGTCATAGATATATTTAATAGTAAAACTTTTTCTGGATGTTCTGATATAGGCATGATGATGGCAACTATTTTAAGAGAAAAGGGAATTCCTACGGTATATGTTGAAACTGCTAATGTTGATTGGCTAAATAAAGAAATTAATAATTTGCCTGGTCATGAGGTTATGCAAGGACACATCTTTTTAGAGATTTTACTTGATGAAAAATGGTATTTATATGATCCTACTATTCATGTAATATATGATAATTATGATTCAAGCAATAATAATTATCCTAGAAGATATTATGCTTTTGCAAAAGGTGAAAATGCAAATTCACTAGGTGTATACAATACTAAAGATGAGCGTGCACTTGCAATTTCGAAACTTAATAATTATGATTACAATGAATATGTTGATCCTAATTATTTGGAAATAAAATTGAAAACATTAGAATTGGGTAAGGCATCAGTTTGCTGAAATTATATTTAACTGCTTTTATAGCAGTTTTTTTCGCTTAAATCCGTGTGCATAAACGTATGTAACCACATAGTGACTACTTTTTTTAATAAAAAGTAAGAAACTATTTAAAAATAAAACATAAAATATAATGTACATTATAATGTTTTATATAAATTAAGATTGTTGGTCAATCTTAAAATAGCAACTTAATATAGGTTGCTATTTTGACATTTGTTCGTAAATATGCTATAATTTAAGCACTAATGGGGGTTAGATTATGAATTTTTATAAGGAGTTTTTCAAATTAACATTTGAAATAATCTTTGCTATAAATATAATATTTTTAGGATACATTGTATGGGACAACTTTGATTTGACAAGTTATGAAACTGCAAAATATTATGATAATATAAATGAAATAGAAATAGTAGTAGATGGTAATATTACTGAATTCAATCATACAAATAATATAATATTACATAATATTGGTAAAAAAGATAATAATACAAATTTATTGTTAAAAATAAATAAAAAAGAAAACTTAAATAGTGTATTTATAAATATAAATAATATTACTTATAATATTAATGAAATTAAGTACAATGAAGATGAATACTTTAATTATTATCTTATAGATAATAGTATTTTAAATGGTTATGAAACAAAAGAATATAATATAGAATTATTAAATGTTGAAAATAATATTTTTGATTACGAATTTATTACAAATATATAATAAAAAATTTACTATTGATAATAGTCTATTAAAATTGTTATAATGAAATAGAAGGATGGTAATTATGACAAAAAAAATAAAAGATTATATAGTAAATTTTTTTAATGGCTTTGCAATGGCACTAGCAGATAGTGTACCTGGTGTATCTGGAGGTACAATTGCATTTTTGTTAGGTTTCTATGATCAATTTATAAATTCTTTAAATTATTTATTGACTAAAAATTCAAATCATAGAAAATCCGGATTAAGATTTCTAGGGAAAATAGGAATAGGTTGGGTTATAGGCATGATAGCATCTATTCTAATTCTTACTAGTGTATTTGAAACTCATATTTATAAAGTAAGTTCATTATTTATGGGATTTATTATACTATCTATACCCATAATAATATCTGAAGAAAAAGAAGTTTTAAAAGGAAAGTATTTAAATATAATATTTACTATAATTGGTATATTATTAGTATTTTTAATATCATATTATAATACTAGCAAAGTAGATTTGATTAATATAACAAGTTTTAATTTTTCAACTGGTATATACATATTTTTAGTAGGTATGATAGCAATATCTGCGATGATATTGCCTGGAATTTCAGGTTCTACATTATTATTAATATTTGGTTTATATTTACCAATAATAAACGGAATAAAAAATTTAATAAATTTTGACTTTTCGTCTTTTTGGGGATTATTTATATTTGGACTTGGAGTATTAACAGGAATGTTTTCAATAATTAAACTTTTAAAAAAAGCCTTAAATAAATTTAGAACACAAACTGTATATACAATTATAGGGTTAATGATTGGTTCAATATATTCAATAATTATGGGACCTACAACTTTAGAAATACCAGTAGATCCTATAAATATCCACAATTTTAACATATTGTTCTTTTTAATAGGTGGGCTAATAGTTTGGGGATTACAACAAGCTAAAAAAATAAATGAAAAAAAATAAGTTAATTGAAACACAATTAGCTTTTTTTAATAGACTTTAAATTATTGTTTTGATAAAATAAAAATATGGTGAGAGTAATGAGTAGTATGGCTTACAAATTAAAATGTATTAAAAATTTAAATGTTAATACAATGTTAGAGGTTATTGATAACATACATAAAAAGACTAAATTAAGTAAAAATTATTTATTGATGGACATGATAATTTGTGCTAATAAATATGGTACAGGATATTATGATTATCAAGAATTCGAGTTTTATAATTTGAATAAATTAGAACGTAAGACATATTTGACTCGAGTAAAAAATAATGCGATAGTAAAAAAATTTAATAATAGAGAATATTTTGAATTGTTTGATAATAAGAAAGAATTTAATAAAAAATTTGACAAATTTTTAAAAAGAAATTGGATGGTAATAGATAGTAATTATAATGAATTTATTAAGTTTTGTTCTGATAAAAAAGAAATAATTGTAAAACCAATAGATGGTTGTGGGGGTATAGGAGTAGAACTTATTAAATTAAATAATAAAAATCTAAAGAAAATATATGATAAATTAATATCAAATAAACAAATACTTATAGAAGAAAAAATAAAGCAACATAAAAGTCTAAATAACTTAAATAAAAGTAGTGTAAATACACTTCGTATAGTAACATTTTTTGATGGAAAAAAAACACACATATTAAATACAGTATTTAAAATTGGTAATGGAGGAGTTACAGATAATTTTTCATCTGGTAGTATGTATACATTTGTAAAAGATGGAAAAGTAATTGTACCTGCAATAGATAGAGAAGACAATATTTTTGAAACTCATCCTATAAGTAATATTGATATAATAGGTTATGAAATACCAAACTATGAAAAAGCAATAGAGTTAGTTAAAGAATGTTCAAAAGTTATTAAAGAAGTAAAATATGTTGGTTGGGATGTTGCAATATTAGAAGATGATGTATGTTTAATTGAAGGAAATTGCTATCCGGGAATATATCAAATTAAACCAAAATTTATGAATATTAAAGAAGGTTTAATTAATACTTATGAACATGCTATGAAAATAAAAATAGATAAATTATAAAATTAGAGGTATAAAAAAATATCTCTTTTATTTTTAAGTTCTTTATGATAGAATTAGAATGTATAAGGAAGTGTATATATGAAGGATACTTATATATTATTTGGTGTAGCATATCTGATTATTACAATAGCTTTAATAATAACCATGATAGTTATTGTAAAAAAACATATGAAAAATAAATATAATGAAGTTTTAAAAATGTTAGAGAGAGATAAAAATCTAATTATTAGTGCTTCCATATTAACCGAACTTAATAAAGTTGAATCTTTAATAAATAATAAAGAGTTAGAAAAAAAATATGAATCATGGAAAGAAAAGTTCAAAATTATAAAAGATAAAGAAGTACCTAAAATAACAGATGAATTAATAAATGTAGAAGAATTAATTAATACTAAAAAATATAAAGAAATAGAAAAAGAATTAGCAAAAATAGAATTAGATATATATTTTATAAAAAGTAAATCAAAATTTTTGTTAGATGAAATAAAAGAAATAACTACAAGCGAGGAAAAAAATAGAGAAATAGTAACTAAATTAAAAAGTGAATATAGAGAAATATTTATAAAATATAATAATGCTAAAGAAGATTACGAAATTATTTCTAGTCCTATAGAATTACAATTTGAAACGGTTGATAAATTATTTAGTGCATTTGAAATTAGTATGGAAAATAATGCATATACAGAAGTAGGCAAAATAGTTAAAGCATTAGATGATACAATAGGTAACTTAAGCATAGTGATTGAAGAAGCTCCTAGTATTATTTTGATGGGAAAAGTTCTTATACCAAAAAAAATGAAAGATACTCATGATATATATGAAAAAATGGTAAAAGAAGGATACAACCTAGATTATTTAAAAATAGATTATAATATGATTGAATCTGAAAAAAAAATAGCAGATATATTTGATAGATTGAATGTATTAAATTTAGTTGATTCTATTTTTGAATTAAAAACAATTTTAGATTATTATGATAACTTATATAATGATTTTGAAAAAGAAAAAGTAAGTAAAAGAATGTTTGAAGAATTTACTAGAACTATTGGTATAAGATGTAAAAAAATATTAAATATAATATTAAGTTTAAATAGAAAAATAGATGATATAAAATATAGTTATGATTTAACTGAAGATGAAGTTAAAATTATAGATGAAATATCTTTATCAGGTAAATCCATAAAAAGTGAATATGAAACTATTATAGAAGATTATAGAAACAAATTATTTTCATATTCTAAATTAGCACATCAAATGGAATTATTAAACTTAAAATTATCAAAGACTGAAGATAAATTAGATTATACTTTAAAAAGCTTAGGAAGTTTAAAAGAAGATGAATTAAGAGCACGAGAACAATTAGAAGAAATAAAATCTATATTATCGAGTGCAAAAGAAAAAATAACAAGTTATAAATTACCTGTTATTCCAAAATGTTATTATATAGAATTAGAAGAGGCAACTGAAGCAATAAGAGAAATGATCAAGGAATTAGAAGCTAAACCAATAAACATTAAAACTTTAAATATTAGAGTTGATAATGCAAGAGATTTAGTGTTAAAACTTTATAATACTTCTAATGAAACAATAAAAACTGCTTGGATGGCAGAAAATGCTATAATCTATGGGAATAGATATAGATTTGATAATAAAGAAATAGATGAAAGTTTAGAAAAAGCAAGTATAGCATTTATGAAAGGTAATTTTAAATTATCCTTAGAAAGTTCTATAAATGCGATAAATATTATAGAACCAGGTATACATAAAAGATTATTAGAAGCTTATAAAAAGTGAGGATGAAAATTATGAAAGAATATGAAACAAGAAAAGATATGTTCTTAGATATTATTATAAATTATGAAAATAATAATATAGAAGAAGCTTTTAAAATTATAAAGGACTATTATGCAAACAGAAGAGAATATAATGTTGCATGTAGAAGCTCTATGTTATCAACAGAAGAAAGAAAAAAATTATTAGATATTAGAGAAGAATATGAAAAAGATAGAGCTTTAAAAAGGGTATCTCAAAATGAATTAGAAGCATATAAAATATTTTTAAAAGAAAAAACGTTTAATAATATAGATAAATTTATGGAATTACATAAGAGATTAAAATTAATTAATATGAGCTTTTTTAACTTGGATAGAAGCTTAAGTAAAGAAGGATTACAGTTTTTATATAACAAAGAAGAAATATTAAGAATAAAAAGTAATGCACTAGATTATATAAATTTTTATTATACAAATAAGGAAGAATTAGATAAATTAATAAAAAAAGATGAAGAAAAAGAAGTTTTATTACCTTTAGCAGAGAAAACTATATCTGACTATTTAAACGGAAATTTTAAAAGTATTTATGATTACTGTTTAGTAAGAGATTGTGATCAATTTAGATTTAAAAAATATATAGAAATATTAAAGTCTTTTAATAGTATTTGGTATAAAAAATATGAAGAAAAATTAAATGAATCAAAAGTAGATATAAATGATCTTATATCTACTTGGAAAAATGTTTTAGTAGGAATTGATAGTGGAAAAATAAAAAAAGATAATACCATAAGAAAATATGATGCGCTAGATTATTTTACTGATTCAAAATATTCTTATGAAACTATGATAAAACATTTAGAAATTTTTGCACCCAAAGAAGAATTAATCATTTTTAAAAGATTTTTAGTAGAAAATAGATTAGGATTTTCATTAAATGATAAAGACATTGAGAAAATATATTCTTCAAAAATAGAAAAAAAACTTATGAGGGATAAAAATGGAATACCAATTCCTAATACAGGAAGAATAATAAGTTTAGATGAAAAAAAAGCTATAATAGAATATATGAAAACTAATCATATACCTCTAAATAGTAAACTTTTTGACATTGCAGTTAATAGATTTGTTGATGACGAATTAGAAATAGCATTAGCAAGAAAAAAATAGTGAAGGAGAAATAAAATGAAGAAAAAGGGTTTTACACTAATTGAAATAATTGTGGCTATTGCACTTATAAGTATTATCGGTGTTAGTAGTGTTGTAACAATAAATGTAACAAAAGAAAAAAATGAAAAAAAGAGACTAGAAAAATTTTATAGTCAATTTGATGAAGCTTTAGAAGTGTATTTATCTTCACATCAAGAAATATATACAAACTTGCAAGATAACGTAGAAGGAGCAGTAATCACATTAGAAACTTTAAAAAATGAGGGTCTGGTTAAAGATAATATAATAGATCCTGAAACCAACCAAGTGATTGATTATGAGAATAAATATTATATCTTATCTGATGCTGTATTATTAGAAGATAAAGTTACAGAAGAGGATGTTCAAAATGCATGTGATGGTAGAGTAGAAATATCTGTTATAAATAGTTGGGGTACATTAAAAGATAAAGTAAATACTAGTGATGTTATATATGTATGTCCTAAAGAAGCTAAAACAGAAGAAGATAATACGATTGATGAACTATTACAAAGAATAGAATCATTAGAACAAGGACTAGCTATGATGGATTTTGGAGGGAACAGTTGGGTTTTATTTGATGTAATCTCAGATGATTCTAAGAGAGCTTATTGGCCATCAGGTGAAAATGAAGATTTATGGGTTACAGTAAATGTAGACAAATCAAATAAAAAAATAAAACTAATTTATAACAACGAAGTAAAATCTAATAACTTACCTAGTGTTATACAATATTATAATAACCCTAAGAACACATGTAGGAAAGTAATTAAACCGGTATCAAAGTATAAGAATGAAGAAATAGATTTAGATAATAAAGTATTAAAATATGTAGATCTCGAAAAAAATTCTGCTCCAGCATATGGTGATTATAGCGAAGATGAAATGATTATTGAAATGGATGGTAAATTATATATAGTAAGTAAGTATAATAGTCGTTCTGACTGGATTAATGGAGAACGTTATTATAACTATGAATGTCACATAAAACAAGAAATACAAAAAAGTGATATAAGTTATTTTTTAACTTCCGAAAATGTATCAACTGGAGAAAGTCCTATATTAACAAAATACAATGATGAAAATGGTTGGTCAAAAAAGGAATTAGTAGATGAAACTTATGAAACTGAGAAATCAAAAAAGAAAGATTTATATGACAAAATAAATGAAAATTTAAAAAAGTATATTACCGAAGAAGACTATTATTGTGAATATGGTGCAACACATTTTGAAACAGGTCTTGATAAGCTTATGAATAGAACATATAGGGATAAATTTGGTACAATATCAACAGCAGATAATTTAAATGATTTAAGAAGTTTTTTGTTAGGAAAAAGCATATATGTAGGAATTTATAGCATAGAAAAAAGTTTTAATACATATAATGGATACGCAAAAATTTCTAGTGGAAATTTAACTGATTTTGCTGTAAATGATAATAATGATGAGGAAAAATATAATGAGGATGATTATGTTAAAGTGAGTTATGACAGAGGAAATTTAGTTGGTGATTGGTATAGCGGCAGTATAAAAACAGCTAATTATACACCTGTTATAACAATAAGTTATCAAGAAATATTAACAGATTATGAAAAATATCCAACTAGTTATAAAAATAAATATACTTCTTGTGAAGGGAAATTAGGTACTAAAGAGTGTCCATATATTATTAAATTAGATAATAATATATTATCTTGGGGAAATTAAATTGACAAATTAAAAAAGATAAATTATAATTAATGACATAAAGCAATTGATGAAGACGTTAAATAGTGGAGTTTTTAGAGAATTTGTGGTTGGTGAAAACAAATAAAGGAAACTATTTAAAGATCACTTCTGATGTGAATAGGGGATAATCCTATTACGTTAATCGCGTTAAGATTTTAAGATGATTATAAAATCATAAATTAAGGTGGTACCACGTATTAATTGCGTCCTTTAGTTTATGATTTTTTTATTTAGGAGGAGATTATATGAAAGATTTTAAAGAATTAGATAAAAGATGTGTTCATGAAGTAGAATCTAGTATTTTAACCGAATGGAAAAAGCAAGATATTCTTAATAAAACAATTGAAAATAGAAAAGGTGCTTCTGATTGGGTATTCTACGATGGACCTGCAACTGCAAATGGTATGCCAGGATTACACCATATGGTTGCTAAATTTTTAAAAGATACTTTTTGTAAGTATCAAACTATGAAGGGTAATAGAGTATTAAGAAAAATTGGTTGGGATACTCATGGGTTACCTGTAGAAGTTAATGTTGAAAAAAAATTAGGTTTTTCTGGAAAAAATGACATCGAAAAATATGGTATTAAAGAATTCAATGAATTGTGCAAAGAAACTGTGTGGGATAATGAAAACGCATTTAGAAGACTAACAGATGAAATGGGACAGTTTATAGATTTAGATAATAGATATATTACTTATGATAATAATTACATTGAAACTGAATGGTGGATATTAAAAAAATTCTTTGATGAAGGATTATTCTATGAAGGCGTTAAAATCATGCCTTGGTGTCCAAGATGTGGAACAGGATTAGCTAGTCATGAAGTAGCTCAAGGATATAAAGAAATTGATGCTAATACTGTAACAGTAACATTTAAGAAAAAAGATGAAGATGTTTACTTCTTAGTTTGGACAACAACTCCATGGACATTAATATCAAATGTTGGATTATGTGTAAATCCTAATGAAAATTATGTTTTAGTAGAATCACAAGGTTATAAATTTATATTAGCTGAAGCTTTAGCCACTGCTAATTTAGGTGATGATTATAAAGTATTAGAAACAATGAAAGGTAAAGATTTAGAATTTACTGAATATGAACAACTTATTCCATCACTTACTCCAAGTAAAAAAGCATTCATAGTAATGTGCGATGAATATGTTACTATGTCTGATGGTACTGGAATTGTTCATATTGCACCTGCATTTGGTGAAGATGATGCAAAAGTATGTAAAAAATATAATATGCCTTATTTAAATCCAGTTGGAGAAGATGCAGTTTATACTGATGGTTTATGGAAAGGTATGAATATATTCGATGCTGATTTAGAAGTTGTAAAATGGTTGAAAGAGAATGATAAGTTATTTAAAAAGCAAAAAATCAAACATGATTATCCACATTGTTGGAGATGTGATTCACCTCTAGTTTACTATTCTAGACCAAGCTATTATTTAGAAGTTACAAAACTACAAGATAAAATTATAGAAGAAAATAAAAAAGTAAATTGGTTCCCAAGTTATGTTGGTGAAAAAAGATTTGGAAATTGGTTAGAAAATATGAATGACTGGGCAATTTCTAGAAATAGATATTGGGGAACACCTCTACCATTATGGAATTGTGAATGTGGACACATGGAAATGATTGGTTCACGTCAAGAATTAAGTGAAAAAGCTGTAGAAGAAATAAATCCTGAGACTATAGACTTACATAGACCATTTGTAGATGATATTCATCTTAATTGTCCAAAATGTGGAAAATCAATGAAACGTGTTACTGAAGTAATTGACTGTTGGTTTGATAGTGGGGCAATGCCTTTTGCACAATATCATTATCCATTTGAGAATAAAGAATTATGGGAAAGTCAATACCCAGCTGATTTTATTGCTGAAGGAATTGATCAAACAAGAGGATGGTTCTACAGTCTAATAGTTTTAGGTGTATTTGTAACAGGTAAGAGCCCATATAAAAATGTATTAGTTAATGAGCTATTACTAGATAAATATGGTAAAAAAATGCATAAATCAAAAGGTAATGCAATTGAACCATTTACTCTTATGGAAAAATATGGAGCAGATACAATAAGATGGTATTTACCATACGTTTCTCCTACTTGGACTCCGCTTAAGTTTGATGAAGAAGGATTAAAAGAAGTTCATTCTAAATTCTTCAATCCATTAAAAAACACATATTCTTTCTTCCAAATGTATGCAAATACAGATGGAATAGATATTAATGAATGTAATGTTAATATAGAAGATCGTGAAGAGATAGATAAATGGTTATTAAGTAAATATAACAAGTTAATAAAAATTGTTACTGAAGCTTATGATAAATATGATTTAAATGAAGTAGTAAAACTAATAACTACATTTGTTTCTGATGATTTAAGTAATTGGTATATTAGAAGAAATAGAAATAGATTCTGGAGTAGTGAATTAGATAGTTCTAAAAAGGCAGTATATAAAACTACTTACGAAGTATTAGTAGGTCTATGTAAATTATGTGCTCCAATTATTCCATTTACTACAGAAGAAATATATACTAAACTAACAGGAGAAAACTCTGTACACTTAACTGATTTTCCAAATGTAGATTTAACATTAATTAATGATGAAATAGAATCTAAAATGGATTTAGTAAGAGATTTAATAAGTATTGGAAGAAATGTAAGAGAAGAAACAAAAATTAAAGTTAGACAACCATTAAGTGAGATTTTATTAGATGGAAAGAATGAAAACATAATTGCAGACTTAACAGAATTAATTAAAGAAGAATTAAATGTTAAAAACATAGAATTTGTAAAAGATTTATCAACTTATATGAATTTTAATGTTAAACCAAATTTTAAAGTTGTAGGTAAAGTATTTGGAAGTAATATAAAAGAATTCCAAGAAAAATTATTAAACATAACAAGTGAAGAAATTAGTAAACTACAAAATAATGAAACTATAGAAATGATTATTGCCGGGGAAACAACAGAAATAACATTAGAAATGGTAGATATAAGAATAGATTCTAAAGAAGGATTTAATGTAGGAATGTTAAATAATGAATTTGTTATATTAAATACAACATTAACTCAAGAATTAATTAATGAAGGAAATGCTCGTGAAACTGTATCAAAAATTCAACAATTAAGAAAAAGTGAAAATTTTGATATAGTAGACAGAATTAAAGTAGAATATAATTCAAACGATGAGTATGAAGACTCAATAAAAGAATTTATAGAATTTATTAAAAATGAAACATTAGCTTTAGAATTTGTTCGTATTAATGATTCTTTAGAAGAACAAGATATAAATGGTTATAAAGTAGGATTTAAACTTACAAAAGTTTAAATCTTTTTTTATAAAAAAAATTCTATTTCTAGAATTTTCCTAAATTGAAATTTGAACCGCACCACTAAGGTGCGGCTTTTTGATATAATAAAAGGGCCCACCACCCGGCAAGGAAGGAGCCCATACATGAATTATAAACAATTAACAGAAAAAAATAAAGTGGAAATTGATATT